>DAITQD010000016.1:0-32389 GCA_036833255.1 Jatrophihabitantaceae bacterium
CCTACACCCCAGTAACTACGGGGCCTCCAAGTGTGGGCGATACTGGGATCGAACCAGTGACCCCTGCCGTGTGAAGGCAGTGCTCTCCCGCTGAGCTAATCGCCCGCATCCGCGACCGGCGGGTCACGAAGCTCGCCAAGCCTACACGGCAGAGCAGCCGCATCCGCCGCTAGCGGATTGCGTAGAGGAACCACGATCCGAGGAGCGCGGCGGCAAGGATCACCAGTCCGAGCAGGGCGATAGCGACGCGCACCAAGTCCCCTTGCCGGGCCCACCATCGGGTCCATTCGGCGACCCGGCGGCGGGCGCGACCGAGCAGCCGCGACGCCCACGCGTACTCGGTGGCCAACAAGCCCAGGCCGGCGAAAATGATCAGCCAACCTGGCCCTGGCAGCGGCAACAGCAGGACACCGACGACGATCGTCGCCAGGCCGATCAGCGTGATCCCGATACGCCAAATGAATGTCCCGCCGGGCACAGACCGCACCCGGTCACGCACGCCGCTCAGCCGGCCTGCGAGACCCGGTCGCGGAGCCTCAACCGGGCGCCGCGACCGGGCCGCTTCGTTCATACGGGCAACCGTACGTGGGCGCCTACAGTGGCGACCGTGACGACCGAGCGCACGGACACGGGTCGACTCACGATCGCGGTGTTCATGACGGTGCTCGCGCTGATCGTCATCGTCCTTGCCGTACAGAGGATCCCGCACGCCCAGCGCCCGACGATCCGTCAACCCACAGCCACGACTATCACGATCACCACTACGCCGCGCCCGAACGGCCCCTGACCATCGCACCACGATGGCTCAGCCGCCGTCTCCCCCGCCGCCGCGCCCGCCGTGCTTTTCGCCCTTGGATGAACTCTGTTTCGGATGCGAGGTCGTCGGTGCGGGTGTCGTCTTTGGCGGCGTGGTCTGCGGGGTCGTGGTCGGCGCCGACGCCGCCGACAGATCTGAGCTGACCGCGGCGATGGCCGCTTCGATCGAGGAAGAGCGCGCGGTGCTCACACTGCCGGCCGAGCGGGCGGCCGCCAGATCGGCACGCAGTGTGTCCAGTTCGGTGCGGGCGACGGTCCAGTTGTGCGCGGCCGCGCTGCGGGTCACGGCGAGAACGTCAGCCTGTAGTTGGCGCGCCGATCCGTCGGACAGGCCCGGCGTCGACGTATCCCCCGAACAGCCGGCCACGCCTACTACCGCCGCCGCGAGCGTGGCCGCCAGCAGTCGACACCTCATGGCTGCACCGCGGTCTGGAGCTGATGCAGATGCGTGCCGAGCTGACCCGGCACGCTCGGGTACGCCGGAGGTCGGACCATGGACGGCGGCGAGGAGGTGCGGGTCGCGATCACCCCGACCACGACGACCAGACCCAGCACGACCAGCGCACCGCAAGCCCACCCCCACCAACCCGGACGTCGTCGTGAGGGAACGGCCGGCAGCAGGCGGGTTGATCCACCAGCCGCAGCCACCGGCAGCACCTGCGTCTGAAAGGCAGCGAGCGTCGACGCGGGCGCGTCGGGAGCAGCCGCCATCGACAGGCGCGACAGTGCCTCGCCCGCTTCGAGCGCCGACGGCCGATGTGCGGGGTCGGGGTAGGTCATCGCGGCGAGCAGGCTCGTCCATTCCGGACCGAGCCACAGCGGGAAGGACGGCGGCCGATGCAGGCGCGCGACCGCGGCCTCGACACCGTGCCCGGGATAGGCGACCTGCCCGGTGACGCACTCGAGCAGTACCAGGCCCAGCGCGTAGATGTCGCTCGGCGGCCCAACGTCGCCGCCGATGGCCTGCTCCGGGCTGAGGTAGTTCGCCGTGCCGAGGGTCATTCCATGCATCGTCATGCGCGTGCTGTCGACCAGGCGCGCGATACCGAAGTCGGTGAGCTTCGCGGTCAAGGGGGCGGCGGCGTCCGCACCGTTGGCCAGCAGGATGTTGGCGGGCTTGACGTCGCGATGCACCACGCCGCGACCGTGCACATAGGCCAGCGCCGTGGCCACTTGTGCGCCCAGCGCGGCGGTCTCGGGCGGGGGCACCGGGCCGTCGCTTAGGCGAGCTGCGAGCGTCGCACCCTCGACCAGTTCCATGACCAGATACGGCTTGGGCTGGTCGGCCACCGAGACATCGATGCCGGCGTCGAAGACCGTCACCAGCCCCGGATGGCTCAGGCTCGCGAGCAGGCGGGACTCCTGCTCGTAGCGGCTGGCCTGATCAGTTGCCGCGGCGTCGGGACGAAAGATCTTCACCGCGACGGCCCGGTGCAGGACGAGATCGCGAGCCAGATACACCGTCCCCACCCCGCCGTGGCCGAGCACGGCGCCCAACTCGTACCGGTCGGCCAGCACGGAATCGTCCCGCGGCGCGCCGGCCGAGCCCGGGGCAGCCGTCACGATTCCAGCTTCGCGAAGGCCGCGTCGACGAGGACGCCTGCGGCCATCGCCCGTAGCTCGACGCGGCGGATCTTTCCGGTGGCGGTGGTGGGATAGGTGTCGACGAAGAGGATCTTACGCGGTCGCTTGAAGGACGGCAGCGCGGCCTGGCAGTGCTCGATCAGCTCCGCTTCGGTGGCCAGCGTCGCCGACTTCAGCACCACGTAGGCCACCGGCTTCTCCAGCCCGTCGACGTCGGGTGCGGCGACGACGACGGCCTGCGCCACGGACGGGTGCGCGAGCAGCCAGTCCTCGACCTCGGCCGGTGACACCCAGATGCCGCTGGACTTGAGCATGTCTCCCGTACGGCCGAGGCAGCTGTAGTAGCCGTCCGCGTCCTGCACGTACGTGTCGCCGGTGCGCAGCCACTCGCCCTGGAACACCTGCCGTGACGCGTCGTAGCGCGACCAGTATCCGGTCGCGGTCGAGTCACCGCGCACCAAGAGCGTGCCCGGAGTTCCCGGCGCCACGTCCAGGCCCGCGTCATCGACCACGCGGAGGTCGTAGCCGGGCACTGCGACTCCGGTGGTTCCGGCGCGTACCTGTCCCTCGCGGTTGGACAGGAAGATGTGCAGCATCTCTGTCATGCCGATGCCGTCGAGGACGTCGGCGCCGAAGTGCGCGGTCCACCGCTGGTACAACGCGGCTGGCAACGCCTCACCGGCCGACGCGACGAGGCGCACGCTGCGCAGCGCGTCGGGCGGGAGTTCGGCGCGCAGCATGTTGGCGAGGAAGGTGGGTCCGGCGAAGAACAGCGTCGCGCCGTACTGCGCGATCCGCTCGGCGATGAGCTCCGCCCTGGCGGGTGCCGGCTCGAGCACCGCGCACGCGCCGACGGCGAACGGGAAGAGCACGGAGTTGCCCAAGCCGTAGGCGAAGAACGCCTTGGCCGCGGACAGGCAGCGGTCGTCGGGCCGGATGCCGAGAACCTGCGCCCCGTAGGTCTCGCAGACCACTTGCACCGAGCCGTGCCGGTGCATCGCCGCCTTGCTCTTGCCGGTCGTCCCAGATGTGTAGAGCCAGAACGCGGGCGAGTCCGCCGTCGTCGCAAAGATCGCGCGACGCGGTTCGGCAGCGGCGACGAGCCGGTCGAGGTCGTGCACGGGCAGGCCCGCGTCGCCGACGTCCGCACCGTTGGCAGCGAGTACGCCACGCAACTCCGGCGCGTCGCCGACCGCGCCCCGGGCGAGCTGCCCGAACGCGGAACTGACGGCGAGCAGGCGCGCCCGCGAGTCGCGCAACAATTCCGCGAGCCCCTCTGCTGACTGCATCGTCGACACCGGAACTGGGATCGCCCCGATCCGCATCGCCGCGAGATAGAGATTCACGAAATCGGGGCCGTCAGCCATGCACATGAGCAGCCGTTGTTCCGGTTGCAGACCCAGATCCGTCAGCACGGTGGCCGTGCGCTGCACGCGATCGAGCAGCGCACCGTAGGTGAGCTCGCCACCCGCGCCCGTCAGCGCGAGCCGATCACCGTCGCCGGCGTCGATACGCCGGTCCAGCAGGTAGCCGCACGCGTTGAACAGTTCGTCAGCCATGCTCCGCGCCCCTCGATCTAACGCAGGTGGACGTACTCGTAGTCGAACGGCTGGCCGTTGATCCCCTGTCGGGGCGGCGCGATCCAGGAGGCAATCTTGCCTCGTTCGTGGACCGGCCGCATCAATGAGCGGACGTGCGTTTTGTCAACCACCGTCGGCAGCCATTCGCCCTGCCGCTGCTGCCAGTCGTCCTCGGAGATCAGCGCGCCGTCCGGCGTCGCCTGGATCCCGGCAAACGCACCCACCTTGCGGTTGAACGCGATGCTCGGCAGCGTCAGCCGCTGCGGCAGGTCCGCGTCGTCGAGGATGCGATTCCACCGGTTGACGCCGCTCTGGCAGTCCGCGATGTACTCGCGGCGCAGGTCGGTGTTCAGCCCGACCAACGCGGCGACTTCGGTCTGGCCGATCTCGCCGTCGTCGGTGATCGCGTCGACCAGGATCGCCTCGCTCGTCAGCCGGTGATCGTCCTTGCGGCGCTCCTCGGACCAGCGCCCCTTCAGGCCGGCGGTGAAGTAGTTCCCGACGTTCGTCGAGGTCTCGCTGCCGAACAGATCCACCGAGACGCTGTAGTGGAAGTTCAGGTACTTCTGCACGGTCTTCAGCGAGATCCCGCCGTGTGCGGAGACGTCGTCTGTGTCGTGCTCCTTCATCAGCTGGACGGTTCGCTCGACCACCCGGTCGATGCCGGTCGTGCCGACGAACATATGGTGCGCCTCCTCCTTGAGCATGAACTCGCAAGTGCGCGACAGCGGGTCGAACGCGCTCTCCTTCAGCGTGCCCAGCTGGTATTTGCCGTCGCGGTCGGTGAAGTAGGTGAACATGAAGAACGACAACCAGTCGGGCGTCTCCTCGTTGAACGCGCCGAGGATGCGCGGCGCGTCCTCGCTGCCGGAGTGGCGGTGCAGCAGCTCCTCGGCCTCCTCGCGGCCTTCGCGGCCGAAGTAGGCGTGCAGCAGGTAGACCATCGCCCACAGATGACGGCCTTCCTCGACGTTGACCTGGAACAGATTGCGCAGGTCGTACAGGCTCGGGGCGGTGGCGCCGAGGTTGCGCTGCTGCTCGACCGACGCGGGCTCGGTGTCACCCTGGATGACGATGAGCCGTTGCAACTCCGAGCGGTACTCCCCCGGCACCTTCTGCCAGGCCGGCTCGCCCTTGTGCTCGCCGAAGGCGATCTGCCGGTCGCGGTTGCGTTCGGCGAGGAAGATGCCCCAGCGGTAGTCCTTCATCGCGACGTGACCGAAGTGCGCCCATCCCTCGCGGCCGACGTTGACCGCGGTGCGCAGATATACGTCCTGCGTCGGCAGGGTCGGACCCATCGACTCCCACCAGTTCAGGAAGTTGGGCTGCCACGATTCCAGAGCGCGCTGCAGGCGGCGGTCCTCGTGCAACTCGACGTTGTTCGGAATCTTGTCGGTGTAGTCGGCGGTTGTCGTCACGGCTCAGACTCGCTTCCGGTCGAAGTCGGCACGTTGCCCGGTGCCGAATTTGCGTAACGCGCCGTTCTCGCCGGACGCGTTGGGGCGGTAGAAGATCCAGTTCTGCCAGGCGGTGAGCCGGCCGAAGATCTTCGTCTCCAGGGTTTCCGGCCCGGCGAAGCGATAGTTCGCTTCCAGCCCGGTCAGCGCGTCGGGGCTGAAGCTGGCGCGCTCCTCGACCGCGATGCGGATCTCGTCGTCCCAGTCCATGTCGTCCGGGACGAAGGTGACCAGTCCGAGCGCCTCGGCGGCCTCGGCCTCCAGCGGCTCGCCCGATTCGGCCTGCACCGCGATCAGGGCTGCGTCGTCGCCGAGGAACCGGGTCTGCAGCCGGGTCAGCCCATTGCCCATCGGCAGTGCCCCGAAGTTCATCGCGCCCGGTGTGATCGCGGCGGGGGCGGCGTCGGCATCGATGTCCTCGAAGACGCCGGACAGTTGGTAGCTGCGGTCGGCCGCGAGGGCGAGTTCGAGCAGCGAGCCGGCGAAGCAGCTGCCCGGCTCGATCAGGGCGAGCAGGCTGCGGCTGGTCACGTCCAAGCGCTTCAGGGTGCGCTTGAGGTAGTGCCGGATCTCATTCGCCAGCCAGTCGTCGCCGTTGTCGAGCAGTAGCTGGTCGTAGCTGAGGACGTTGACGGCGCTTCCTGCGGTCTTGAACAACCACGTCCCGAGCTCGAGTTCGTTGGTTCGCAGATCAAGGATCAGGTCGTCGAGTTCGCGGGTCATGGCGAGCGTCCAGAAGTCCGCACCCTGCGCGTGCGCGACGGCGATGTCCGAGCCGGCCGGTTCGGAGGGCGCGGTGATCGTGATCTCGACGGTGCCCGCGGACCGGTCCAGCCGTGCGCGCACGTACCGATAACTGATCGCGTCGTCGGCGCACTGCTTGTCGAGCCTGCTGAGCGCGATACCGCTCGCCTCGGCCGGGCGGTTCGAGGTGGCGGCTAGCTCGGCGGCTCGCTCGGCGACGCTCTCGTCCCACCTCGGGCGTGGGACGGCCTCGTCGACGAGCTTCCAGGCGACAGCCTTCTTACCTGCGATGCCCTCGGCCCTGGTGGAGAAGTAGTCGGCGAGATCGCGGCGGACGTGACGCTTGTCGACGACCCGAGTCAGCCCGCCGGTGCCGGGCAGCACACCGAGCAGCGGCAGCTCGGGAAGCGACACCGCAGAGGAGCGGTCGTCCACGAGCATGATGTGCTCGCAGGCCAGGGCCAGCTCGTAGCCGCCGCCGGAGGCCGTGCCGTTCAGCGCGGCGAGGTAGGTCTGGCCCGAGTTGGCGGTGGCGTCCTCGATGCCGTTGCGCGTCTCGTTGGTGAACTTGCAGAAGTTCACCTTCCACGAATGCGTGGAGCCGGCCAGCATCCGGATGTTCGCACCCGCGCAGAAGATCTTCTCCCGGCCGCTCGTCAGCACTACGGTTCGTACCTCGGGGTGCTCGAAGCGCAGCCGCTGCACGGCGTCGTACAGCTCGATGTCCACGCCGAGGTCGTATGAGTTCAGCTTCAGCTCGTAGCCCTCGCGCAGGCCGCCCCTCTCGTCGACATCCATCGCCAATGTCGCGACCGCTCCCTCGAAGCTCAACCGCCAGTGCCGGTAGGTATCCGGAGCCACCCGAAATTCCACGCTCGCATGTTCGGTGGCCAAGCTGGTCACGAGGTTGTCCTCCTGCTGGCGGGGTCCGGCGTCTATGACTATTCACCGTCCTCGGCGAATTCGCGCTGCCTGACGGCGGGGTGGCTACGACGACACGGCCCATTCCATTACCACGGTAGATCCGGGGCCTAATGTTGTGCCGGTGGCGATGTGTCGCTACGGCTGCCGAGGGACGAGGCGTATGAGTGCAACGGGATCGGCGCGAGAACTGGCGCGAAGTAACGCGATGCGGGGCCTGGCCCGGCTGGGCTTGGCAGCCCGCGCCACCATCTACCTGCTGATCGGTTGGCTGGCGTTTCTGTTGGCACGAGGTGTGCCGAAGCAGGAGGCAGATCAGCGGGGGGCGATGCAGGAGGTCGTACGCCATCGGGGTGGCTCGATCCTGCTGTGGATCATCGCGATCGGTCTCGTCGGTTACGCCCTGTGGCGCTGGAGCGAGGCCGCGTTCGGGGTGGTCGGCGAGGGCCGCAAGGCAGGCCCGCGGGTGCAGTCTTTCGTCCGGGGCTGCATCTACGCCTTCTTCGCATTCAGTGCCTTCAAGCTGCTCGCTCACTCGCCCGGCAAGAGCCAGACCAGCCAACAACAGGACTGGACGGCCAAGACCATGGCCCATTCCGGTGGCCGCCTGCTGGTCGGAATCGTCGGCGTAGTGGTGATCATCGTTGGCCTCGAGCTCATCCGCGAAGGAATCACGAAGAAGTTCGAGAAGTACCTCGCGATGCAGAACATGAGCCCCGGCACCCGACGGCTCGTCGAATTGCTCGGCGTCGTCGGGACGACCGCCCGCGGCGCAGTGTTCGCGTTGACCGGCATCTTCGTGCTGCGGGCCGCACTGACCTACGACACGAGCAAGGCACGTGGCCTCGACGGCGCACTGCGCTCCTTGGCCGCCGGCTCGGGTGGACCTTTGCTTTTGGGAGCCGCCGCAGTCGGGCTCATCGTGTTCGGCATCTACGGGTACGCCGAGGCGATCTGGCGGCGTACCTGACATGACGACCGTGAACCCGCCAAGGGCCGAGAGTGCACCGGCGAAGCGCGGCACCGCGGATCAGGTGCGCTTCGCTGCCATCCGCCTGATTCCGTCAGCTGTGCTGCTGTGGGCTCTGCTCGTAGGTCTCGGTTACGTCCTGACCCGATGGGTGACACACACCGCCTTCGCCCGGTGGGATCTGTCGGTCGATCGGGGGTTCGCCGGTCACCGCAGCCAGTCCTGGAATGACGCCACCCAGATCGGCTCGCACGTGGCCGAAAGCTATACGGTCATCGCGATCGCTGTGGTCTGCTTCGTCGGTCTGCGGGTCGTCCTGGGCCGGTGGCGCGAGTCGCTGTTCTTGGCGGTCGCCGTCGTCGGCGAGGTCGCGATCTTCGTCTGCACCACGCTGGTGATCGACCGGCGTCGTCCTGCTGTGCCGCACCTGGATAGCGCGCCGCCGACGTCGAGTTTTCCTTCGGGTCACGTGGCGGCGGCGGTCGCGTTGTACGGGGCGTTGGCCGTCGTGGTGTGCCTGTCCTCACGCCGCGGGTGGCTGCGCGCAACGGCCATCGTGCTCGCGATCGGCATAGCGATCGCCGTCGGGCTGTCACGCCTGTACCGAGGCATGCACTTTCCGACCGACGTGCTCGGCGGCGCATTGCTGAGCGTGCTCTGGCTGACCGCCACCGCGCTTGTCCTTATGCGAGACCGACGGTGACTGCCGTCCCGAGGCCTGCCGTCGTGTGCAACCCGGTCAATGTCGACGACATCGATCAGCTGAAGAAGGAGATCCGGGAGCGCTGCACCGGGCTGGGGATCAGCGAGCCGCTGTGGTTTGAGACCACCCTTGACGATCCCGGCGCAGGCATGGTTCGGGATGCTCTTCGCGCCGGTGTCGACCTCGTCTTGGTGTGCGGCGGGGACGGCACGGTAGCGCAGTGCGCTGGGGCGCTCGCCGGCTCCGATGTGCCGATCGCACTCATTCCGGTCGGCAGCGGGAATCTACTCGCCCGTAATCTCGACCTTCCATTGGATCGTGGACTGGCGCTGGATGTCGCGCTCGGTCCGGATCGTCGCCGGCTAGACCTGCTGGAGTCCGATGGTCGGCGGTTCGTCGTGATGGCCGGTCTTGGTTTCGACGCGGCGATGATCCGCGATACCGACGGCAAGCTCAAGGCCAAGGTCGGTTGGCCGGCCTACATCGTCGGCGGGGTACGGGCCCTGCGCGGTACCGGCCGTGCGCTGTTCGAGGTGCGGATGGACGACCAGCCGGTGTTGCGGCGCACGGCGGTCGGCGTGCTCGTCGGCAACGTGGGACGGCTGCAAGGCGGGCTCGCCGTGCTGCCGGAGGCGCGGCCCGACGACGGCCTACTCGACGTGCTCCTGCTGACACCACACACGGTTCGTGACTGGCCGATGCTCGCACTGCGCATTCTTCTTCGTAGACCTGCCTCGGGTGAGCAGGCTCAGGTGCTGCGCGGGTCGCGTGTTCAGATCACTGCCGATAGATCCCTCCCGCTCGAGTACGACGGCGACGATGCCGGCAACTCGACCGGTATCACGGTTCGGGTGCTGTCCGGCGCGATCGTCGTCTGTGCGGCCGCTACATGAGCCGCTCAGGGTTGCCGCCGCAGCCGATCGCGCAGGGCGCGACCATCCGGGTCATACAGCAAGCGGTACGCCGGTACCGCGAGGGGTTTGCGCCACCAGGGCAGTCGCTCAGGAACGTGCGGGCACAGCCGACCCGGGGGGCGCGGCCCCGTCCGCCCCGACTCGTGCCAGGCACGCAGCGCCTGGGCGCTGTCTCGCATAGCCTCAAATGCCCTTGTCGGATCAAGCAGATCCTCGATCGGATCCGCTGCGGCACGATCGAGATGCTCTCCCCACAATTCAAGCCGCAGATCACGAGCGAAGACCCGCGCGCCGTCGCCCATACCTGCGGGGTCGAGGGGCTCATGTGGATCGGTCGCCTCATCGAGCACCGCGCAGGACATCTCGCTGTCGTGCGTCCAGGACCGTCGGTTGAGATTGTCCGATCCCACCATGGCCCACACGTCATCAATCACGACTACCTTGGCGTGCACGTAGACCGGCGTGCCTGCGGAGTTCTCGACGTCATAGATGCCGAAGCGCTCGCGACCCGCGGCGCGGCAGATCTTGATTGCTCGCTCATGGCCGATCAGGCTCGGCCAGCGGGCCGTCCCCTCCCTGTCGGGGAAGCGGGGCACGATCGCGATCACATGCAGTTCGGGATTCGCCTGCATCGCGCTGGCGAGCAGCTCGGCGACGAACGACGCCCACAGGTACTGATCCTCGATGTAGATCAGGCGCCGTGCGCGGGCAAATGCCTTCCGGTACGCGCGCGCGATGCTGCGTTCACCCAGCGGCGCGAAGGGGTAGCGCCGAAGCCGGGCCGGGTAGGTCCGCAGCACCTGCACGGCGTGGGTCCCTGCGGGCGGAGGATCGGGCAGCGGCTTCGGAAGGTCGCGGCCGGTGAGTGCGCCGGCGTGATAGGTGCGGTCCATCAGCATCCGGATCGGACTGGGCAGGTCCAGCACACTGCTGCCGTCCCACCGCTCGCGAAAGGTCTTCTCCACGTCGCTGATGGCCGGGCCACGGATCGCGACCTGCGCGTCATGCCAGGGCGGACGATCCCCGTATTCCGCCGGAAAGTCCATCGCCTGCACATCGCCACCGTGGGAGGTGTCGTCGTGTCGACTCCGGCCAAGGTCGATGCCACCCACGAATGCGATGTCCTGAGCCGGCCGGTCGGGGCGTCGGAAGATGACGAATTTCTGATGATGGGATCCGGCACGCCGGGTACGGGCGTCCAGCAGCACATCGCCACCCGCCTCGTTGATGTCGCGGGTCAGCTCGGCGTTCTTCCCCTCGCTGCCTTCGAGCCAGTTAGGTTGCGAACGCCAGATCAGCCCGAAAATCACTATGCCGGCACGCGCGCAATCACTGAGAACAGCACCGACCGAGGTATCCGCACCGGCCAGAAGTTCCTCGGTGTCGCCCCGAAAGTCGGCGAGATAGATTTCATCGCCGCGATGGGCAGAGCGCAACTCCTGATACAGACGGCCGAAATACGCCGCGCCGTCGATGAGCGCCTCGACCGAATTCCCCGTGGTCCAAGCGCGGATATCAGTCGCCCGATTACCGCGCTCGGCAGCCGTGAGGAACCACCTCGCCACAATGTCCGAGTGCACAGCACGGTCCTGGTGCGTCGTCACGACGATCAGTGTTGGCCGTCGGACGACCTCCCGGCAAGCAACGCGGCACGGAGCGTCTCGCGTGCCTGAACGACAAGCCGATCCCCCAGCCGGGCCCGTGACGAGAGCCGCGCCGGTCCGATTCGGTAGACGCGCGCTCGTCTCCTTCGCGGCCGTCTTCGCCGCCGCGGTGGCTGTTGCGATCTTGTCGCTGCTGGTGAAGTCGAAATCAGCGGGCTTGCTGCGCGTCGACAATAGTTTCGCGGACGAATTGCATGAACTCCTACGCTCGCACGCCACTTTCACGTCGGCGATGCGGGCGGTCAGTGACCTCGGCTCGACACTGGCCTGGTGGATCATCCTGATCCCCGTGATGGGCTGGCTGATCTACCGGCGGCTCCCCCGGCTGGCCGCCTTCGTCGCGGTCACCACGATCGGCAGCTCCTTGCTCAACAATGCCATCAAGTTGACCGTCTCTCGGGCCCGTCCCCACCTGCCCGATCCGGTGGCGACAGCTGGCGGCACGTCGTTCCCGAGCGGTCATGCCCAGGCCGCGATCGTCGGATACGGGATCCTGGTACTGGTCTTCCTGCCGGTGATCCCGCGTCGAACCCGGCCGTGGGCAATCACGGTCGCGTCACTGCTGGTGCTGACGATTGGGTTCTCCCGGATTGCGCTCGGCGTGCACTACTTCTCCGACGTCATCGGCGGATTCTTGATCGGCGGGGCCTGGCTGATCGCGATGACCACCGCGTTCTCTGCATGGCGCACGGACGAAGGTAAGCCGCCGGTTCACCCAACCGAAGGTCTCGAACCCGAACTGCAAGAAGGCATCACCCCGAGCGCCGCCGGCAACGCGCCACCAGAGAGCTCGCCAACCACGACACCACGGGCTGACTCGTCCTGATCGAGGCGGTGCGTTCCACCTCAACGGTGCATGCCCGACGTTGTGACCCCTACCCGCAACGCTACGTTCTCGGCCCCGAGGTCGACTCCCAAGGTAGCTGCAGCCTCCGGATTCCAGGGGCTGCAGAGGGTGGGCGATACTCGGATTGAACCAGTGACCCCTACCGTGTCAACGTCGCGATGCTCGTGTTTGGACCCTCGATGATTCCTGCTCTCCACGCTAGAATGCCGGTAGATGCTGGGCTTTCGATGCCGTTACGTGTCGCCCCATGACGGGACCTGACGCCCGGTGCAGCAACAGATAAGCAACAGACAGGAGAGGTGAACCGGACATGGGTCATTCGTACCGGCGGGTCGGGGCGAACGGCAAGCCGCGCTACGCGGCGATCTATCACGACTCGCGCGGGGTGCGCCGCTCGGCGGGCACCTTCGCCACCCGGCGTGACGCCGACCGCACCTGGCAGACCGCCGAAGCACAAGCCGCGCTCGGACAAGCGCGGGACCGGCACCGTGGCCGCATCGACTTCGCCGCCTACGTGAGCGGCGTGTGGCTGCCCAATCACGAGCTTGAGCACACCACCCACCAGCGCTACAGCTATCAGATCGCCAAGTACTTGATCCCGGAGTTCGGAGCGATGCGGATGGGTGACATCGCGCCGGTCCACGTCCGTGAGTGGGTGACCCGGCTCACGGCCCACGGCGTGTCCGCGTCGACGATCGCGGACCTGAAGACGATCCTGTCCGCGATCTTCACCACCGCACTCAACGACCAGATCGCGAACGTGCACCCGTGCCGCGGCGTGAAGACCCCCACCGTCGCCCGCAAACCCCGCACCATCGTCACCCCGGAACAGTTCGACCTGATCCACCAAGCGCTGCCCGACGCCCAGTCGCGGCTGCTTGTGGAACTCGACGTCGAGTCCGGGCTGCGGTGGGGCGAGCTCACCGAACTGCGTGTCGCCGACCTGAACACCAGCACCCGGATGCTGACTGTGGCCCGCGCCGTCGTCGAGATCAACGCGCGGTTCCGCGAGGGCGATCAGCCGCGATTCGTCGTGAAGGAGTATCCCAAGGACAAGGAGTACCGGCGAGTGAAGCTGTCCGCCGAGATCGTGACCGCGTTGAGCGAGCACATCCGGGCCGGCAATCTTGGTCGGCACGATCTGCTGTTCTCGATGCCAACGCACGAGCGGGCGCCGGTCGAGGACGCTGCGCTGCCCGATCCGGACGAGCTGGGCCGCACCGACCCGAACGCTGCCGGCCGCATCTACCAGCACGGCACGCTCACTGGCTACAGCCTCGGCTCCTGCAGATGCGAGCACTGCCGCAACGTCTACGCCCGCTACCGCGCCGAACGCCGCGCCGCCGGAACAGACCGGCCGCGCTCCGGGCGCACCATCAACACCGACGGACACCTCCCCCGCCGCTGGTTCGCCCAACACATCTGGCGACCCGCCGTCACAGCAGCTGACCTCGACTTCAACGTGCGCGTCCACGACCTACGCCACGCCCACGCCTCCTGGCTGCTCGCCGGCGGCGCCGATGTTCAAGTGGTCAAAGAACGCCTGGGCCACGGCAGCCTGCGGACCACCGAAAAATACCTGCATATCCTGCCCGACGCCGACGAGACCGCCCTTGACGCGCTCCGCCGTACGCGCACGCGCACCACGCGATGAGCCACTACAGCATCGCCCGCTCGGCCGCCGCTCGGAGCAGGGTCGAGCGTGCCCGCACCCAGATGGCGCCCTGGGGATGCGCCCATCCCGTTACATCGACCGCATCCCGTAAGTCGCGCGCGAGATCACGGCGATGGATCGGTTCGTGATGCGCCGCGCGATCCCGGGCCTTCACGACATCCGCCCGACCCTGCGCATCGAGCGGTGCTGCATCGAGCCAGTCCTGGCCGCCACGGCGCCGGTCAGCCCACTGCTGCAAGCTGACGTCGAGCGCGTTGCGGACGATCACCTCGACCATCGCCGAGGTGTCTAGGACGGCCGCCGATGCCCGGGTGTTCCAGTCGTACAAACGCCAGAGCCTGACGAAGATCACCGCCCATGGCGGTCGGCTTGACAAGCGGCGACTTAACCGGTTTATAGTGTTCTACCTCGCTATACCGGTTTAGGACGGAGAAGCATGCCTGCGCGCCGCTTGACCATCTCCGATGTCGCCAACCACGCCGGTGTCTCCAAGGGTGCGGTCTCCTTCGCGCTCAACGGTCGTAAGGGCGTGTCAAGCGAGACGCGGGCTCGCATCTTGGCTGCGGCTCACGATCTGGGTTGGCAGCCGAGTCACCGGGCTAGGTCGCTGTCGGTGTCCCGCGCGTTCGCGTTCGGGATTGTGTTGGCGCGGGCGGCTGAGGTACTCGGCGCGGATCCGTTCTATCCGGCGTTCATCGCCGGTGTCGAGACGATCCTCGCACCGGCGGGCTATTCGCTGCTGTTACAGGTCGTGACCGGCGCGCAGTCCGAAGAAGACGGGTATCGGAAGCTGGCTGGCCAGGGCCGCGTCGACGGTGTCTTCGTTAGCGACTTGCGGACGAACGACTCGCGGATCGGGTTGTTGGCCGAGCTTGGATTACCCGCGGTCACATTGGGTCGGCCCGACGTCGCTTCCCCGTTTCCCGCCGTGGGTATGGATGACCAGCTGGGTATTAGGGAAGCGGTAGGCCACCTAGTCGGACTCGGTCACACGCGGATCGGCCACGTCTCGGGCCCGTTGGAGTTTCTGCACACCGTGAGCCGCCGGGACGCATGGGCTGAAGCACTGGTCGAGGCCGGAGTCGCCACCGGGCCGCTGGTGGTGTCGGACTTCACCGCAGCCGGAGGGGCGGCCGCTACCGCGCAACTGTTGGATCTGCACAATCCTCCGACCGCGATCGTCTACGCCAACGATCTGATGGCGATCGCCGGTATCGGGGTAGCCCACAACCGCGGATTGCGCGTGCCCGATGATCTGTCGGTGACCGGGTTCGACGGCACCGAATTGTCAGCACACACACACCCACCCCTGACGACGATCACGACGAACCCGTTCGGCTGGGGGAAAGCGGCAGCCACGACATTGCTGACCATCATCGGCCGTGCCGATCCGTCGACGATCCCCGACGTGCATCTTGAGCCGGGCCGAGTCGAGATCCGAGGCTCCACAGCCACACCACCAACGCCAGCACGCAAATCCGCGTCGCAGCGCCGCTGAATCGCAAGGAGAAGAGATGAAGTCACGAGTTCTACTTGCCCTGTCCCTCACCCTGACGCTGGGCGCCACCGCCTGCGGAGGCGGTGGTGGCAAGTCGGCCAGCGGTGCCACCAAGGCGCATGGGCCGATCAGCATCTGGTATTCCAACAACGCCCAAGAGGTCACGTGGGGCAAGCAGACGGTTGCCGCCTGGAATAGCGCGCACCCGTCCGAGAAGGTTTCGGCGCAGGAGATCCCGGCCGGTAAGTCCTCCGAGGAGGTGATCGGCGCAGCCATTACCGCGGGCAGCGAACCCTGTCTGATTTACAACACCTCGCCAGCGTCGGTGCCGACGTTCCAGCACCAGGGCGGCTTGGTCGCGCTCGACGACTTCCCCGGCGCAGCCAGCTACATCCAGGCGCGCACCGGCTCGAAGGCCACTCAGTACAAGTCGCCGGACGGCAAGTTCTACCAGATGCCGTGGAAATCGAACCCGGTGATGATCTTCTACAACAAGAAGGCGTTCGCCAAGGCCGGCATCAGCACTACGAAGCCGCCGCTGGGCAGCTACGCCGAGTTCCTGGCGACTTCCAAGAAGCTGGTGTCATCGGGCGCGGCGAAGTTCGCGATCTACCCGGCGCCGTCGAGCGAGTTCTACCAGTCTTGGTTCGACTTCTACCCGATGTATGCCGCGGCGAGCGGCGGCAAGCAGCTGGTGGAGAGCGGCAAGGCGACCTTCGACGACCCGGCTGGGCAGGCGGTTGCCGGATTCTGGAAGCAAATGTACGCGCAAAATCTTGCCGGTAAGGAGACCTACACCGGTGACTCGTTCGCCGACGGCACTGCGGCGATGGCGATCGTCGGCCCGTGGGCGATCGCGTCATACCAGGGCAAGGTCGACTGGGGTGTGGTGCCGGTGCCCACCGCGAATGGTGGCTCTAGCGACACCGTCCCCACCTTCAGCGATGCCAAGAACATCGGGATGTACGCCTCGTGCAAGAACCGTGGCACCGCCTGGGACTTCCTGAAGTTCTCGACCAGCGCTGCACAGGACGGCCAACTGCTGAACCTGAGCGGGCAGATGCCACTACGGCAGGGGCTTGCGACGCAGTACGCGCCCTACTTCGCCAAGAACCCGGAGTACAGCACCTTCGCCGCCGAGGCCGCGCATACCGTCGAGGTGCCGAACGTCGCGAACTCGATCGAGATCTGGCAGGCGTTCCGCGACGCCTGGTCGAAGTCGGTGATCTTCGGAAAGCAGGACCCCAACGAGGCGCTCTCCGGAGCCGCTGCCAAGATCAACCAGCTCGTCAAGCAGAAATAGCGGCGGTCATGACCGTTGTCGCCTCGCCAGCGCCACGCCAGCGGGAACCGAAGCGGTTGGCGGCCAAGATCTTTGGCCGCCAACCGATCGGCCTGTTGTTCGGCGCCCCGTACGCGGTGTTCATCGCCGCGGTGTTCGCCTACCCCCTCGGGCTGGCGGCGTGGATGTCGGTCCACCGCTACTACTTCACCGCGCCGGGTGTGGCTGTGCCGCGCCCGTTCGTCGGGCTCGACAACTACACGGCGGCACTCACCGACCCTGCCGTGCGTCAGGCGTTTCTCAACGTCCTGATCTTCCTGGTGATCAACGTTCCGCTCACCGTTGCCCTGTCACTGCTGCTCGCATCGGCGCTGAATGCCGCGATTCCGTTTCGCACATTCTTCCGGATCGCCTATTACGTGCCCTACGTGTCTGCGAGCGTTGCCGTGGTCGGGGTGTGGCTGTTCCTGTTCCGGTCCGACGGTCTGGTGAACCACGCACTCGGCGGCCTGGCGCCCGTACCGGCATGGTTGATCAACGAGAGGTGGGCGATGCCGTCGATCGCCTTCTTCGTGACCTGGAAGCAGCTCGGGTTCTTCATCCTGCTTTACCTGGCGGCGCTGCAGAACGTGCCCAAGGAGCTGTATGAGGCCGCCGCGGTGGACGGTGCCTCCAAGTGGCGCGCCTTCCGCGCTGTGACAGTGCCCGGTGTCCGACCGGCGACCACCCTCGTCACCCTGCTGGCGATCATCACCGGCGCGAACCTGTTCACCGAGCCGTACCTGCTCACCGGCGGCGGCGGTCCGAACGGTAAGTCCACCTCCCCGGTGCTGCTGATGTACCAGAAGGGCATCGAGCAAAACCACCCGGACCTCGCGTCGGCGATCGGCGTCATCCTGGTCGTCGGGGTTCTGCTGATCGTCGGAGTCCAACAGCTCTTGGAAAGGCGGGCCTCGAGATGACCCAGACCCTCGACCCAGTCGTTGAAGAGGTCGACGCCACGGACCCGACCCCCGAGGTCCTGCCGCCCGCCCGACACCTGATCTGGCGCATCATCCCGCTGGTCATCGGCGCCCTGCTGTTCCTGTTCCCGTTCTACTACATGATCATCGGCTCGTTGCAGAAGAAGCCAAACACCTCGCTGAGTGGCGCACTGCCGCAACCCGGCAACATGACCCTGGACAACTTCACCCACATCAACGCCGCGCTCAACCTGGGCCGAACGCTCATCAACTCGGGGATCTTCACCGGCGGGGTGCTGCTGTTGACGGTCGTGTTCGGCGTGCTGGTCGGCTACGCGCTGGCCCAGTTGCATTTTCGTGGACGTGGCTTGCTGTTCGCCGTGATGCTGCTGGTACAGGTCATCCCGTTCCAGTTGCTAATCATCCCGTTGTACGTGCTGATCGTGCGCAACTACGGATTGGGCGACTCATTCCTCGGCATGATCGCGCCGTTCGCGATCAACTCGACCGCCGTGTTCGTGTTCCGCCAATACTTCCTGCAACTGCCCCCCGAATTGTTCGACGCGGCCCGCATCGACGGCGCGAGCGAACTTCGGATCCTGAGGAGCGTCGCGCTGCCGCTCGTCAAGCCCGCCCTGCTGACCGCAATGTTGATGACCTTCATCGGGCCCTGGAACGAGTTCCTCTGGCCGTTCCTCGTCACCAAGCAACACGACAAGCAGCCGCTAGCGGTCGCCCTGGCCAACTACATCAGCACCACGGCCGCGACAGCCGCGAACCCATTCGGCGCGATCCTCGCCGGCGCCTGCGTTCTGGCCGCGCCCGCCGTCACATTGTTCATCGTATTCCAACGACACTTCGTATCCACAAACCTCGGCTCCGGCGTGAAAGGCTGATCTTGACTATCTGCGCCACCATCGAAATCCCGTACCAGCTCACTCGGCTGGGCGTCATCATGAGCCCGGACCCAGCGGCCGAGTTCGAGGCCGAGGGTGTGCTCAACCCGGCCAGCGGCCGCACCCCCGACGGCCGGCTGTGGCTGCTGCCACGGCTAGTCGCCGCCGGCAACGTCTCCCGCGTAGGGCTGGCCGAGATCCTGCTCCAGGACGGTCGACCGGTGGGCGTGCGCCGGGAGGGCGTCGTGCTCGCACCGGACGCCGGATGGGAGAGGTCCCACCGCAACGCCGGGGTCGAGGACCCGCGCATCACGTGGATCCCGACGCTCGGCGTGCACGTGATGAGTTACGCCGCGTTCGGCCCACTGGGACCGAAACCGGCGCTGGCCGTGTCCGATGACCTGCGCACGTGGCGGCGGCTCGGCCCGGTGCACTTCGAGTACCAACCGGAGCTGGACACCGACCTCAACCTGTTCCCGAACAAGGACGTCGTGTTCTTCCCCGAGCCGGTCCCGGGCCCGGACGGCCGCCCGGCATACGCGATGTTGCACCGGCCGATGTGGGACCTGGGCTGGCTCCGCGGTAACGGCGAGGACATCTTCCTGCCCGCCGGGCTCGAGGATTCCCGCTTGGGGATCTGGATCTCCTACATCCCGATCGACGAGGTACAGCGGGACGTCACCGCCCTCACCCGCGTAGGTTCGCACCGGCTTGTCGCGCTGCCCGAATACGACTTCGAGTCGATCAAGATCGGTGCCGGGCCGCCACCGCTGCGCGTCGAGGAGGGCTGGCTGCTGATCCACCACGGCGCCTCCGGGACGCTGGCCGAAGGCTGGGCCCCGCAGACTGGCGTGCGCTACTCAGCTGGCGCGATGCTGCTCGACCCTGCCGACCCAAGCCGCGTTCTGGCCCGCACAGCGACACCGCTGCTCACGCCACAGGCCGCCGAAGAACGCGACGGCACTGTGCCCAACGTGGTCTTCCCGACCGCGATCGAAGAAATCGACGGGCAGCGGTTCGTCTTCTACGGGATGGCCGATTCCAGCATCGGCGTCGCCCGCCTGGACCGAGTCACGTGATATCCGAACCCGACCACGGAGGCACCATGACCCGCCGCCACATCATCGCCGTCACCACCGGACTGCTGCTCGCCGCGAGCCTGGTCACTGTCCCCTCATCGACCGCGACACCGCCCGCTTCGTCCCAGGCCAGCGTGTTAACCAACCTGGCGCACCTGGACTTCCTCACGAGCACCGTGGCGCCACCGGCGCAATCTGGCCACAGCACCTACCGACTCGACCGCGATCCCGCCGTCGGAGTGCTCTGGGTTTATGCCAACCACCTGCCCGATGGCAGCTACCAGCGCACCGGCGGGGGGACCTACGACGTGGCGACCAACACCTACGGGCAGGGCGCGTACGACGCCGACGACATGACCCGCGCCGCCGTCGTCTATCTACGCCACTGGACCCACTGGCGCGATCAGCGCAGCCGTCATGAGGCCTACCAGCTGCTGCGCGGGGTGACCTACCTGCAAACGGCCTCCGGACCCAATGCGGGCAACGTCGTGCTCTGGATGCAGCCCGACGGGACCCTCAACCCCAGCCCGACCCCCACAGAGACCCCGGACCCCTCTGATTCCGGCGCGTCCTACTGGCTGGCCCGCACCATCTGGGCTCTGGGCGAGGGCTATGCCGCGTTCCGCGACACCGACCGCGCGTTTGCCGCGTTCCTCAAACAACGTCTCGACCTCGCGGTGAGCGCACTCGACCGGCAAGTCCTGGTCCGCTACGGGCGCTACCAGGTGACCAATGGCCTTCGGGTGCCTGACTGGCTGATCGTCGGGGGCGCGGACGCCAGCTCCGAAGCCGTCCTGGGCCTTGCCGCGTACGTGCGCGCCGGCGGCACCGGCGCCGCCCGCACGGCGCTTGCGCAACTCGCCGAGGGCATCGCCGCTATGGGCCAGGGCAGCGCGGGCGACTGGCCGTACGGCGCGCTGCTCCCGTGGACTATGTCGCGCTCGACCTGGCACGCGTGGGCGGCTCAAATGCCGAGCGCGCTGGCTGTCGCGGCGGCCGCGCTGCAAGAACCGCGGCTGCTGACCCCGGCGGTCGCCGACTCCGCCGGGTTCACGACGCACCTGCTCACCGCCACCGGGCCGGACAACGGCTGGCTGCCGACGCCGGTCGACGGCTCCCAGATCGCCTACGGCGCCGACGCCCGGGTGCAGGGGCTGCTGGCGGTAGCCGAAGGCGCCCATTCCGTTGGACTGCGCCAACTGGCCGGCATCGCGGCGGGCTGGTTCTTCGGCCAGAATCGGGCCGGAATACCGATCTACGACCCGCAGACAGGCGTCACCCACGACGGCGTCAGCCCCGATGGCAACGTGAATCTCAACTCCGGCGCCGAGTCCACCATCCACGGCCTGCTCACCATGGAGGCTCTGGACGCGAACCCCGACGTGGCCGCGATCGCGCAGGCCAGCGCCCACGTGGTCCGTCGCGACGGGCAGCGCACCATCGAAGCCGAGGCTGCGACGCTGACCGGGCCGGCGACCGTCGTCCAGGCAAATCCGGTCTATACGGGTGAGGCGCAGTGGAGCGGCGGCTCCTACGTCCAACTGTCCGGCGGTAGCGGCCTGTCCTGGACGATTCCCGCGACTGACCAGCCACGACTACTGCAGGCGATCATCAACAGGGTTCCCGGGCCGGCCGCAGTGAGCGCCTTCGCGACTCCCGATCGACGGCTCGGCGACGTCGGCTACGGCGGCGGCGGTGCGCAGGGCATCTCACCGACCCCCGGGGCGCTGCTCCCGGTCACCGTGTCCAACACGCTGCCGGCCACGGCCACCGAACTCACCGCGGCGACCGAGAGCGGAAGCGGGCAGCTGGACGCCATTCAGCTCACGCCCTTGCTGTCCACCTTGATCACCGACGGAGCCGGTCACGGCGTGGCACTGCTCAACAGCGTGGCCGACACAGTACGTAACCGCACGCTCACCGTGCCCGGCACGGGTCCCACGACCGCCACCAGCTATGACAGCCAGGGCCAACTCTGGCGCACCGTCACCGGCACCGATTCGGTGACGGTAACAGTGCCCGCCGGCGGATTCGCCGTCGTCCAGCGCTGACACCGAAACGTCTCCGCCCGGTCAGGATTTTCAGCGACCCCGAACTCAGCGAGCCGTGATTGCATCGATCGGGCGCATCATCGTGATGCCGGTAGCAAGGATCCAGGCTCCCAGCAGCGCGGGCACAACCGTGATCACCTGGCCTTCCAACGAGAAGATGCCGACAGGAATGACGAACGACAGCAGGAGAACGAGGTGGGCCACTGCCGCGAGAGCCGCCAGGACAGTTTGGCGAAATGGTGCGGGGCCTGGGGGCTGGGGAGCAAATCGGGCTGAGGTATCCCTGTTGGGGCCCCGCTCTAGCGTTCGAGACGGCGCACACTCGATGGAGGGGCCGTTGTCAAGGGAGGCGCGCGGACCTATGGGCATGAGCGCAAGGGAGCGCCGCCAGCTCACCGAGATCGGTGACGATCTGCTGCGCCAGGATCCGCGCTTGGCGGGGTCGCTGTCCGGCTCGGTTGGGCGCAGAGGACTGTTGCGTACTGCCGCTTTCCTCCTGGCGACGACGTCCCTGGCGGTGGAGGTCGGTGGTGCGTTGGCGCGACAACCGCTGGTCTGCGCGCTTGCCTGGCTCGGCGCGGTCATCAGCGTCGCCGTCATCCTCATCACGCCCCGGCCGGCGCAACCGCGCGGACAACGCCGATAGCGCGCCCGAGCGCCGGCCCTTGCTACCTCTGATCCGATCCCGCGTCCGCCGCCTGGCGGTCTCGGCCAACCCCGGCAGCCTTGCGCTTCCTAGACTGCCGGGGTGCGAGTTCCGGCACAGGACATGAGCAGCGCCGCCGGGTGGATCGCCGCGGCTGGCTTCCTCGCCGGGTCGGTCGCGGTGGTGGCCGGTGGACAGGATGGCGCCGTCGGCACCACAACCCCCCTGTCGACGTGGCTCGGGCTGCAATCTCCGACGGGATACCGGCCCGGACATTCTTGGCTTGCCGGACTGCTGCTGTTCCTCAGCATTGCGGCCCTGGTGCTTTCGTGGCTGGCTGCGCTCCGCAGGCACGCGCGTGCGGCGTGGACCGAACGACAGGTGTGGTCGATCGCCGCGGCGTGGTCGGCACCGTTCGTCGTCGGTCCGCCACTGATCAGCAAGGACGTGTTCAGTTACGCCGCGCAGGGGCTGATGGTGCGCAGCGGCCTGGACCCCTACGCGTCGGGCGTGTCGGCGCTTGCCACCGTGCCGACGGATGCCGCGGCGCGCGTCCTGGCCGCGGTCGATCCCACCTGGCGCAGCACCCCGAGCCCCTACGGTCCGCTGGCCACGACCGTCGAGCATCTGGCCATCGCCATTAGTGGAGGCAACCCGCTCGGCGCCGTCATCGTGATACGCGGCCTGGCAATAGGCTGCGTGATCGCAATCGGGGTCCTGGCCATGCGGTTGGCTGGGAACCGGCGTACCGAGGCACTCATCCTGATCGTTCTCAACCCGCTCGTCCTGCTCCACCTCGTATCCGGGTCCCACCTCGAAGCCCCCATGAGCGCGTTGCTGCTCGGCTCGCTGGTCGCCGCGAAACGCGACCACTGGGCCTGGGCTGTTTTCCTCGCCTGCGCCGCGGGCTCGATCAAGGCCCCCGCGTTCACCGCTGTGCTCGCCATCGTCGCCACCCATACCCTGACTGAACGGGACCGACGTGCCCGCCTGCTCGTCACTCTGCGAGATGCCGTCATAGCCGTTGTCAGCATCGCCGGGTTCTCCTTGATCGTGGACAACGGATTGGGTTGGATCAAGGGCCTCAACGGCACGGCCCAGGGACACACCCCGTTCGCACCGGCCAGTCTGATCGGTGACCTGTTCAAACCCGTCGTCGCGTCCGCGTCTTTCGACGACCTTGCCACTGGCGGTCGGGTCACATGCTTGCTCGCCGCCGCATGCATCGTCGTCTACCTGAGCGCAACGTCGGGGAACCGCGAGCTCGAGCGAAGCGTCGGCTACGGCCTGGTGGCCGTCGCCCTGCTCAGCCCGACGATCTATCCGTGGTACCTGCTGTGGGGCGTACTGTGCCTCGCGGCCACTGCCAGAGGGCGGCAACGGGACTGGCTCGTCCTCGGCTGCGGAATCACATCGGTCGCCGCCATCACCGGCGCTCCCAACGCAGTGACCGCAACCTTTGACGCCATCGCCGTGATAACAGCCGCCGCACTGATGTGGCGAGGCAACCGGCAGCACCACGCCGCCGCTACGACTCGATGAAAACAGGCTCGGCTCCATCGATCCGGGCACGCACCAACCGCTGGTCGCCAAGCCAGCGACCGAAGCCCAGGTGCGCCGCATCCACTCGAACCTGAGGACTCGCATGGCGCGCCCAACCGTTGGCGAACCCGTGAACGACCACCCAGCACGGTACTGCTGATGCATGGAGTCGGACAGACGCGTCACCCCCGGCAGTGAGCTTGCGGGGCTCAGCGACATCGTTGGGCGCGCCTCGGCAGTCGGTCTCGACTGGGCCGTGTCACGCGTTCGTACAGAACCTACGACACGGCCACTACGAACTCCCACGGGATCTCGCCGTACGTACACGCATCCTTACCGTCAGCCGCGCCTGTGCCGCTCAAAAATTCGAATCGGTTAGCGGCCCCCTGGGCATCAGGCTGTATGGCGGTATTCGTGGATGAGTCCGCCGAGCACCTCCTT
Organism: Jatrophihabitantaceae bacterium; assembly: GCA_036833255.1. Classification (GTDB taxonomy): domain Bacteria; phylum Actinomycetota; class Actinomycetes; order Mycobacteriales; family Jatrophihabitantaceae; genus QHCC01. Next base: position 24,273 of record DAITQD010000016.1, read on the forward strand.
CCGCTCGACATGCTGGGGTGGCCCGTGGTTGGTGACCAGTCGGAGGGTGGGTCTGGGGGACGGCGGGGAGAGTGGCGCTTTCTGATCGAGGGCCTGGTGTGGTCGGTGGGTGTTGTAGTGCTCGATGTACTCGTTGAGGACGGCGACCAAGTGTCGCTGGTTGAGGATCAGGAGCCGGTCAAGGCATTCCCGCCGGACGGTGCCTACCCACCGTTCGGCGAAGGCGTTCGCGCGTGGGGCTCGCGGCGGGGTCTTGAGCACGCGGATGCCGGCGCCGGTGAACACGTTATCGAAGGGCCGAGTGAACTTCGCGTCCCGGTCACGAACCAGGAACTTCACGCCCCGGCTGGTGTCGTCCAGGCCCATGACCAGGTTGCGGGCCTGCTGGGTGACCCAGTTACCGGTGGGGTGATTGGTGATACCGAGCAGGTGGACTCGCCGACTGCCGACTTCGATGGCGAAGAACACGTAGATCCGGCGCAGGAGCACGGTGTCGACGTGGAAGAAGTCGCAGGCGAGCATGGTGTGGGCTTGCGCGTGGCAGAACTCGCGCCAGGTCGGTCCGGTGCGGCGGGGCGCTGGGTCCAGTCCGGCGTGGGTGAGGATGTTCCACACCGTCGCTGCGGCTACATGGTGTCCGAGGGTAGCGAGTTCGCCGTGGATGCGGCGATGTCCCCAGGTCGGGTTCTCCCGGGCGAACCGCAGCACCAACGCGCGGACCGTTTCCCGCGTCGGCGGGCGGCCCGGTGCAGTGGGATTGTGCGGGTAGGTCCATTTGCGTGCGAGGAGTTCGCGGTGCCAGCGCAGCAGCGTCCCTGGGCTCACCAGGCGCCATTGGCGCAGCGGTCCGGGGAGGTGGCGTGCGAACGCGGCCATGATTAACCGGTCCGCCGGTTCCAGCCGGGGGCGGGGTGTCTGCCGGCGTAGGACCGCGATCTCGTGGGGCAGCAGCACGAGTTCCACGTCCTTCGCCGCCTCGCCGCGGCCACGGACCACGATCAGGGCGAGCAGCCGCCCAACGAGTGTGTAGAGGAGCGAGAACAGCACGCGATGATCCTCCACGATGCGCGCCAGCGGCCACGATCAGAGTTCTTGAGCGGCACGGCCGCGCCGTGAACGTCCACGCGCAGCTCGCGGTCGCGGTCAACGCCGAGGGCTACCGCGAGATCCTCGGCCTGCAGGTCAGCTCGGCCGAGGACGGTGCCGGCTGCCATCGCGGCCACGGCTGAGGCTCGCGTTTGGGCCGGGACGCAGTCAGATCGTTGACCGGCGTTGCCGCGGGTCCCACCTGCTCCTGAACTGCTCGGTGCCCGACACCGCTCGGGCGGGAGTCATCGATCTGTTCGCGTCGGAGGGCACCGCGAGCCTGGCCACCGGCAGCCTGCGGTGTCACCGCACCGAAGTGGGGCCCTAAGCCCCTGCCGGTACCCAGGTCGCGGGTGGGTTCATAGAACCAATATGTTCATCCACGCCTCCCTGGAACTGCCGATACCGGCAGCGACCGCCTCGCAGCGGCTGTATTCAACGCTGCCCCGCGGCCTCAGCGAGATCTCTGATGAGGCCTACGCGGCCGGGTTGCAGATGCAGACCAGGGTCGGGCCGCTCGGTGACACACCAGTGCTATCGAAGAAAGTGCAACTGGAACTGCTCGAACCGATCCCGGTCAATGATGGCCTGCGGGTGCCGTTGCGGTGGGTCGCCACCGGGGTAACCGGTCGCCTGTTCCCGGCGCTGGACGCCGACCTCGACATCACCGCGATCGACGAGCAGCGCTGCGAATTGTCGATCAACGCGGTGTACACACCGCCGTGGGGCGACGTCGGCGCCCGGATCGATCAGTTACTGCTGGGCCGTGCCGCTCGGGCCACGATGCGCTCGCTGTTGCGCGGCATGGGTAGTTCGCTGATGAATTCATCGCCAGCGACGCCAACACCCGCACCGCACGGCGACCTCGGCCAGATCACCATCCTCCCGGCCGCAGAAGACGAGCACTGAGACCACGCTCACCCCGCACGACAGCCCGCCGATTTCCGCCGGCACACCCGGGCGCCGCGGTCGGGCAACGCGCACGCTCCCCCTAGCTCGCCGAGGTTGCCTACTGAGTCGAAATCCTCGTCCGGGTCACTACAGGCGGGAAAAGTTGAGCAGCTCGCTGACCGGGACAGCGAGAGCGTCGGCAAGTGGCCACAGTTTGCTGATGCCGATCTCGCGTTCGCCGCGCTCGATGAATCCGATGACGGTGCGGTGCGCGCCGGCCTGGTGCACCAGATTCTTCTGAGTGAGCCCACGGCCGACGCGGAGTTGGCGGAGGCGGAGCCCGAAGTGAATCAGATTCTGGTCAGCGGTACGGCGCTGACTCTGCGGCATGTTAGGACGCTATGAGCCGAATTCGTACGTCAGGCGCGCTTAATGCAGTGCGGTAGGTAGTTCGCTCGCCATGGTGCTGGGGTAGCGGGAGTCGTGAAACAGCTTGGTAGTCAGGGTCCGTAGGCGCGGGAACATGGCGAAGATCGCGGCCGCGAGTAGTGCCCCAGCGAGCGGTCCGACGAGATAGACCCACAGATTTGCCAGTTCCGGCGCGATGAGTGCGGGTGCGAGGCTGCGGGCGGGGTTGAGGCTGGTGCCGGTGTAGTGGGCGCCTTGCCAGACCAGGGTTGCAACGAGCAGCCAGTTGCCCAGCGGTGTCCACCGCGCGGTCCGCGGGCTGGAGGTGACGAAGAAGATCATCAACACCAGACTCGCAGTCCTGAGCGTTTCCAGACCGGCGGCGTCGAGGGCGGTGAAGCCGTGTCCGGGTTGGGTGGCGCCCAGGTGCAGCGCCCGGGCGGTGCGGCCCCAGGCGAGCCTTAGGCCAGCGCAGGCGGTGATCGCCCCCAGCAGCTGCGCGGTTATGTAGCCGGCGAGGTCGTGGGGGTGGACCTTGCGTTGGGTCCAGAATGCCAGCGTGACGGCCGGGTTGAGGTGCGCACCGCTGCGGCGTCCTAACGGGCTTAGTGCGACGAGGCTGCCGGTGCCAGCGAAAAGCAGCCCGGTCAGCAACAGGCGCGCCGATGTGCTGGCCAGGTGTGGGGTGATCGGGCTGTGCGGGCCGAAGTCGAGGAAGACCGCGGACAGGCCGCCGGAGAGGAGGATCGCGGTGCCGAGGTATTCGCACAGCCACGGCGCCCAATGCCAGCCGCCTTCTGCGGGTTTGCTCGCCACCATCGGGGTGGGGGTTCCGGCCCTGCCGATGACGTTGATCGGTGTGGTGTCGGTGCGGGTCGCAGCGCCGCGGCCTTCGCCATTCGCAGGCTCGGGTTGTTGCGGGCCAGGTTGTGGTGTGGCGGCTGCTGGCATCGGAGGGTGCGCTCAGCCGTCGTTGTCTTCGGCGTGGGTGATCAGCGCTGATTGGCCGGCTGGCATGCTCAGGGAGACGTCGTCGGGTCGGCGACCGGCCAGGGCCCAGTCGATCGCGACGCGGACCCGCCGCGATGCGGTGGGCAGGGCGTAGAGGTGGTAGCCGCGGGTGACGAGTTTCGCGAGGCGCCCCCGCAAATGGATGCCCAGCGGGGTCGCGGCGGCGTCCGGGCCGCCGAGGTCGACGACCAGTCCGAGGTCGTGGTGCCGGTAGGGGGTGGGGGTGCCGTTACTGAGGTCAGCTCGGATGTTGCGGGCGGCGGCGGTGGCTTGGCGCATCGCGTGCTGCGCGGTCGGTGGACACAGCGGGTGGTGGCCGTCCTTGCCGATCGGTTTGGTCAGATCGGGGACCGCGGCGGCGTCGCCGATCGCGTAGACCTCGGGGTGCCCGGGTACCCGAAGCCGGTCGTCGTCGACGAGACGCCCTTTGACCGTCGGGAGCCCAAGGGTGGCGATGAGGGGATTGGCGGTGACGCCGGCGCACCAAATGACGGTGCTGCAGTCCAGCTCGCTGCCATCGGTCAAGCTGACCTGGGACTCGGTCACGTTGGTCAGGCTCACACCCAAGCGGACGTCCACCCGGCGCTTCTTCAGCAGCTGCAGCGCAGACTCGCCAAGGCTGGGTCCCAGTTCGGGCAGCACGGCTTCAGCAACGTCGACCAGTAGCCAGCGAATGTCATCGGCCTGTACGGCGGGATGCAGCGGCAGCAAGTTGGTGGTCAGTCGGGCCATCTGCGCGGTCAGTTCGACGCCGGCGTAGCCGGCGCCGACGACGACGAACGTCAACGCGGCGCGGCGGCGTGCCGGGTCGGTGACCACGCTCGCGGTCTCCAGGCGAGCCAGGAGATGATCGCGCAGGTACAGGGCTTCGGTGACGGTTTTCAGACCGACGGCGTGCTCAGCCAGTCCAGGAATGCCCAGCAGCCGGGTGACGCTGCCGGGAGCAAGCAGCAGCCGGTCGTAGCTCAGCTGCCCGCTGCCGCCGTCGGCATCGGTGTAGGTGACGGTGCGCGCACCCAGGTCGACAGCCGTGGCGTGGCCGCGGACGATGAGCGCGTGCTTGAGGGTGGACGCCAACGGCACGACCGCCGAACGAGGGTCCAAGGCGCCGACGGCCACATCGGGCAGCAGCGGCTGATACAACATGCCGTCGGTGGCCGAGAGGACGGTCAGGTCGATGTCGGGTCGTTGTAGCTTGCGGGCGGCGAAGAAACCGCCGAACCCCGACCCGATCACGACCACCTTCGGCCGACCGCCCGCGCCTCGGGTCATAGTCCGACGCTGCCTTGCATGATGCCGCCATCGATCACGACGGTGGTCGCGGTCATGTAGCCGGCCTTGCCCGAGGCCAGGAAGACCACCACCTCGGCGATCTCAGACGATTGCGCGATCCGCCCAAGCGGAATGGCGGCGTCGAGGGCTTTCATCTTGGCTGGGTCGGCTTCGGTGGAGGCGTTGATTGGCGTGGCGACGGCGCCGGGGGCGATGTTGATGACCCGGATGTCGTGCGCGCCCAGCTCGACGCCGGCGGTGCGGGTCAGCATGCGGATGCCGCCTTTAGAGACGCAGTAGGCGATGTTGCCGGGCATCGGCCAGTCCTCGTGGACCGACGATATGTTGAGGATCAGACCCCCGCCGCCTTGGGTGATGAACTGCTTGGCGGCGGCTTGGGTGCCGAAGAACGCGCTCTTCATGTTGATGGCGATGACTTTGTCGAAGTCGGCTTCGGTGGTGTCCAGCAGCGAGGTGCGGGTTTCGATGCCGGCGTTGTTGATCAGCACATCGAGCCGGCCATAGGTGTCGACCGCGGTAGCGACCATGCGGTGCAGATCTGCGGCCTTCGACACGTCGGCCTGGACCCCGACGGCGTGCCCGCCCGCGGCTTCGACCTTGGCGATCAGGGCGGTGGTCTCCTCAGGGTGGGCGACGTAGTCGATGACCACGTTCGCTCCTTCGGCGGCGGCGGCGAGGACAATCGCCTCACCGATGCCGCTGTTCCCGCCGGTGACGACGACCGACTTGCCGTGCAACAACAACATGAGTTCTCCCGGCGGCTGATGCTCGGTGATCGCCCAGTTGGGCGGGTCAGACGGTTCTGTGCAGCTCCTCCTATACCCAAAGTCAACCAACACCGAGCACGAATCCCCGCACACTCCTCAGCGGCCGCTGTCCAGACCCGCACCGGCGCGCGTCGCCGGTTAGCCTCGGGCGGGTACTGGCACGATCAAGACCATGAGCCGCATCGAGGACTACGCCCTGCTCGGGGATCTGCAGACCGCGGCGCTGGTGAGCACGAGCGGCTCGATCGACTGGCTGTGTCTGCCGAAGTTCGACTCTCCCGCCTGCTTCGCGGCCTTGCTGGACACTCCCGACGCGGGGCATTGGACGATGGCGCCCAGCAGTGGCGGGACGTGCACCGCGCGCCGCTACACCGAGGACACCCTGGTGCTCGAGACCGAGTGGCGCAGCCACCAGGGAACAGTCCGGGTCATCGACTTCATGCCGCCGCGGGGGCACGCCCCGGACGTGGTGCGGATCGTGGAAGGCATCCACGGCAGCGTCGCGATGCGCTCCGAACTTCGGTTGCGGTTCGACTACGGCCGCGTCGTGCCCTGGGTCCGCCACCACGGCGACCGGATGGAGGCCATCGCCGGACCCGACCGGGTCCGACTGCGCACCCCAGCGCCCCTCCTCGGTGAAGAACTGTCCACCGTCTCTGTGTTCACCATCCGCGCCGGTGACCGGGTCCCGTTCGTACTTACCTGGAACCCCAGCCACGAACCACCGCCCAGACCGGTCGACGCCGAAGACGCCCTGCGCGACACCCTGACGTTCTGGGCAGACTGGTCACAGCGCGGCACGCCGGTGCACGGTCCCTACAGGCAGGCCATCAAAAGGTCGCTGCTCACGTTGAAAGCCCTGACCTACCAACCCACCGGTGGCATCGTCGCCGCCGCGACGACATCCCTGCCGGAACAGATCGGTGGGCCCCGTAACTGGGATTACCGCTACTGCTGGCTCCGCGACTCCACCTACACCCTGCAAGCACTCATCTCGGCCGGCTACCTCACCGAAGCGAAAGCCTGGCGGGAATGGCTGCTCCGCGCGGTCGCCGGCGAGCCCGCCGACCTGCAAATCATGTACGCCCTCGATGGCACCCGCCGCCTCCCCGAAGCCGAACTCCCCTGGCTCGCCGGCTACGAGAACTCCACACCTGTGCGCACCGGCAACGCCGCCTCCGACCAACTCCAACTCGATGTCTGGGGCGAAACCCTCGACGGCCTCGCGCTGGCCCGCAACTCAGGCATCAGCACCCACGACGACGCCTGGGACCTGCAAGTCGCCCTCATGGACCACCTCGAAGGGACCTGGGACCAACCCGACAACGGACTGTGGGAAATGCGCGGCGCCCGCCGCCACTTCACCCACTCCAAAGTCATGGCCTGGGTCGCCGCCGACCGGATGGCCACAGCCGTTCGCACCCACCCCGACCTGCACGGACCCGCCGACCGATGGGAACACCTACGCGACACCATCCACGCCGACGTGCTCGCCCACGGCTACGACCCGGACCGCAACACCTTCACCCAGTCCTACGACGCACCCGGCCTGGACGCCAGCCTGCTCATGATCCCCCGCGTCGGCTTCCTCCCCCCGACCGACCCCAGAGTCCTCGGCACCATCACCGCCATCCAAACCGGACTCACCGAAGCCGGACTCGTCAAGCGCTACCAAACCAGCGACGCCGACGACGGCCTCCCCGGCGGGGAAGGGCTCTTCCTGGCCTGCTCATTCTGGCTCGTCGACGCCCTACACCTCGCCGGCCAACAGCACCAAGCCACCGAACTATTCGAACGGCTCCTCACACTCCGCAACGACGTCGGACTACTCAGCGAAGAATGGGACCCCACAACCAACCGGCAACTCGGCAACACCCCACAAGCCTTCAGCCACTTCCCCCTCGTCACCAGCGCCCTCCAACTCCACGCCGGCAAACCCCACCACAGCAACCAACCCATACGCCAACCCGAATCTGACGCCCAGCCAGCGATCGACCATGGCGGCCCCAGCGCAACTCCGACCGCACCCTAGACGCAGTCCCCGGGCGAGCTCGGTGGCGCCAGTTCAGAGGCGCCGGCACGGCGATCGCCACGCGCTCGACACCAGTTCACGCAGCCGCTAAGCGCCGCACCACTCCCAGCCCAGCGCGGCGCCGAAGCTCCGCGTGGTCGCGGTCATCTACACCGACATCAGCGTGCGCACCGCGGCCGAGTTGCGACGAGAGGTATGCGCCCGGGCCCTTCGCCAGACCGAGACAGTTGCCAGCAGGGCCGCTCGCTGATTAGCGGCGACGGACAAGGACGCAGCAACCGCAAGACCCGGTCGAGTGAGACGGGGCGCATTGCGTCACGATGCTGAAGCGAGCTGATACTCGCCTGCCGTGAGCGAGGTACTGCACGTCAGTGGTCGCTGTCACTGGTCACCGGGGTGGGTGAACTCGGTGAGGTTCACGGCAAGGACCATCGGTTGATGGCTGATATCCCTCCCCGCCCTCCTGGCCGCCCCCGCAGGGTAGTGCGTTCGATCCCGGTCACCATCGGGGCTGTTGGGGTCACGCTGGGCCCGGGCACGCTGTACGCGGCGCTGGCGCGCCTGGAGGAGCGGGGCTTGTGGGGCTCAAGAACCTCAGCCGTGCTCTCGTCAAGCAGCGTGGTGGTATT
>DAITQD010000017.1:0-20669 GCA_036833255.1 Jatrophihabitantaceae bacterium
GTCGTGCTGCGCGCCGAACAGATCGTCGCCGGCGTACCCGACGCGGTCGCCGCGGTGGACCCCGCTCGCCCCGGCCGGACCGTACTGATGTCCACGCACCGCCGGCTGCTGCCGGGCCAGGTGGACTCCGTGCTGCGGATGACCGATGGCGTCCTGGTGCGCGAGGAGGAGATGGCGACGACCTCGGCGTAGCGCGACCGCATCCACACGACCTTGATCAAGTGCCAGTTCTGGCTGCATGTCGACCACAACTCGCACTTGATCAACCCTCAGCGACTGAGTCCGCGGACCGGTGCCGGGCTACGCCGACGGCACCGGTCCGGGCCCCCCGCCTGCGTGCCGCGGGCCGCGGTGCTCCAGGGCGATCTCGTCCGGCGAGGAGTCGCCGGCAGGCAAGTCGATCGTCGTCCTCGGACCGGTGAACCACTTCTTCGCCGACAGGTGCCAACCGATCCACAGCAGCAGCAGGGAAACGCCCACGACGATCGGGGTGTAGTTGACGAACTTCAGGCTGGACCAGCCGAAGCCCTTGTACCAAGGCGCCCCGAGCGTGGACGTCGGCAGCAGCGCGATGAACGAGGTGATCGCGATCTCGGCGACGGCGACGAGGGACATCCACTTGTACTTCTTGCCGAGGTTCCATGCGCCGGGCGTGAAGCTGTCGCCGGCCTTCCAGCGCAAGAAGATCGGGACCGCGAAGGCGACGTAGAGGCCGACGACGCCGATGGTCACCACGGCGAAGAACGCGACAGGTACCGGGGCGCCGCCGATGTCGACCTTGACCAGGGCGGGTGCGGTCAACAGCACCGCGACGACGGCCGAGACGATGACGCCGTACACCGGGACCCTGTTCTTGTTCAGGTGGGACCAGTACCTCGACCCCGGCACCGCGCCATCACGGCTGAAGGCGAAGAGCATCCGGGTCGTGCTGGTCATGCACGCGACGGTGCAGAAGAACTGCCCGGCGGTGGAGATGAACAGGACGAGGCTCGCCCAGTGAACCGTCAGCGCCTGGCTGAAGATGACCGCGACCGCACCACCCCCGGCAGTCACGCCCGCCTCGTCCCGCACCGCGAACAGGAAGGCCAGCAGCAGGATCCAGCCGCCGATAGCCGAGTAGAAGATCGAGCGCCAGATCCCCTTCGCCGCCGAGTCGGCCGCCGAATGCGTCTCCTCCGACAGGTGCGCCGAGGCGTCATAGCCGGTGATCGTGTACTGGGTCAGGATCACCGACAGCGGGATCACACCGAGGAAGAACGCGATCCCGAAGTTGTGGCCACCGAAGAAACCGGTGTTGTTGACGGTGTGGGTGAACACCGACTTGATGCTCGCGTGGTGGCTGGGCGCGATAAGCAGGATGAGCACCACTGCGCTGGCACCGGCGACGTGCCACCACACCGAGATGTTGTTGAGCACGGCGAGCAGGTGGCTGGAGAAGATGTTGACCAGCGCCGCCAGCGCCAGGACGCCTACGAAGATCAGGAAGACGCGCGTCAGGCTGTAGTGCGCCGCCCACGACTTGCTGTACGTATCCAGGGTGAGATCGAAGAACGTGGCGCAGCCATAGGCGACTGATGCGTCGATGGCGAACAGGCCGATCAGGTTCAGCCAGCCGGTGTAGTAGCCGGCCTTCGGTCCGCCGAGTTTCGATGCCCACCAATAGATGCCACCCGACGTGGGGAACGCCGAGACCAGTTCGGACATGCACAAGCCGATGATGAGGATGAAGCCCGACGCGATCGGCCATCCCCACGCGATCGCGGCCGGGCCGCCGTTGTTCCAACCGACGCCGAACGTGGTGAAGCAGCCGGCCAGGATCGAGATGATCGAGAACGAGATCGCGAAGTTCGAGAAGCCGGACCAGGAGCGGTTCAGCTCTTGCTTGTAACCCATTTCGGCGAGTCGTTGCTCGTCGGCATCGAGTTTCACGGTGTCAGTCACTGCGTTTGCTCCTTCGCGATTCGTTCGGCCGCTGAACCTCGTCGATCAGACGGGAAAACTCCGGACCGTCGAACTCGGCGACCGCCCGCTCGTACTTCTCCAGGCCCCAGGACCAGAAGTCGAACTCGACCTCGCTGACCGCATCCTGGATCGAGGCCCAGAGCGTCCAGCCGTACTTCGACATCAATGCGAACAACCGGGCGCGGGCCAGCTTCGCGCGGGACTGGTAGCCGTAGTAGCCGTCGACGAGTTCCTCGAGCCGGCCGAGGTCGAGGTTCGCCTCGCTCCAGATGTTGCCGAGCTCGAAACAGGGGTCGTTGTTGCCGGCGTACTCGTAGTCGATGAACCAGATCCGCTCGCCGTCGTCCATGATGTTGGCCGCCAGCAGGTCGTTGTGGCAGGGCACGGTGCCCTCGGCGCGTACCGCGAGTGCGGCCCGGATGCGCTCGGCCTGCGGCATGAACGCCAAGTAGCCAGCCGGGAGGCGGAAGCCGCGCTCGCGGACCACCGCCAGGTATTCGCCCTGGATGGCGAACATGTCGAAGTCGTTGACGAATCGGGACCCATTGTGCAGGCGCGCGCACATCGCGGCGACTCTGGCCAGCTGCGTGCTGTCGTCGAGATCGGACGGCGCGAAGGTTCGACCGTTGATCCATTCGACGACTGACACGCCCTCGCTCGGCTCGCAGGCGACGACCTCGGGGCCGACCCCGGCGCGGGCCGCGGCCCGCGCGTTGTGGCACTCCGCACTCCGATCGATCGCCAGCAAGGTGCTCTTTCCCGACGCCAGTCGCGCGACGACGGTGCGCCCTGACGACGACGTGACCTGGTAGATCCGGTTCGTCAGACCACCACGGAGTTGCTCGACCTGCCTGGACAAGCCACGAAATTCAGGCAGGCGCTCGAACGCGGTGTCCAGGACGTCCCGATCGGACCGGCCCGGGCCGGGGCGGGCAACGGTGACAGCAGCGCACGCCGGTTGAGCAGTCAACACGTCCTCCCCCCGAGGTCCGACCGGTGGTAATCGCGTTGCACGAGATGCTGCCATGCAGTGTCGGGATGGTAGGCCCGCCGAGCCGCAACGGTCTAGTCTCCAGACCTTTTCCTACGGTATGGCGCTTGTCGCGGACTCAACCACCCAGGATGATGAGCAGCCGTGGCGGCCGACCGGGACCTTCCTTCATCAGCGCGGATCGTGGTGATCGGCGGCGGAGTCGGCGGCGCCAGCGTTGCGTATCACCTCGGCGAACTGGCGGAGACCGACGTCGTGCTCCTCGAACGCAGCGAGCTGACCAGCGGCTCGACATTCCACTCGGCCGGCCTCGTCGGCCAGCTGCGCGCCGACCCGACGCTCACCCGAATGAACATGTACTCCGTCGAGCTCTACCGCCGCCTGCAGCGGGGGGAGCACCAGCTCGGCTGGACGGAGAGCGGCGGCATCAAGCTCGCGTCCAGCCCCGAGCGCCTGGCCGAGATCCGGCGTCAGATCAGCTGGGCGCGCACCTACGACCTGCCCCTTCACGAGATCTCGGCTGCCGAGGCCAAGGGCCTGTTCCCGCTGATCGACACCGACGGCGTGATCGGTGCCGCCTACCTGGCCTCGGACGGCTACCTCGACCCGTCGCAGCTCTGCTACGCGTTGGCGAGCATGGCGCGCGCGGCCGGCATCCGCATCCTCGAGCGAACCCGCGTCCTCGGCATCGGCGTCCGCGACGGGCGGGTGCATTCGGTGCGCACCGACCGGGGCGACATCGACTGCGAGGTCGTCGTCAACTGCGGTGGCATGTTCGCCGCCGAGATCGCACGGCTGGCGGGCGTGCGCGTGCCGGTCGTCCCTATGTCGCACCAGTACCTGATCACCGAAGCGTTCCTGCCACGCAGCGACAAGCCGCTGCCGACGCTGCGCGATCCCGACCTGCTCCTGTACTTCCGGCAGGAGGTCGACGGCCTGGTGATGGGAGGCTACGAGCGCCAGCCCGCCCCGTGGACGGCCACGACACAGTGCTACGACGCCATCCCCGCCGACTTCAACGGCCGGCTGCTGGCCGAGGACTGGGCGCGGATGGAGGAGATCGCGCAGAACTCCGAGCGGCGGGTGCCGGTGATGGGCACCGTCGGTGTCCGCAAGGTGATCAACGGTCCGGAGGCGTTCACGCCGGACAACGAGTTCTGCCTGGGCGAGACGGACGTTGCGGGCTTCTTCGTCGCGGCCGGTTTCTGCGCGCACGGCATCGCCGGCGCGGGCGGCATCGGCAGGGTGATGGCGGAGTGGATCGTCGCCGGCGAGCCGAGCTTCGACGTGTGGCACATGGATATCAACCGCTTCGGCCGCCAGTACCGCTCACCGAGTTACACCCTCAAGCGCACCGTCGAGAACTACCAGACCTACTACGACATCCCGTACCCCGATCTACAACGTGTCGCGGGCCGTCCGCTGCGCACTTCGCCGGTATACGGCTGGCACAACAGCCACGGCGCGCAGTTCGGTGAGAAGGCCGGCTGGGAACGCGTCGACTGGTATGAGAGCAACGCGGCACAGGGCGAGGATTCGCTGCGCCCGCGGGGCTGGGCCGGGCGCTACTGGTCGCCCGCGATCGCCGCCGAGCACCTCGGCACCCGTGCCGCCGCGGGCCTGTTCGACGAGTCGTCCTTCGCAAAGATCGAGGTGAGCGGGCCGGACGCGGCGTCCTTACTCGACTGGGTCTGCGACAACACCGTTGCCTGCGAGGTCGGCGCGGTCACCTACACCCAAGCACTCAACAGCCGCGGCGGCATCGAGGCCGATTTCACGGTGACGCGCACCGCAGCCGACGTGTTCCTGATCGTCACCGGCACCGCGTTCGGGTCGCACGACATGGCGTGGCTGCGCAAGCAGGCGCGGCGCCGCGACGCGCAGGCGCGCATCGTCGACGTCACGGGTCAGTTCGCCTGCTTCGCGCTGTGGGGCCCGCGCTCGCGCGAGATCCTCGGCGGGCTCACGCCGGCGGACCTGAGCAACCCGGCCTTCGCGTTCATGACCGCCCAGGAGTTGACGGTGGCCGACGTGCCCGTGCGCGCGTTGCGGGTCACCTTCGTCGGCGAGCTTGGCTGGGAACTCTATGCATCCAGCGAGTACGGCACGGCACTGTGGTCTGCCCTCTGGGACGCGGGCCAGGGCGAGGGTCTGGTGGCCGGCGGCTACCGGGCGATCGAGAGCATGCGGCTGGAGAAGGGCTACCGGGTGTGGGGGAGTGACATCACCGCGGAGACCAACCCGTACGAGGCCGGTCTCGGCTTCTGCGTGAAGCTCGACAAGCCCGGTGGCTTCGAGGGCTGCGACGCGTTGCGCGAGCTCAAGCAGCGCGGCCCGGCGCGCCGGCTGCGCGCGCTCGTCCTAGACGATCCGCAGGCGGTGGTGCTGGGCAGCGAGCCGGTGCGGATCGGCGAGCGCGTCGTGGGGCGCGTGACGTCCGGAGGCCTCGGCTACACGACCGGCACGTCGATCGCCTACGCCTACCTGCCCGTGAAGCACGCCGCCCCCGGCACGCGGGTGGCGGTGGATCTGTTCGGTGAGTGGATGGGCGGCGTCGTGGCCCGCGAGCCGCTGTTCGACCCGGCCGGCGACCGCGTCCACGGACGCTGAAAGAACGTCAGGATCAGGACGGATCGGTTGGTCAGCGGACGTACCATTCGGCCGTGACCGCCAGCCAGCAACCGCCGCGCATCGGCCTGACGACCTACCGCGAACAGGCGGCGTGGGGTGTCTGGAACGAGCCCGCGGACCTACTGCCGGCCAGCTACGCGGATGCCATTGCGTCGGCGGGCGGTGTCGCGCTGCTGCTGCCGCCGGCCGCGACCGACGATCTGGACCGTGCCGTGGCCGCCGTGCTGGACGGGCTGCACGGTCTCGCGCTGGCCGGCGGCGCGGACGTCGACCCGGCGCAGTACTCGGCCGCCCGCGACACCCGAACCGGGCCGGCCCGTCCGGACCGTGATGCCTGGGAGATCACGCTCACCCGCGCAGCGCTTGATCGAGAGCTCCCGGTGCTCGCGATCTGCCGGGGCATGCAGGTGCTCAATGTGGCACTGGGTGGTGACCTGGTGCAGCACCTGCCTGACGTGGTGGGCCACGACGGGCACTGCCCTGTCGTCGGCCAGCACGGCCGGCACGACGTGCGGCTGGCGCAAGGCAGCCGGGTCGGCGCAATGCTCGGCGCGGGCGCGGCCGTCGCGACCTATCATCACCAGTCCGTCGACCGTCTCGGCGCCGGGCTCGTGGCTACCGGGTGGGCGGCGGACGGCACTGTCGAAGCGCTCGAACATGGCGACGCGGCATGGGTCGTCGGCGTCCAGTGGCACCCGGAGGTGCACGACGGCGAACCGCTGTTCGCGGGTTTCGTGGCGGCCTGCGCCCGATTCCGTGCCGCCCGGTCGAGGGTGGATGTCTGATGGCCGCGGGCAACGTCGAGGCCCTGTGGGCGCGGACCCTGTTCTCGCCGGTTCCGGCGCGCAACGCCTTCGAGGTGACCGTCGAGCGGCTGGCGCAGAGCATCCGCCTCGGCGTGGTCGTCGACGGCGAGCAGTTGCCGCCCGAACGCGAGCTCGCCGAGACGTTCGGGGTGAGCCGGGTGACGCTGCGCGAGGCGATCAAGGCGCTGCGAGATGTCGGGCTCGTCGAGTCGCGGCGCGGGCGCGGCGGCGGGACATTCATCGTCTCCCCCAAGGTGCAGCGCCCGCGGCCGCCAGATCAGATCAGCCGCTCGCTCGGGCATTCCCTCGACGATGCGCTGGCCCTGCGTCGGGTGGTCGAACCGGGTGCCGCCGCGTTGGCGGCGACCCGCACCCTGACCGCAGCGGACCGGGCGAGCCTGCACCGCTATCTCGACGAGGCGACGAACTGCGAGGCGGGCAGTCGGCGGCTGGCCGACTCGCGCCTGCACCTGGCCATCGCGGCGCTGGGCGGCAGTGCTTCGGTAACGGCGGTTGTCGCGGATGTGCAGATGCGCCTGGACGAACTGCTCCGTGCGATCCCGGTGATCGCGGCCAACATCGCCCACTCCAACGTGCAACACGCGGCGATCGTCGACGCCATCCTCGCCGCACGGGCCGACCGCGCGCGGACCGAGATGGAGGAACATATCGACGGCACCGCCGCGCTGCTCCGCGGTTTCCTGAGCTGAGCGCGGTCGACCTTTCCGCGGACCACGCGAGAAGGTATGTTCGTCGAACCTTCTCGGATAGGGAGTCGGTATGCCCGGAGCGCCAATGAGCCTCGAGGAACTTCGAGTGCAGGTGTCATCCGACGATGTAGACACCGTCGTCGTCGCGATCACCGACATGCAGGGGCGGCTGCAGGGCAAGCGGATCGACGCGACGCATTTCCTGGACGACGTGTTGGCGCACGGCGCGGAAGGCTGCAACTACCTGCTCGCCGTCGATGTGGAAATGAACACCGTCGACGGCTACCGGATCTCCTCGTGGGAACGCGGCTACGGCGACTTCGTGATGGCGCCCGATCTTGCAACATTGCGGAGCATCCCGTGGCATCCCGGAACGGCCATGCTGCTAGCCGACGTGCGGTGGCTCGATGCGTCGCCGGTCGTGGAATCGCCGCGACAGATCCTGCAGCGACAGCTCGAGCGGCTGGCCGAACGCGGCTGGGTCGCCATGGTCGGCACCGAACTGGAGTTCATCCTGTTCGACGACAGCTACGAGTCGGCCTGGCAGCAGCGCTACAGCGCGCTCACGCCCTCGAACCAGTACAACGTCGACTACTCGATCCTCGGTACGAGCCGCGTCGAACCGTTGTTGCGTGCCATCCGGCTGGGGATGCGCGGGGCCGGCATGCAGGTGGAGTCGGTCAAGGGGGAGTGCAACCCCGGGCAGCACGAGATCGCATTCAAGTACGCCGACGCGCTCACGACGTGCGACAACCATGTGATCTACAAGAACGGTGCCAAGGAGATCGCCGCCCAGCACGGGTCCTCGCTGACGTTCATGGCCAAGTACAACGAGCGCGAGGGCAACTCCTGCCACGTTCACCTCTCGCTGCGAACCCCCGACGGCGAGCCGGTCTTCGCGGGCGACGGACCGGGCGGGGTGTCGGACCTGTTCGATCGGTTCGTGGCCGGGCAGCTCGCCGCGCTGCGCGAGCTGAGCTACTTCTTCGCGCCGAACATCAACTCCTACAAGCGCTACCAGCCCGGGTCCTTCGCGCCTACCGCGGTGATGTGGGGCGTCGACAACCGCACCTGCGCCATCCGCGTGGTCGGGCAGGGACAGAGCCTGCGCTTCGAGAACCGCGTACCGGGCGGTGACGTCAACCCTTATCTCGCGGTCGCCGCGATGATCGCGGCCGGCCTGCACGGCGTCGACAACGGGCTCGCGCCCGCAGCGGCATTCGCCGGCAACGCTTATGCCAGCGACGCGCAGCGGGTGCCCACGACGCTGCGCGAGGCCGCCGAGCTCTGGCAGGCCAGCACGATCGCCCGCGCGGCGTTCGGCGACGCCGTCGTCGAGCATTACGCAAACACCGCGCAGGTCGAGCTCACCGCGTTCGACGCGGCGGTCACCGACTGGGAGCGCGTCCGCAACTTCGAGCGGATGTAGCGATGAGCGCTTGCGCGAAGGGACACTCCCGGCGGGGAGTAGGTCAGCGATGAGTGCGACTTATGACGTCATCAACCCGGCAACCGAGCGGCTGGTCACCACCGTCGACCTGCACGACGAGCCCGCCACCGACGAAGCGATCGCCCGCTCGCGCACGGCATTCGCCTCATGGCGCAACGTCGCTCCCGGCGATCGGGCCCGGCTGTTGCGCCGCTTCGCCGACACCGTCGACGCCAACATCGAGACGCTCGCCCAGCTCGAGGTCACCAACTCCGGACACACCATCGCCAACGCCCGCTGGGAAGCCGGGAACGTGCGCGACGTCGTCGCCTACTACTCCGGCGCACCCGAGCGACTCATCGGGCAGCAGATCCCGGTCGCTGACGGCCTCGACGTGACCTTCCACGAACCGCTCGGCGTGGTGGGGGCGATCGTGCCCTGGAATTTCCCCATGCCCATCGCATCCTGGGCGTTCGCACCGGCGCTGGCCGCCGGCAACACGGTCGTACTCAAACCGGCCGAGCTCACGCCGCTCACGGCGATGCTGCTGGCCCGGCTAGCCCTCGATGCAGGCATCCCCGAAGACGTGTTCCAGGTCCTGCCGGGAAAGGGCAGCGTCGTCGGCCAACGCTTCGTCGACCACCCGGACGTCGCCAAGATCGTGTTCACCGGCTCCACCGAGGTGGGGCGCCAAGTGATGGCGGGCTGCGCGGCACAGCTCAAGCCGGTGACCCTCGAGCTCGGCGGAAAGAGCGCCAACGTGGTCTTCGCCGACGCCGACCTGGAGCAGGCGGCCGCCACCGCGCCCTACGCGGTGTTCGACAACGCCGGGCAGGACTGCTGTGCGCGGTCGCGGATCCTTGTGGAGCGCGGTGTGTACGACCGCTTCATGGGCCTGTTCGAGACGGCGGTGAAAGGGGTCGTCGTCACCGACCCGTCCGACGAGCGCGCGGAGATGGGGCCACTGATCAGCGCCGCGCAGCGGGATCGGGTGGCCTCGTTCGTTCCGAGCGACGCCCAGGTCGCGTTCCGCGGCAGTGCGCCGGACGGCGCCGGGTTCTGGTACCCGCCGACCGTCCTCGCGCCGAGGGACGCGACCGATCGAGTCCTGCACGAGGAGATCTTCGGCCCGGTCGTCGCCGTCGTCGCCTTTGATGACGAAGCGGACGCAATCCGCATCGCGAACGACAGCGCGTTCGGACTCGCCGGGTCGATCTGGACCAGGGACATCGGCCGCGCCATTCGGGTCAGCCGGGGCATCGAGGCGGGCAACCTCTCGGTGAACTCGCACTCGTCCGTCCGTTACTGGACACCGTTCGGCGGCTTCAAGTCCTCCGGCCTCGGTCGGGAGCTCGGGCCCGACGCACCGTTCGCGTTCACCGAAACCAAGAACGTCTTCATCTCGACGAGGGAGTAGCCGATGACCGGACAGGCCGGAAGGCTCGCGGGCAAGGTCGCCGTGGTGACCGGAGCCGGCAGTGGGATCGGCCTCGCGACCGCCCGGCGATTCGCCGCCGAGGGCGCAAAGCTCGTCAGCGCCGATATCGACCCGGAGGCCGGGAGCAAGGCGGCGGCCGAAGTCGGCGGCATCTTCGTCAAGGTCGATGTCACCTCCGAGGCTGAGGTGCAGGCGCTGTTCCAGACCGCGGTGGACGAGTACGGCGGCCTGGACATCACGTTCAACAACGCCGGCATCTCGCCGCCAGAGGACGATTCGATACTGACCACCGGGCTCGACGCGTGGAAGCGGGTGCAGGAGGTCAACCTGACCTCGGTCTACCTCTGCTGCAAGTACGCGATCGAGCACATGCGGGCCGGCGGCGGTGGGTCGATCATCAACACCGCGTCGTTCGTCGCGGTGATGGGGTCGGCGACATCGCAGATCTCCTACACCGCGAGCAAGGGCGGCGTGCTGGCGATGAGCCGGGAACTGGGCGTCCAGTTCGCCCGCGATGGCATTCGGGTGAACGCGTTGTGCCCCGGTCCGGTGAACACACCGATGCTGCAGGAGCTCTTCGCGAAGGACCCGGAGCGTGCCGCGCGGCGTTTGGTGCACATCCCTCTCGGGCGGTTCGCCGAAGCCGACGAGATCGCCGCCGCGGTGACGTTCCTCGCCAGCGACGACGCGTCGTTCATCACGGCCTCGACATTCCTTGTCGACGGCGGCATCAGCGGCGCCTACGTCACCCCGGTGTAGTCGCCCGGTTCCCGTTCATTGATCTGCGCGATATCGGCAACTTGTGCCGGATCGTTGACAGTTGCGTAATTTGGTGGTTACGTAACCTGTTAGCCGCGTAAGCGGTTACTCTCTCGAAACGGATCAACGCCGTGACAGCACGCTCGACGATCTACGAGGTGGCCCGCCGCAGCGGAGTCTCGATCGCCACCGTGTCGCGCGTGATGCACGACGGCGTTGGATTCTCTGCCGCGACTCGGGAGCGCGTGCTGGCGGCCGCTGCTGATCTTGGCTGGGTGCCCAGCGGTCCGGCGCGCGGGCTCGCGTCCCGCCGGGCGGGCATCGTTGGAGTGCTTTTTCCCGATCTCGGTGCGTCCGGCGAGGCTGAGGAGGAGTCGCCGCTGTACGTCGACGAGGTGATCCGCGGCGCCGAGCGCGCGGCGACTGCCGTCGGCGACGCGGTCCTCATCGCCGCGACCCGTGGCGCGTCCGGACGCGACCTTGCCTACTCGGTCGCGGGCAAGGTCGACGGGCTGGTCGTGATGGCCCGCAGCCTGGCCGAGCACGATATCGAGACGATCTCGCGCAGCGTGCCGATCGTGGTTTTCGCCAACCGCCCGGCGCGCCGCGGGCATGACTGCGTCGGTGCCGACAACCGCGGGGGGGTCGGCGCGATCGTCGCCCATCTCGTCCAGGAGCACGGCTATACCGACCTGGCGTTCGTGGGCGGACCGGCGCGGTCACCCGACTCGGTGGAGCGGTTCGCCGGCTTCCGCAAGGCGCTGAACACCGCGGGCCTCCCCGTCCTGGACTCTCCCGATGCCGAGGGCGGGTTCACCGAGGTCGGCGGGGCCCGCGCCATCCGCGCGCTGCTGGCGGATCGGCGGCCACCGCACGCGATCGTGTGCGGCAACGACGAGATGGCGATCGGCGCACTGGCCGTGCTGCGCACAGCCAAGCTGCGCGTGCCTGGCGAGGTGGCGGTGACCGGATTCGACGACATCGCGTCGGCGCGTCACATGCGCCCCCCTCTGACGACGGTGCGCCAGCCGATGCGTGACCTCGGCGAGGAGGCGGTGCGTGTGCTGCTCGAGCGCGTAAACGACCCGGACGCCGCGCGGTGCTCGGTCGTGATGCCGACGCAGCTGGTGATCCGGCGCAGTTGCGGCTGCCGCACGCGGTCGGCGGCCGGTCGCGAATGGCTGGCGTCATGACCAGCGCTGCCCGCGAGCAGACGGTACAGGAGCAGGGAGCACGCGAGGACTGGGAGCGGCGGATCTACCGCCGCCTCACCGACACCGCCGACGCCGCGCTCGCACTCCCGGCACCCTCCGGCGTTCGTGCCGAGCCGGCAGTCGGGCACGTCCGACTGAACTGGGACCTGGTGCCGGGAGCGGCCGGCTACCTGATCGAGCGCACCGGTTCGGACGGGCAGCCGCGGCTCCTCCAGCACGGCGGCAGCGACGTCGCTGCCGTGGCGCGGCCGCCGTTCGCCGATACCGGCATCGACGACGGCACCGACTACCGCTACCGCATCGGTGCGGTCATCGGCGCGGACTATCCGGCGTCGGCGTGGTCCGAGCCGGCGCATGGTCACACGCTCGACGCAGACCCCGGTGAGGTGCAGGTGGCCGTCGACTCCGCGACGGCCGTGGGACGGCTCGACCGGGTGTGGCGCATGGTCGGCTCCGAGCGCCTGACCCAGTTGGGGTTCGGCGACGACGGCCACGGCAACCACATCGGCACCGAGTTCGCCGAGGCGCTGCGCCGCGCGCACGACGACCTCGGGGTCATGCACGTCCGTGCCCACGCGATCCTGCACGACGACAACCACGTGGTGACCCGGGCCGGCGACGCCGGCCTGGCCTTCGATTTCAGTCAGGTCGACGCGCTCTACGACGAGCTGCTCGAGATCGGCCTGCGTCCGGTCGTGGAGCTGTCGTTCATGCCGGCCGCCATCGCACGCGACCCGCAGCAGACGGTGTTCGGCTACCGCGGCATCATCTCACCGCCGCTGGACTGGACCGACTGGTACGACGTCGTACGAGCGCTCGCCGCGCATCTCGTCGAGCGCTACGGCATCGACGAAGTGGCAACGTGGGCGTTCGAGGTGTGGAACGAGCCCAACCTCGAGGTGTTCTGGTCGGGCACCCAGCAGGAGTACCTGCGGCTCTACGACGAGTCGGCCCGGGCAGTGAAGAGCGTCGACGCGCGGCTACGTGTGGGCGGTCCCTCGACAGCTGCTGGTGAGTGGGTGGAGACGCTGGCGGCGCACGCCGAGGATGCCGACGTGCCACTGGACTTCCTCACCACCCACACCTACGGCAACCTGCCGGTCGACGTCCGACCGTCGCTGCTCCGCCACGGTTTCGACGGCATCCCGGTCTGGTGGACGGAGTGGGGCGTGGGCTCCACGCACTTCGGCCCGATCCACGACGGCGTGAGCGGAGCACCGTTCGTACTCAGCGGATTCGCCGCCGCACAGGGCCGCCTGGACGCCCTGGCCTACTGGGTGATCAGCGATCACTTCGAGGAGCTCGGCCGCCCACCGAGCCTGTTCCACAACGGCTTCGGCCTGCTCAGCGTCGGCAACCTGCGCAAGCCCCGGTACTGGGCGGTGCACCTGGCCGCGCAGCTCGGCGACGACGTGCTGGACTGCCGCGTGGACGGCGACGGCGCCGGGGTGCTCGTCCAGGCCTGGGCGACCAAGAACGAGGACGCGACGATCGACGTGCTCGTC
This sequence comes from Jatrophihabitantaceae bacterium, assembly GCA_036833255.1. GTDB lineage: Bacteria > Actinomycetota > Actinomycetes > Mycobacteriales > Jatrophihabitantaceae > QHCC01. The sequence goes on from DAITQD010000017.1 coordinate 13,446, forward strand.
TGGAACGGCACCATCAACGGCGAACTGATGGCCGGGGACGCGCGGCTGGACCGGCGGATCCGGCTCGACGTCACGGCGCTCGAGGCCCCGAGCTACCAGGCCACGCTCGCCCGCGTGGACGCGCAGCACTCCAACATCCTGGCGGGCTATCCGGACGGGGCGGACTGGCCCGACGCCGAGCTGTGGGGCCGGCTGCGCGCCGCGGACCACCTCGACGAACAGCGACTGCCCGACGTGACGCCGAGCGCAGGCACAGCGCATTTCGATTTCCCTCTACCCATGCCGGGTGTAGCCCGGATTCGCCTGTCTGTCGGCCAGCAAACCGCCGGCACCAACGAGGAGAGTTCACGATGACACGACTATCGCGCACCCGGTCCGCAGTTCTCTGCGCGACCCTAGCCGCGCTCGCCGCCGCGGGTCTCACCGCCTGCAAGGGGTCGGCCAACAACACGAGCAGCACGAGCAGCGGCGGCACGCTGACGATCCAGGGCGACCACGGCAACCCCACGCTGGTCGAGAACTTCAACCCGATGCAGGCCGCCACCGAGCTCGGGGGAGCGCGGCTCATCTACGAGCCGCTCGAGATCCCGAGCCCGATCGACGGCACCTACACGCCGTTCCTGGCCACCGGCTACAAGTTCACCGATCCGAAAACGCTGGTCTACACGATCCGCAAGGGCGTGAAGTGGAGCGATGGCAAGGACTTCACGCCGGCGGACGTGGTCTTCACCTTCCAGCTGCTCAAGAAGTTCCCCGCCCTCGACGGCACCGGTGTCTGGACGCAGGTATCCAGCGTCACCGCAGCCGGCAACGACGTCACCGTGTCGTTCAAGACGGCCAACGTGCCGTTCGCGGGCACCGTCGCGCAGGTCCCGATCGTGCCGCAGCATGTGTGGGCAGCGGTCACCGACCCGGTCAAGTTCGCCAATACGCACCCAGTCGGAACCGGGCCGTTCACGCTGGACAAGTTCGCGCCCACGCAGTACTCGCTGAAGAAGAACACGTCGTACTGGCAAGCGGACAAGATCGCGCCGAGTCAGGTGCAGTTCCCCGCACAGGGCAGTAACCAGAGCACCAACCAGCTGGACGTGAGCAGCGGAAAGTTCGACTGGTCCTACAACTTCCTGCCCGACGTCAAGAAGACCTACGTCGCCCGCGACCCCAAGCACAACGTCTACTGGTTCCCGCCGGGCGGCACCATCGCCGTCTACCTCAACCTCACCAAGGCGCCGTACAGCGACGTCAACTTCCGCAAGGGTGTGTCACTGTCGCTGGATCGCAGCACGATCGCGAAAAAGGCCGTCAACGGCTATCTCGACCAGGCAAGCCTGTCCGGCCTGATCCTGCCGAACCTGAGCAAGTGGCTGGACCCGAGCCTGCCCAACCAGGGAAAGGTCGCCAAGGACACGACAGCCTCGAACGCCGCATTCACGCAGGCGGGCTACACGATGAAGGGCGGCAAGCTCGTCGGCAAGGACGGCAAGCAGGCAGCCATGACCATCAGCCTGCCGGGCAGCTTCAGCGACTGGGTGTCCGCCGCAACGGAGGTGAGCACTCAGCTCAAGGCCGCGGGCATCAAGGTCACCCTCGACGAGCCGCAGTTCGCGCAGTATCAGACGGCGATCCAGGCCGGGAAGTTCGATGCCGCGATCGGCGGATACGGCGGTACAGGGGTTCCGTACACCGATTTCAACAACGCGCTGAACAGCAGCTACGCGGCACCAATCGGCACGGCGACGGCGAACAACTTCGAGCGGTTCAAGGATCCGACCGTCGACCAGGCGCTCGCCACCCTCGCTTCCGCTACAGACGAGGCCGCCCAGACTCAGGCCACGCACCAGATCGAGCAGGTCATGTACAACCAGGTGCCGCTCGTCCCGCTGTACTACGGCGGCAGTTGGGGCCTGTTCTCGACGAAGCACTTCACTGGCTGGCCGTCGGCTGCGGACCCGTACACCCTGCCGACCAGCTACAACGACGCGGTTCTCCTGGTTGTGACCCATCTGAAGAAGGCGTAACGAGCATGGCGTCGGCCGGCCATAAGCGGACGGGAGGTGTGCCGTGAGATATGTGCTCCGCAAGGTGGTGCTGTTCGTCCTCACCCTATGGGGGGCGGTCACGCTCAACTTCGTGCTGCCGCGGCTCATGCCCGGCTCGCCGGTCGACGCGGCGCTGGAGAAGATCGCAGCCTCCGGGCAAGCGATTACGAACGCACAGCGCAGGGCGGTCGAGATTCAGCTCGGCTCGCCGCACGGAAGCCTGCTCGGACAGTACTGGGACTACCTGGTGAACATCGCGCAGTTCAAGTTCGGCCGGTCGTTCTCCTTCCCCACCGAGACCGTCGCGCAGACCATCGGCAAGGCGCTGCCATGGACGCTCGTGCTGGTCGGCGCCACGACGATCTTCGCGTTCATCCTCGGCACCCTGCTCGGCGTGTACGCCGGCTGGCGTCGCGGCACATTCGCCGACTCGTCGGTGACGATGAGCGCGACGTTCTTCGGCGCGTTCCCGCCGTTCTGGCTGGGCCTTTTGTTGCTGTACGTGGTGGCGTACAAGCTCGACTGGTTCCCGATCAAGGGTGGCTACAGCGCCGGGGCAACGCCCAATCTCAGCCTGACGTTCCTGTCCGACGCCGTCCAGCACAGCGTGATTCCCGCGCTCACGCTGGCCATCACAACGCTGGCGGGCTGGGTGTTCGGCATGCGCAACAACATGATCAATGTCCTGGGCGAGGACTACGTCACGTTCGCCGAGGCGAACGGGCTGCATAGCCGGACGATCGCGCTGCGCTACGCCGCGCGCAACGCGTTGCTACCCAACATCACCGCGTTCGGGCTGTCGCTTGGCGCGGTGGTCGGCGGCTCAGTGCTCGTCGAGGGCGTGTTCAGCTACCCCGGCATAGGCAACCTGCTCTACATCGCCGTGACGAATCACGACTTCCCGCTGATGCAGGCCCTCTTCCTGGTGATCACTGTGAGCATGCTCGTTACCGTCTTCGTCGTCGACCTGCTCTACGTTCGCCTCGATCCGCGGGTGCGGCGATGAGCATCCTGGTTGCTTCGCCGCCGCCTGTGGAAGCTCCAGGGCTGGGCAGCGAGATCCGCATCACGCACGACAGTTCGGCGCCGGTGTCGGTGCTGTTCCTCTGGCGTGCGCTGCGCACGCTGTGGAGCAATCGCAAGGCGAGGGTCGGGCTGAGTTTGCTCGGCCTGTTCATCGCGGTCGCAGCGTTCGCGCCCCTCATCGCGCCGCATTCGCCGAACGTGACGACCTTTGCTCCGTACGCGAACCCCAATGGCACCAACTGGTTCGGTACCAACGCCAACGGCCAGGACGTCTTCTCGCAGTTGGTGTACGGCGCGCGCGTGTCCCTGCTCGTCGGCCTGGTTGCCGGGATAGGCGCCACGCTACTGGCGGTCACGCTCGGCTTGATCGCCGGCTACCGGCCCGGGATCGTGGACGAGACGCTCAGCTTCGTGACGAATCTGGCCCTGGTCATTCCCGGCATCCCTCTGATGATCATTCTTGCGGCGTACCTGCCCAACCGGTCGGTGTGGACGATCGTGCTGGTGGTCATCTTCACCAGCTGGGCGACCGGTGCCCGCGTCATGCGCAGCCAGGCCTCGACGCTGCGCGCCCGCGAGTTCGTGACCTCCGCGGTGTTCTCCGGCGAGCGGCTGTTCCGGGTCGTCTTCCGCGAAATCCTGCCGAACATGACCTCGTTGGTCGCGGGCAGCTTCTTCAGCGCGGCTACCGCGGCGGTGATGGCGGAGGCCAGCCTGGAGTTCCTCGGCCTGGGCAACCCGAGCACCGTCAGCTGGGGCACGATCCTCTACTACGCGCAGCAGCAGAACGCGCTGCTGACCGGCCAATGGTTGATCGTCTTCGCGCCCGGCCTGGCCATCGCCCTGCTGGCGCTGTCGTTCACGCTCATCAACTTCGGCGTCGACGCGCTGTCCAACCCACGGCTGCGGGAGAAGTGATGGCGCTGCTTTCCGCACGCAATGTCAACGTGGTGTACGAGCCGAACCGCGGCCAGCGCATCTGGTCGGTGCGCGACGTCGACCTGACGCTGGAGGAGGGCGAGTTCGTCGGGCTGGTCGGCGAGTCGGGCTGCGGCAAGTCCACGCTGGGCTTCGCGCTCACCCGGATGCTGCGCCCCCCGGCTCGACTGGAGAGCGCGCAGATCATCTTTGACGGTATGGACATCAGCAGCCTGGACGGCGAGGCGTTGCGCCGGCAGCGGCGCAACGGGTTCGCGCTCGTGTTGCAGAGCGGCATGAACGCGCTCAATCCGGTGCGCACGATCGAGCGGCATTTCGGGGACATCCTGCGCGCGCACGCACGCGAGGGCGAAGAGCATTCACGCCAGGCCGTGCATCGACGTGGCGCCGAGCTGCTCGGCAAGGTCCGCCTGGACGACGAGGTGCTGGGCCGGTTCCCGCACGAGCTCTCCGGCGGAATGCGGCAGCGCGTCTCGATCGCGCTGGCGCTCGCTCTCGAGCCGCGGCTCATCGTGTTCGACGAGCCGACCACGGCACTCGACGTGATCGTCCAGGGTGCGGTGATCGACACGATCAAGGAACTGCAGCGTGAGCAGGGCTTCACGGCGGTACTGATCAGCCACGACCTGGGTGTGGTCCTGGACGCGACGGATCGAGTGCTGGTGATGTACGCCGGCCGGATCGTCGAGGACCAGCCCTCCCGCGAGCTGCTGACCGGGCCGCACCACCCGTACACCGAGGCGCTGCTCAGCTGCTACGGCGACCCGAGGGCCGACGAGGTCCGCCTCGGCGAGATCCCGGGATCACCTCCCGACCTGTCGCGGTCCGATGCCGGCTGCCCGTTCACACCGCGGTGCCCGCTCGCCGAGGACATCTGCCGCACCGTCGAGCCGCCGCTCGCAACGCTCGGCGGCGGACGAGCGGCCTGCCATGTCCGGGCGCCGTCCGCGGCCGTCGAACTGGAGGTTCCTCGTGTCCGCTGATCCGGAGGCGGCCGCGCGTCCGGGCGTAGGCCGACAACCGGCAGGCGACAGCGTGCCGCCGCTCGTGATCGACGGGGTGTCCAAGACGTATCGGGTGCGCGGACGCAACCGCAGGCTCGTGACCGCAGTCGATGACGTCTCGTTCACGATCGCCCCCGGAGCCGCCGTGGGACTCGTCGGCGCCAGCGGCAGTGGCAAGACCACGCTCGCCCGGATGATCGCCGGGTCGGAGCGGCCGTCCTACGGATCGATCGCGTTCGGTGACCTGGCGGTGCACCGCCTGCGCACCCGCGGCCTACGGCGTTTCCACAGCCGGGTCCAGATGGTGTTCCAGGACCCGTACGGCGCGCTGAACCCGCTGCACACGGTGGAGTACACGATCGCCCGCCCGTGCCAGAACTTCCTGGGCATGTCGGCCCGGCAGGCGAGCGTCCGAGTGCACGAACTGCTCGAGACGGTCGGCCTGACGCCGTCCGCGCAGTTCGCCGCCAAGCTGCCGCACCAGCTCTCCGGCGGCCAGCGCCAGCGCGTCGTGATCGCTCGCGCACTGGCCTGCGACCCGGACCTGATCATTGCCGACGAGCCGGTGTCGATGCTCGACGTCTCGCTGCGAGCCGGCGTGCTGCGACTGCTCGCCAAGCTGCGCGCCGAGCGCGGCCTGAGCCTGCTCTACATTACCCATGACCTGCTCAGCGCTCGGGTCGTCACAGACGAGATCCTCGTCCTCAACAAGGGCCGAGTCGTCGAACAGGGGCCCACCAAGCAGGTCCTGCAGCACCCGAAGGACGAATACACCATCCGACTGCTCGACGCGGTGGCGAACCCGTACGCAACGGCCGCCGCTAATCCACCCGCCGACGCACGCGACGCCGACACGCCCTGAGGAGACACAGCCATTTCATGCGAATCCATCGCCCGCATTTCGCCCGTTACGCCGCCATCGTCGCGACCCTGCTGGCCGCCGCACTCGTCGCCATCCAGCCCGCGAGCGCGCAGCCACCCGTTAGCGCAGGCTCAGCGCTGAGCGCGCAACAACGCAGCGTCCTACTCGGCGTCGCCCGCGACACGTGGGCGTTCTACAGCGACGACGTCGACCCCACGACACACCTGCCGCTGGACAACCTCGGCCCCGGCAAGGTCCGCGGCACGTATACGTCGTCAGCCAACATCGGCGTGTATCTATGGGCGGTCGTCTCGGCGGGTGACCTCAACCTGATCAGCCGCTCCCAGGAAGACGAACTGATTACAGCGACGCTGCAGTCCGTTAGAACGCTCAAGCGCTCGCACGGCTTCCTGTACCAGTGGTACGACACCACGACGAAGCAGGTGATCCGCAATCCCGGCGAGGTCGACTGTGCCGCCGAGCCCACCCCTGTGCAGGACAACTGTTACTTCCTGTCGGCGGTCGACAACGGCTGGTATGTCTCCGGCTTGATCGTCGTGCGGCAGGCGCTGCCGGAGCTTGCGCAGCTGGTGCACACCCTGATGGCACCGGTCGACTTCTCGATCTTCTACGACAACCGCCCGCAGACCGCCTGCAACACCAACCCGGCGATCGCGGGCAACCAGCCGACCGGTCAGATGTACGGCGGTTACTACGTCGACCAGGGACCGGCCGGCTACCACAACGGCGCGCTCTACAGCGACCCGCGCATCGCGATGTACGTCGGTATGGGTCTGCACCAGATGCCCGGCGACGTGTGGTGGCGCACCTGGCGCACACTTCCGCCGCAGCGGTGCTCGACCGACCCCGACTTCTCCTGGCAGGGGCAGTGGCCGGTAGCCGGTTACTGGCAGACCTACAACGATCCCCAGTCAGGCAAGCCGTTCCCGGTCTGGGAGGGCCACTACACCTACCCTGGTACCTCGCTCACGTTCGTTCCGACCTGGGCAGGGGGCATGTTCGAGGGCCTGATGGCCAACGAGGTGGTTCCCGAGACGACGTGGGGGCCGCGCAGCTTCGGGCTCGACGACCTGCGCTGGGCCCAAGTACAGGTGAAGTACGCGACCGAGGTGCTGCACTACCCGGTGTGGGGCCTGTCGCCGTCCAGTACCGCCGACGACACCGGCAACTACGGCAGCTTCGGGGTCGAAGGGCAGGCCTTCCCCGCCGGCCAGGGCTTGTCGCAGTGCTCGGGTTGCGCTGCCGAGACGACGGTGACGCCGCACGCGTCCTTCCTCGCCCTGAGCGTCCTGCCGCAGCAGGCCTACGCGAACATCCAGAAGCTGCGCACGCT
>DAITQD010000017.1:20769-30782 GCA_036833255.1 Jatrophihabitantaceae bacterium
ATGACAGCCCCGAGCAGCGGAGCGGTCCAGCGGCCTGCCATCGGCCGAGGTCGCTGGACGTCCTTCGTAGCCGCGGTGGCGGTGCCGGGCCGACAGTCGCGCGCCCTGTGCGAGCGGGGCAACCAGCTGCACCGCGTTCGGGTCGCGCACGACCGCCAGACGCTGCTCGTCCACATCAGCGACGAGGATGGCAGGGGCTGGACCGCGGTTGCACTCGATTCCCCGCGTGCGTGGTCGATTGCGCAACACGACGTCAGCTCGACGCCGCAACCATTGCCTGCGCGGTCCTCTACGCCATATGACATCGACGCTCGAGAGCGCCACCATCATGGCCTTCGTTGAGTGGTGCGCTTCGCGTTGAGTGCAGTACAGCGCACCACTCATCCGGTAACGCACCACTCAACCAGGGAGTGGCGAGCTGAACGCCCGGGGTGGGCGAAGGTGAGCTCGTCGATGGGCGACCCCCAGGTGTCCTTCACGAAGCACTCGCCATCGACGGCGTAATTGGGGATCCCGTAGGGGACCACTCGACGGGGCGCTCAGATGGAGAGCAGGCTCAGGTGGAAGCTGTACCTGGCCGCCGAGTAGATGGGGACCTGCATGAAGACGATCGAACATTGGATCGATGGCAAGTCGACTGCGGCATCGTCGGGCAGGGCCGCGCCGGTGTTCAATCCCGCTACCGGTGCCCAGCAGTCCGAGGTTCTGCTTGCGGCGAAGGCGGACGTCGATATGGCGGTCGAGGTAGCCAAGCGCGCGTTCGAGAGTTGGTCGCAGGCCTCGTTGAGTCAACGCGCGAAGGTGTTGTTCGCCTTCCGGGAACTGGTGAACGCCCACGTCGACGAACTCGCCGAGTTGGTGACCGAGGAGCACGGCAAGGTGCTCTCCGACGCCGCCGGCGAGGTGCAGCGCGGCCTGGAGGTTGTCGAGTTCGCCTGCGGGATCGCGCACCTGCTCAAGGGCGACTACTCCGACCAGGTGTCCACCGACGTCGACACCTTCTCCTTCCGCGAACCGCTCGGCGTGGTCGCGGGCATCACTCCGTTCAACTTCCCGGTGATGGTCCCGATGTGGATGCACCCGGTCGCAATCGCTTGCGGCAACACGTTCGTCCTCAAGCCGAGCGAACGCGATCCGTCGGCCTCGATGTTGATCGCCGAGTTGTGGCAGCGCGCCGGCTTGCCGGATGGTGCCTTCAACGTCGTGCACGGCGACAAGGGTGCGGTCGACGCATTGCTCGATTCCCCTGATGTCGCCGCGGTGTCGTTCGTCGGCTCGACCCCGATCGCGCGCTACATCCACGAGCGAGCCTCGGCCACCGGCAAGCGGGTGCAGGCGCTCGGTGGTGCGAAGAACCACGCCATCGTGCTGCCCGACGCCGACATCGAATTCGCCGCAAACCACCTGGTCGCAGCAGCCTTCGGCTCTGCGGGGGAGCGGTGCATGGCGATCTCGGCCGCGGTCGCGGTCGGCGCCGCAGGCGATGCTGTCGTCGACGCGCTCACCTCGAAGGCGTCGGCGGTGAAGGTCGGCTCCGGCCGCGACGCCACCAACGACATGGGGCCAGTCGTCACGAGGGCGGCCAAGGAACGCATCGTCGGGCTCATCGATACGGGCGAGGCGCAGGGAGCGCGGCTCACCGTGGATGGCCGGGGTCTGGTCGTGGACGGCTTCGAGGATGGCTTCTTCGTCGGACCGACGGTGCTCGACCGGGTGACGACCGAGATGGACGTCTACCGCGAGGAGATCTTCGGCCCGGTGCTCTCGGTGCTGCGAGTCGACAGCATCGACGAGGCGATCGCGCTGATCAACGCCAACCCGTACGGAAACGGCACTGCCATCTTCACCTCGAGCGGCGACGCCGCACGACGGTTCCAGCGTGGTGTGAAGGTCGGCATGATCGGCATCAACGTGCCGGTTCCGGTTCCGATGGCCTACTACTCCTTCGGCGGGTGGAAGGACTCGCTCTTCGGCGACAAGCACGTCCATGGCCCGGAGGGCGTGTCCTTCTACACCCGCGCCAAGGTCGTCACCTCGCGTTGGCCCGAAGGGCACCGCACCGCGCAGGCCAGTTATCACTTCCCGACCGCCACCTGACGCGTCGAGCCGCCCTTGTCGATTACAGGGAGCAACGAATGCCAGTCCGTATCGGCGTGATCGGCGTTGGCCTGATGGGTGCCGAGCATGCCCGGCTGCTCAGTCATGTCGTGTCGGGCAGCGAAGTGGCGGCAGTGTTCGACGTCGACCCGCGGCGGGCCGAGGCCGTCGCCGCCGACTGTGGCGCGCGAGCATGGGACGACCCGATGGTGCTGATCAAGGACGACGTGGTGGACGCGGTACTGCTCGCGTCCCCGGATCAGAGCCACGAACAATTCGTCCTGGCTTGCCTCGCCGCGGGCAAGCCGGTGCTGTGTGAGAAGCCGCTGACACCGGACGGCGCCGGCTCCGTGCGCATCCTGCAGGCCGAGTCCGGCCTCGGCCGCCGACTGGTCAGCGTCGGCTTCATGCGCCGCTACGACCCGGGCTACGTGGAGATGAAGAACGCCCTGCAGGACGGCGGCCTCGGGCGGGCGTTGCTGATGCACTGCATCCACCGCAACGCTGTGGGCGTAGGTGTCGCGTCGACGATGTTGATCTCGGGATCGGCCGTGCACGAGATCGACATCGCCCGGTGGTTGCTCGAGGAGGAACTCGTGTCGGTCACGGTGCACTGCCCGCGCCCGTCAGCCAAGTCCGGCGGTACCCACGACCCGATGCTGCTGGTGTTTTTCTCCGCGAGCGGCGTTCTGGTCGATGTCGAGGTATTCCTCAACGCCGGGTACGGCTACGACGTGCGATGCGAGCTCGTGGCCGAGAGCGGCACCGTGCTGCTGGACTCGCCGCCGCCGACCGTGCGACGGGTGTCCGGGCAGTCTGCCCGCGCAGTGCCTGGCGGCTGGCGTCTTCGTTTCGCCGAGGCCTACCGGCGCGAACTGCAGGACTGGGTCAACGGGGTCGCCGCCGGCCACCCGGCCCACGGCGCGTCGGCGTGGGACGGCTACGTCGCCACCGAGGTCGCCGAGGCGGGCATCCGGGCACTGGACACCGGCCGCCAGCAGGACGTGGCACTGCGCGAGCAGCCGGCGTTGTACCGGTGAGCGGGCTGCCCATGACCTCGACGATCGAGGCGCTCACCGTCGGCCGCGTCGGTGTCGACCTCTACCCAGAGCAGTCCGGCGTCCCGCTATCGCAGGTCAGCACGTTCGCCAAGTCGCTCGGCGGCACGGCGACCAACGTCGCAGTGGGCGCCGCGCGGCTCGGGCACGCAACCGCGGTGCTGACCAAGGTCGGTCCAGATGACTTCGGCAGCTACGTCCGCGACGCACTCGCTGGGTTCGGCGTCGACCCGAGCTACGTCGGGACGGCCCCCGATCTGCTGACCCCGGTGGTGTTCTGCGCGCTGGACCCACCAGAGGACCCGCCGCTGCTGTTCTACCGGCTGCCGATCGGGCCGGACCTGACCCTGACGGCAGCGGATGTCCCGTGGGATCTCGTCGATGACGTCCGGGTGCTCTGGGTGACCGGCACCGGCGTGTCGGTCGAGCCGGCCCGCCAGACTCAGCTGGACATGCTCGCCCACCGCGGCCGCCCGGACTCGTCGGCCGGCCGGTGGACGGTGCTCGACCTGGACTGGCGGGCAATGTTCTGGCCTTCGCCGCACGACGCCCGCCGCGAGTACGAGCGCATGCTCGAGCACGTGAGCGTCGCTGTCGGCAACCGGGCGGAGGTGGAAGTCGCTGTCGGCACGGCCGACCCGGAGGAGGCCGCGCGCCGGCTGCTCGAGCACGGTGTGCAAATCGCACTCGTGAAGAAGGGTGCCGAGGGCGTGTTGGTCGCGACCGCCGACGGCATGACGACGGTTGCTCCGCAACCCGTCGAGGTGATGTGCGGGCTCGGCGCCGGCGATGCGTTCGGCGGGGCGCTCATCCACGGCTTGCTGTCCGGGTGGGAGCCCGTGAAGTGCGCCGAGTACGCCAACGCAGCCGGTGCGATCGTCGCGTCCCGGCTCGCCTGCGCGGACGCGATGCCGACCCTCGACGAGCTCGAGGCGATGGTCTCCGCGCGTAACGTCCGCGATCCGGTGCGCTGATGGCCGTCATACCTGACGAGCAATGGCGGCAGTTGTTGGCGACCAGGACGTTCCAGCCGGGCGCAATCGCCGAGGCCTACGCGCGGCGCCGGCGACCGGCCGCCCTGCTCAACGAGCAAGGCACCATGTTCCTGGTCGCGGCCGATCATCCGGCGCGCGGCGCGTTGCGAGCCGGCGAGGACCCGATGGCGATGGCCGACCGCCGTAGCCTGCTCGACCGGCTGGTAATCGCGCTGGCCCATCCAGACGTCGACGGAGTGCTCGGCTCGCCCGATGTCGTCGAGGAGTTGCTGCTCCTCGGCGCGCTCGAGGGCAAGATCGTCATCGGCTCCATGAACCGTGGTGGGCTGGACGGTGCCACCTGGACGATGGACGACCGGTTCACCGGCTACGACGCGGCGAGCATCGCCTCCTGCCGGCTCGAGGGCGGCAAGATGCTACTGCGGATCGACGACCATGACGCCGGCACGCTGCGAACCCTGTACGCCTGCGCGCGGGCGGTCACGGAACTCGCGGAGTACAAGCTGGTCGCGATGGTCGAACCCCTGCCGTATTACCGTGGCGCCGACGGCAGGCTGGTGCTGCAGCAGGACGCGGCATCGCTGGCGCGGGCCGTCACTGTCGCGTCGGCGCTGGGCACGACGAGTGCGTACACGTGGCTGAAGATGCCGGCGTGTGACGACCCGGACGTGGTGTATGGCGCGACGACCCTGCCGTGCGTGGTGCTCGGGGGCGTGCCCGGACCGGACCTCGCCGAGCAGGTGGCCTCGTGGGGCAAGACGCTGCGACAGCCGGTGGTTCGTGGTCTGGTCATCGGCCGGACGGTGCTGTACCCGGACGACGGCGATGTCGCCGGTACCGTCGACGCGGTGGCGACGGTGCTACGCGCCGCGACCGAAGGCTTGGACCCGTGACGTTGCACCTTCCCGCCGGCGAGCGACCGATTGCGGTAACGCCTGACTCGGCCGGCTGGCAGTTCACTGGCCTGCGGGTGCTCGAGCTCGCGCCGGGGATCGCACAGACTGTGCAGAGCGGTGATTCCGAGATGTTCGTCCTGCCCCTGTCCGGTGGCCTGAGCGTGCAGGTCGCCACCCCGGCCGGCGACGCCGAAGAGACGTTCCGACTCGATGGCCGGGACTCGGTATTCGCCGCGGTCACCGACTTCGCCTACGTCGGAAGGGACAGCGTGATCACTCTCGCCAGTGCCGCTGGCGCGGAGGTGGCGCTACCGTCCGCGCGCTGCTCCAACCGGCTGCCGGCGGCCTACGGGTCCGCCGCCGACGTGCCGATCGAGATCCGCGGCGCGGGTCCGGCGACCCGGCAGGTCACCAACTTCGGCACCCCGGATGCTTGGGAGCACGCCGAGAAACTGATCTGCTGCGAGCTGATCACCCCGCCCGGCAACTGGTCGAGTTACCCGCCGCACAAGCACGACGCCACTGAGCCGTGCGACGTCGTGAACGAGGAGATCTACTACTACCGGATCGCCGGGCCCGATCAGGTCACCCCGAGCCGCGAAGGATTCGGTCTGCACCGCACCTACACCGGGGCGGAGCACGCGAGGGTCGGGCTGGCGGAGCTCGACGAGTCGATCGAGGTGCGCGACGGTGACGTCGTGCTGATCCCGCATGGCTACCACGGGCCGTGCGTGGCCGCACCCGGGTACCCGATGTATTACCTGAACGTTCTCGCCGGGCCGGGCGATACGCGCTCGACGTCGTTCTGCGATGACCCGGCCCATGCCTGGATCCGGGACTCGTGGTCGGGCCTGCCGATCGATCCGCGCTGCCCTGTCACCTCAGCTGCCGGCCGGTTGGCCGAGCAGGGGAGTGCGACATGACCGGGACCGTCCGATTGAGCACGGCGCAAGCCCTGGTGCGGTGGCTGGTGGCGCAGCGCTCGGAACTGCTGGACGGCACTGAGGTGCCTTTGTTCGCTGGGGTCTTTGGCATCTTCGGGCACGGCAACGTGCTCGGTCTGGGCACCGCGCTGTACGACGTGCGCGACCAGTTGCCGACCTGGCGCGCTCAGACGGAGCAGGGCATGGCCCTGGCCGCGACCGGCTTCGCCAAGGCCACTGACCGCCGGCAGGTCATGGTCGCCACGTCCTCGATCGGGCCTGGCGCGTTGAACATGGTGACGGCGGCCGGCGTGGCCCACGCGAACCGTTTGCCGCTGCTGCTGCTGCCCGGCGACACGTTCGCCGGGCGGGCACCGGATCCAGTGCTGCAGCAGGTCGAGCACTTCGGCGACGCGACCGTCAGCGTCAACGACGCGTTCCGGCCGGTGTCGCGCTACTTCGACCGGATCACCCGCCCGGAGCAGTTGCTCGCCTCGCTGCCGCAGGTGGCCCGGGTGCTGACCGATCCTGCCGATTGCGGTCCGGTGGTGCTGGCCCTGCCGCAGGACGTACAAGTCGAGGAGTTCGACTTCCCGGTGGCCATGTTCAATCCTCGGCTGCACCGCGTGCCGCGACCCCGCCCGGACGCACGGGACCTGGCTTCAGCGGCTGAGATTCTACGGGCCTCCCGGCGGCCGCTGATCGTTTCCGGCGGCGGCGTCCGCTACTCGGGTGCTGCCGGTCAATTGCTCGACTTCGCGGTCGCGCACGGCGTCGCGATGACGGAGACCGCGGCGGGACGCACGATGCTGCCCGACCCGCATCCGCTCAACGCCGGCCCGCTGGGCACCATCGGCTCGGCGTCGGCCAACGCGCTGGCCGCCGACGCCGACGTGATCATCGCTGTCGGTACCCGGTTGCAGGACTTCACCACGTCGTCCTGGAGCCTGTTCTCGCCGGGTGTGCGACTCGTGACGATCAACGCGGCCCGCTTCGACGCGGTCAAGCATGGCGGGTGCGCGGTGGTGGGCGACGCGCGTGAAACCCTTGCCGAACTGGGCGATTCGTTGGCCGGCTGGGCCGCCGACGCCGAGTGGACCGCGCGGGTCGCTGCCGAGCGGGCCCGCTGGGACGCGCACATCGAGGCGCTGCGGGCCGGTGCCACCCCGGCCGGCTCGCTCAGTTACGCCCAGGTCGTCGGCGTCGTCAACGATGCGAGCGGCCCCGACGACTACGTGCTCGGCTCGTCCGGTGGCATCCCGGGTGAGCTGAACGGCGGCTGGCGGACCGGCCCGGCCACCGCCGGCGCAACAATGGACCTCGAATACGGTTTCTCCTGCATGGGATACGAGCTCGCGGGGCCGTGGGGCGCCGCGATGGCGCGGACCCGCACCCATCCGCGCGGTCTGGTCACCGCGCTGCTCGGCGACGGCTCGTACCTGATGCTCAATTCCGAGCTGTTCTCGGCCGCGTTCGCCGGGCACCCGTTCGTCGCGGTGGTCTGCGACAACGGTGGCTACGCGGTCATCCACCGGCTGCAGACCGGCCAAGGTGCCGCCGGGTTCAACAACCTGCTCGCCGACTGCGCCGGACCGGGCGCGAAACCGGGCGGAGTGCGCGTCGACTTTGCCGCGCACGCCGCGGCCCTCGGCTGCGCCGTCGTCGACGTGCCGACCGGTGCGTCGGTCGACGACCTGCGCGTCGGCTATGCCACGGCGCGCGCGCTGGCGAGCAGCGATCGGCGGCCGGCCGTGGTGGTGTGCCGGACGAGCCCGGCGGCGTGGACCGAATCCGGCGCCTGGTGGGAAGTCGGCGTGCCAGCGCCGCTCAGCGGCCGCGCCGCCTACGACGAGGGCAAACGCCGTCAGGTGCGCTGGACGGTGTGATGCGGGCGCGTCGGGTCGGCGGCTGAGAATGATCGGTACCGCATCTGGCGCTGAGCAGCTGAGGACGAACCGGTGGTCGCCGCAGAGGGATCGACTCCCGACGTCTCGACTGAGTTGTGTCCCGATGCGTCGTGTCCTAGGTTGGACGAACAGGTCACCCCCCGGCCCTGCTTCGGGTCGCTGTGGGGATTCCGGAAGGAAGTCTTCGATGCATGCTTCGCGTCTGGCGCGCCCAAGGCCGCTTGCCGTGCTCGGGGTCATCGCCTTGTCAATGCTGGGCCTGGTCGGCCTGCCGGCGTTGGCCTCGACGCCGGGCGGCGATACCCGCTTGACCAACGACAACGGTGCCAACGGGGGCTATGTCTCGAATTACAACCTCAACAACCCCCGCTTCCCGGTGGCCAAGGACCCGACCCTCGCCGAGTGCTCGCAGTCTCGGGGCCGGCAGAACGAGCCATCCGTGGCGATCGACCCGCGAAACACCGGGGTCATCGTGGGCAGTTCGAACGACTACTGCGGCGTCTACAACAACGACAGCGTGGACGCCGATGGCGCCCCGATCCCCTCCGGACCGATCTGGCTGGGCTACTACCGGTCGGAGAACGGCGGCCCCTTCCAGTCCTCACTGGTGCCTGGCTACCCCGGGGACAACACGCCCTACGCCAGCCGTGCGCACATCCGCACAGCGAGTTCCGGTGACCCGGTGCTGGCTTGGGACGCGCAGGGGCGGCTGTACGCCGGCTCGGAGAGCAACGCCGACCCGGCTGGCTCCGCGAAGACCTTCGGTGACGAGTGGGTCGGCACCTACGCCAACCCGGCCGGGACGGCTGGTGCCACGATCAACGACGGCAAGGAGTTCAAGCAGTCGGTGATCGTCGCGAAGGGTTCCTCCGCGCCGAACCTCCTCGGCAAGTTCAACGACAAGACCGCCATCGAGGCAGACCGCACCTCGTCGGCGTGCAGCGGCGACGTCTACTTCGCCTATTCGCGGTTCACCGGCAACGGCGGGGTCGCAATCTACCTGTCCCGCTCGACTGACCACGGCGTGACGTTCTCAGCGCCGATGAAGGTGAGCGCCGGCATCCACGACGTGCAGTTCCCCGACATCTCGGTAACCAGCAACGGCCACGTCTACATCACCTACCGCCAGATCGCGGGCCACGGGCAGCAGACCGACGCCGTTGTCGTGGTCAAGTCGGTCGACTGTGGTCAGACCTTCTCCAGCCCGCGGGTGCTGACCACGTTCACCGCTATGGGCGTCACCGATGTGACCACTGCCGGTGGCGCTGCCCGCGACTGCGGCGATGCCCCCCCGTGCCAGTCGGGCTACACGTTCTTCCGCGCCGACACCGGCCCGCGGTCGACGGCCGACCAGGCTGCGGCGAGCGAGGTCGTGCATGTCGCTTACGAGGCGATCGTGCCCGGCAGCGAGGTGCCGACCGGCACGACGTTCGGCTGGGCCGGCCGCAGCGGTGCGGGTGGCCAGTCGGCCATCTACTACCTGAGCTTCAACGGTGCCACCGGCGCGGTCTCGACGCCCGCCCCGATCGACCTGGAGCCGGCCAGCCAGCAGGTGTACGGCCAGCAGCTGTTCCCGGACCTCACTGTTGACGATGGGGTCATCCACGCCCTGTGGTGGGACAGCCGCAACGACGCGAACAACGACGCCTCGTCGTTCCGTCAGCGCCCCGTCGGCAACAACGCAGGCGGCAACGTGGGCCCGGCTCTTGACGTCTACGCCGCCACCCGCCCGGTGGCCGCCGGCGGCGCATGGACGACCGCCACGCGGATGTCGGACGTGACGACCAACCCGAACTACGAACAGTTCGGCGGTCGGACCGTGCCGTTCGCCGGCGACTACCTGTGGATCGATTCCAAGGCCGGGGTCACCTACGGGGTGTGGACCGACTGGCGCGACACGGTTGGCGGCGTCGACCAGCGCGAGACCACCCAGGACGAGACCGGGGCAGACGTACTCCAGTGCCGCGCGCAGCGGCCCGACGGCAGCGTCGCCGGTGACACCTGCCCACGGGACGGCGGCCTCGACCAGAACATCTACGGCGATCTCGCGCCCTAAAAGTCTGGGCAACTGCCTCTGAGCCCGAGTCATCCGCCGGCTGATCGGCGCTGATCGTTTCCGTACGTGTGATGTAGCCTT
>DAITQD010000018.1:0-5411 GCA_036833255.1 Jatrophihabitantaceae bacterium
CCGACACGCCGCGAGATCAGTCTCGCCGCGCGCGCTGGATCAGCGGGTGCGACCGGCGTGCGGCTCGCACAACGTGCACGGCATGAAGCCGTCCTGGGTGGCCTGCTCGAACGGGATTGCCTCTGCGTCCTGGCCCTTGATGATCGCGCAGTTACCGAGGTGGTAGCGGGGCCGCCCATCGATAACCCAGACCGCATCGGCGTCGGCGCCCGCCGAATCGGCCGCGAACTCATCGGGCGCGGACCCATCGCCGGCTGGCGCGGTATCGGCAGCCGCGTCGGGCGATGCCGAATCGCTCTCGATGGGTGTCGCAACAGTGCGCCCGGTGACGCTGGTGGCATCGTCGAGGCCGGAATCCTTGGCCGGTGCGGCCCGTTTCGGCGCCGCGGTGACGTCGCGCAGCTTGTACAGCAGGAAGCCGGCACCGGCCGTCGCGATCAGCGACGCCACCAGCCAGACCGAACTCTGCAGGGCCACGCCCAGCGCCAGGCAGACCAGCGCGATCAGCAGTAGACCAATGATCACCATGCGAGCGTCACACCCCCATCCCGTGACCGGGCGAGCCCACGCCGCCGGACCGCCCGCCCGACAGACATGCAGGTGGCCGATTCGGGCCGGCTACCGAAGCGGGCCACCTCCCTGACGACTTCTCCCAGTTCAGCCCTGCTGCGCCTCGGCGTAGTCGTTCTTCGCGCCCGCGGGATCCGCCTTGCCACTCGCGTCGAGGTCACGCAGCTGCGACTCGAGGTAGCTCTTGAGCCGGGTGCGGTATTCCCGCTCGAACGTGCGCAGCTCCTCGACCCGACGCTCGAGCGCGGCCTTGCGCTGCTCGAACTGTGCCGTGATCGTGGCGGCCCGCTGCTCGGCGTCCTGGAGGGTCTGTGCGGCGCGCGCCGAGCTCTCCTGGTCGAGCTGCGTGGCGCGGGCCTCCGCGTCGCCGACGTGCTTGCTGGAGCTCTCCCGTGCCGCGCTGAGGGCATTCTCGGCGTTGGCCCGCGCCTCGACCACCAGCCGCTCGGCCTCGGCCTTGGACTGGGCAAGGTGCTGGTCAGCCGTGTGCTGGGCCATCGCGAGCACCGCGACGGCCTGCACGTGCTGGTCGTTGGGCACCCCGGCCTGCGGCGCAGCCTGCCCGGCGGCCTGCTGTGCCTGTGCCGCTGCCTGCTGTGCCTGCGCCGCTGCCTGCTGGGCCCGCTCGAGCTCGCCGCGGTTCTCGGCGAGGTGCTGCTCGGTCTGCGCGAGCTGCTGCTGCAGCTGGACCACCTGCTGGAGTGCGCCGTCATTGCCCTGGTTGAGGGCCCGCTCGAGTTCGGCGATGTGCGACTGCATCCGGCCGTTCTCCTCACGTGCCGCGGCCAGCTCGCCAGCGCTCGCGCCGTCGCCGGCGACGGCCTGCACGGGTGCTCCGCTGCCTCCGCGCGCCCGCAGGTCGTTGTTTTCCTCGATGAGACGCGACAACTCGACCTCGACGATGTCGAGGAACGCGTCAACCTCCTCCTCGTCGTATCCACGCTTGCCGATCGGCGGCTTCTTGAACGCGACGTTGTGTACTTCGGCCGGAGTCAACGGCATTCGTCTCACCTCGGGTGTTCGTAGCGATCCGGAAGCTCCGGCGCTTTCATGATGCAGATGTGGACAACTGATGGTGCGGATCGATCCTAGGCGGGCGGCGCTAGCCGTGCGTCAAGGCGAACCAGTGCAGGGCCAGAATAGCGAGAAGCAGGATGATGATGCTCAGGTCGAGGCTTACCTTACCGAGCTGGATCGGCGGGACCAGTCGACGCAGCAGCCGCAGCGGCGGATCGGTGGCGAGGTACACGGCCTCGACGCCGACGGCGGCGACACCTGCGGGGCGCCACGCCCTGGCGAATTGCCGGGTCGCCTCGACGACAAAACGGGCGAGGATGACCAGGATGTAGATATAGAGGATGTAGGCGAGGACACCCCAGAACATTGTCATCGTGTCTCCTGTCGTGCGGTCAAGCCGGCATCGGCCGGTGCAGCGCGGGTGGCACGACAACGGCCTGGCACCCCCATGGTGCCAGGCCGACTGCGCTGGTGTGTAGTAGGTCGCAGGATCAGCTCTGGTTGAAGAAGCCGGTCTCGACGATGCGGGCCTTGTCCTGGGCGGTGACCGTGACGTTGTGCGGGCTGAGCAGGAACACTTTCGCCGTGACGCGCTCGATGCGTCCGTGCAGGCCGAACGTCAGCCCGGCCGCGAAATCGACGAGGCGCTTGGCGTCCGCGTCGTCCATCTCGGACAGATTCATGATGACCGGCGTGTTCTTGCGGAACTGCTCGCCGATGGTGCGCGCCTCGTTGTACGTACGCGGGTGCAGCGTGGTGATCTGGTAGGCCGGCAGGTGCTCCTCGGGGTAGCCGGTCGCATAACCGTCGGAGTCCTCGGCGTACTCGCCTGGTGCGGCATGGGTTACGTCGGCGTGACGCGAGAGGCCGTGCTCGCGGGGATAGCGCGCCTCGGCGTAGTCGCCCCGCCGTGCGGGGGCCCGCTCACCCGCATGCGCATAGCTCTCCTCGCCGTACCCCTCGTCTTCGACCAGGCCGAGGTAGACGCCCATCTTGCGCATCGCTCCGGGCATTGGGTCCTCCGTTAGTCGGGTTCTGCGGTGACTCGTGTGACCGTCGAGAATTTCGACGTTGCTGCGACGCTAGCCGAAAACCTGGCTTCTACGGCCGAGCAACGCCGATCCGACACGCACGTGTGTCGAACCGTGTGCGACGGCCGCTTCGAGGTCCGCACTCATGCCTGCGGAGATCGCGTCCGCGTCTGGATGTGCGGCGCGCAGTCGCGCGGCGGCGGCAGCCAGGTCGGCGAAGGCGGCACGCGGGTCTGCCGCCATCGGCGCGACCGCCATGACGCCGCGCAGCCGTAGCTCCGAGCGGGCGGCGACAGCGTCGGCCAGCTCAACGACGCGGTCGGGGAGCACGCCGCCGCGCGACGGGTCGCCGTCCAGGCTCACCTGGACGAAGACGTCGAGGCGACCGCGCCCGGCCCGGGCCACCCCGACCGCGAGCTGCTCGACGAGCTCGGGACGGTCGACGGAATGCACCGCGTGGGCGTAGGACGCCACCGAGCGCGACTTGCGCGACTGCAGCCGCCCGACGAAGTGCCAGCGCAGGGGCGCCACCCGCTCGTCGGCGGCGCCGGTTCGCATGAGCTCGGCGACCTCGGCGACCTTGGCCGATGCCTCCTGGTCGCGGCTCTCGCCGATGTCGCCGACGCCGAGAGCCGCCAGGGTCGCGACGTCGGCGCCCGGAAAGGTCTTGGTGATCGCAATGAGCGTCACCGAGTGCGGATCACGGCCAGCGGCGATGCACGCGTCGGCGAGCCGGGCCCGCACGGCGCCGAGCGATCCGACCAGCTCCGCCCGACGTTCACCGCCGAGCGGAGCCATGACGGGCTTCAGAACTTGAGAAAATCGGGCACGTCGAGGTCGTCATCGAGGCTCAGCGATGTGCGAGCGCCATTGGTGGCCGCCGTGGTCGGCGTGGAGTAGCCGCTCGCCGCTTCGGGGCGCCTGCGCTCGGTATCGCTCGCGGGCGGGGTGCCACCCGCGGCACGCGCGGCCGCCGCCGGCTCGCGGCGGATCTCGACCTTCTTGTACGGCAGCTGCCCGCTGTCGAAGCCGGCCGCGATGACCGTCACCTTCACTTCGTCGCCGAGCGTGTCGTCGATGACCGCACCGAAGATGATGTTCGCCTCGGGGTGGGCGGCCTCGGCGACCAGCGTGGCGGCCTCGTTGATCTCGAACAGGCCGAGGTCCGAGCCGCCCTGGATCGACAGCAGCACGCCGTGCGCACCGTCCATGCTCGCCTCGAGCAGCGGGCTGGCGATCGCGATCTCGGCGGCCTGGCGGGCCCGGTCGTCGCCGCGCGCCGCGCCGATGCCCATCAGGGCCGAGCCCGCACCGCTCATGATGCTCTTCACGTCGGCGAAGTCGAGGTTGATCAGGCCGGGCGTGGTGATGAGGTCGGTGATGCCTTGGACACCGGAGAGCAGCACCTGGTCGGCACTGCGGAAGGCGTCCATCACGCTCACGTTGCGGTCGGAGATCTGCAGTAGCCGGTCGTTGGGAATGACGATCAGCGTGTCGCATTCGGAGCGCAGCGCGTCGATGCCGTCGTCGGCCTGCGTTGCGCGCTTCTTGCCCTCGAAGGAGAACGGTCGGGTGACGACGCCGATGGTGAGCGCGCCGAGCTTGCGGGAGATGCTGGCGATCACCGGGGCGCCGCCGGTGCCGGTGCCGCCGCCCTCGCCGGCGGTCACGAAGACCATGTCGGCGCCCTTGAGCACCTCCTCGATCTCGTCTCGGTGGTCCTCGGCCGCCTTGTGCCCGACCTCCGGCTGCGCACCCGCGCCCAAGCCACGGGTGAGTTCGCGGCCCACGTCGAGCTTGACATCGGCGTCGCTCATCAGCAGCGCCTGCGCGTCGGTGTTGACCGCGATGAATTCGACGCCCTTGAGCCCGTGCTCGATCATCCGGTTGACGGCGTTGACGCCGCCGCCGCCGACACCGACGACCTTGATGACCGCCAGGTAGTTGTGCGGTGCTGTCATGGGCTTGACTCCTGATTCCATCGGTACGGATGTCCGGGTCATCTGTTGAACTGCGAACTCTCACCCTCAAGTAGACCGTTAATGTTATGTCAACCTGAGATGTTGCAGCCGAAGTTAGAACGTGGCGGCGCGGATTCCAGTCAGGCGCGCCGCGCGACACGCCGATCAGTCGCAGAAAACGCGGCGGACGCTCTGCCGAGGATCTTCGGCAATTCAGCGCGTGACGACCTGGTCGGGGTTCGTCACATCGAACTGGGTGCCTGGTTGCATCAGCAGGATGGGCAGGATGCGGGCCTTGTCCGCGCTTCGATCGGCGCTGCCCCACCGCACCACCCGTCGGTCGGCGAGCAGCAGCGTGATCGCGCTCGGGTCGAACGCCTGGACGGAGGCCACCCTGGCCAGCAGTGTCGGGGTGAGCGAGGCGGCGACGGTGGCGACCGCCCGACCCGCGGCTTTCGCATTGGCGCCAGCGGGGACCGCAAACAGCGGCAGCGCACCTGGTTTCCCCTGCACCGTTCGGTACTGCTCACCGGTCTCGTCGACGAGCACGTAGTGGCCGCCCACGGCGAGATAACCGACGGCGACCCGCTCGGTGACGGTGATGATCACGCCCGTCGGATAGTCGGTTCGAACCGTGGCCGAGGCGACGTCGGGCAGCGATTCGACACGGCGCGCGACTGCGGCGGTGTCCAGCCGCACGAGCGGGGTCCCGTGCTTGATCGCAGCCGCGACGCGCACCTGCGCGCTGGTCAGGGTGCGGGTTCCGTGCACGGTGACGGTCTTGGCACCGAGTACCGGGCTGACGGCGACGATCCAGACCACCAGTGCCACG
>DAITQD010000018.1:5511-30500 GCA_036833255.1 Jatrophihabitantaceae bacterium
CACTGGTCTACACCCGCGCCGCGCTGCTGCGCCCGCAGGCGTCGCGGATGTCGTCGCAGAGCAGGTACACGTCGCCGATGCCCATCGTGAGCACGAGGTCACCCGGTCGGGCGACGGACGCTACGCGCGCCGGAACAGCGGCATAACGAGGCTCATAGATGACCTGCTCGGGCGGCAGCGGGATGAGATCGCTGATGGTGGCTCCGGTGACGCCGGGGATCGGGTCTTCGCGCGCGGGGAAGATGTCCATGACCACAGCGATGTCGGCGATGGCCAGCGCCTCGGCGAATTCCGTCGCGAAGGTCTGCGTCCGGCTGTAGGTGCCGGGCTGGAAGACCGCGATCAGGCGCCCGTCGCCGACCGCGGCCGCTGCGGCGGTCAACTCCGCTGCGAGCTCCGTCGGATGGTGTGCGTAGTCGTCATAGACCCGCACGCCGCCGGCCTCGCCATGTGACTCGAAGCGCCGTCGGACGCCACCGAACGTGGCCCAGGCTGCGATGACGGTGTCGACGTCCAGGCCAAGTTCGACGGCCATCGCGAGTGCGGCCGCAGCGTTGAGCGCCATGTGCCGGCCGATCAGTGCGCCGATGCGTACCTGGCGCGAGCTCAGACCGGGACCGTCGACGCGAAACTCGACCGCGTCGGGCAGTTCGACGATGTCGCTGACCCGCACCTCGGCGTCCTGGCTCTCGCCGTATGTCAGCACGCGCCGGCCGGACTGCCGCGCGTAGTCGGCGACATGGCACGCACCGGCGTCGTCGGCGCAGCTCAGCAGCAGGCCGGTGTGATCGACGCGGTCCACGAATTGCTCGAAAGCGCGCAAGATCCCGGCAAGATCGCCGTAATTCTCCAGGTGGTCGGCCTCGACATTGGTGATAACCGCCGCGGCCGGCCGGGTGAGCAGGAAAGAGCCGTCGCTCTCGTCGGCCTCGACGATCGCAAGCTCACCCGTGCCGAGGTGCGCGTTCTTGCCGGTCTCGTAGAGGTTGCCGCCGATCGCGAAGGACGGGTCGACCCCGCAGGCCTGTGCGCCCACCGTCAGCAGCGAGGTCGTCGTCGTCTTGCCGTGGGTTCCGGAGATCGCGATGCACTGGCGGTCCTCGAGCGCGGACGCAAGGGCAGCGGCCCGGCGTAGCACCGGCATTCCGCTGGCCCGCGCGGCGACGAACTCCCCCTGCTTGGGAGAGATCGCTGTCGTATAGACGAACGTGTCGGCCTCGTCGAGGTGCGCGGCCGAATGACCGATGTGCACCGTGGCGCCGATTGCCCGTAGCCCGGCGACCGTGATCGAGTCACGCGCCTCGCAGCCGCTGACCGCGATGCCGCGTTCGAGAAGGATGCGGGCCAGCCCGCTCATGCCCGCGCCGGCGATGCCCATCACATGCACGCGACCCAGGTCCGCGAGCGCCGGCACGACATCGGTCACCGCGCTGCGGACCAGCTCGGCACCCGGGGCGGCCCAGTCGTCCGGGCGGCCCTCCGCGGCGTCGTGGGTGGGTCGATCGGTCACTGGTGTCTCCCGGCGCTCTTCCCACGCTCGCCTCCGGTGAGGTGGCGGTACTCGGCGATCACGTTCAACACGTGCTGGGCGAGGACGACGTCGGCGTCCCGCGCTCCAGCATGCGCCGCCGCGCGTGACATCGCCGCGACCCGGTCCGGGTCGGTGATGCGCGGCACGAGATGCTCGGCGATCCAGGCTGGGGTCAGCTCGTCGTTGTCGACCAGCAGTCCGCCGCAGGCAGCCACGATCGGCTCTGCGTTGAATCGCTGCTCGCCGCCGCGCAGCGGCAGCGGAACGTAGGCCGCGGGCAGTCCGACAGCAGTGAGCTCGGCGCAGGTCATCGCCCCGGAGCGGCACAGGACGAAGTCAGCCGCCGCGTACGCGTACTGCATGTCCTCGACGTAGGGCACGACGACATAGGGCGCCGCGCCTGGTGCGTCCGGCACGTCGAGGACGTTCTGCGGGCCAATGATGTGCAGCACCTGCACTCCGGCATCCCGCAGCGCACCTGCCGCCGCCGACACCGCCCAGTTGATCGCCCGGGCACCCTGCGAGCCGCCGGTGACCATCAGCACCGGGCCGTCAGGCCACAGGCCGAACCGTTCGCGTGCCTCGGCTCGCAGCGCCTGCCGGTCGAGGTTCGCGATCGTCGGACGCAGCGGGATGCCGATCGGTGTCGCATGCCGCAGGCGCACCGCGGCCGATGCGGTGAACACGTGCGTCGTCATGCGGGCAGCGACCCGGTTGGCGACGCCGGGGCGGGCGTTGGCCTCGTGGATGACGATCGGGATCCCGCGCCGTTTGGCCGCGACGTAGGCCGGCATCGCGACGTAGCCGCCGAAGCCGACCACCGCCTCTGCCCGTACCCGGTCGAGGACCTTGCCCGCCGCGCTCACCGACGCTCCCAGCCGCGACGGTAGGGCCAGCAGTGCGCGGTTGAGCTGGCGCGGCAGCGGGACCGGCGGGATGAGTTCGAGCGGATACCCGCGTGCCGGGATCAGCGTGGTGTCCAGGCCGCGTTCGGTGCCGAGAGCGGTGATCTCGGCAGTGTCGTCGAGACGGCGCAAGGCATCGGCGAAGTTCATCGCCGGCTCGATGTGTCCGGCGGAGTGCCCACCGGCGACGACCACGCGCGGCGCGGGTGCGGTCACCGCGTCCTCCGCGGCATCCCATCGGTTCCGGTCGCACGCGGCGGCAGCGGCGCGGGAACGTGGCGCGCCGGTGTCGCGGTGCGGCGGGTGGGTGTCACCGCCGCTGAACGCGGGGCGAGCGCCGGTCGCGGGCTACGGTCCGCCGAGCGTCGCGCGGGTGCGGCACGACGGGCCCGGCGACGCTTCGGTGCGGCGTAGGCCTTCGGCACCGGGATACGCAGGATCCGTTCGAGGCGGGTGCGCCGCCCGAACCGTTCGGCCTTGCGCGCGGCCGCGACGGCCGGGGTCTCGTGCCGGGCGAAGGACACCAACATCCCGAGCACGAAGAATGAGGCGACCAGTGACGTGCCGCCGGCGGAGATGAACGGCAACGGGATGCCGGTGACGGGCAGCAGGCCGGTGACATAGCCGATGTTGATGACGGCCTGACCGCAGAGCCACACCGTCGCACCTCCGGCGACGAGGCGCACGAACGGATCGGCATTGCGGCGTGCGATGCGCATGCCGGTGTAGGCGAGCAGGCCGAACAGCCCGAGCACCGCGAGGCACCCGATCAGCCCGAGCTCCTCGCCGATGATCGCGAAGACGTAATCGGAGCTGGCGTTGGGTACCCACCCGTACTTGGACGTGCCGTGGCCCAGACCGACGCCGAACACGCCGCCCGACGCGAGCGCGTAAAGCCCCTCGACGGTGTGGAACCCGCTGTTCTTGGCGTCCTTGAACGGGTGCAAGAACGTGGTCAGCCGCTGGACCCGGTACGGCGCAGCGACAGCGAGCGCGGTCACGGCGCCGGCCACGACGAGCACGACCCCGAGGAAGTACCGCAGCGGCATGCCGACCATCCAGAGCAGGCCGAGCAGGATCAGCATGAAGCACAGCGTCGTGCCGAGGTCGGGCTCGAGCATGATCAGCGTGGCGACCAGCGCGAAGCCCGGCAGCAGCGGCACGAACAGGTGCCTGGCCCGGCGCAATGTGCCCAGCTGCTGTTTGCGGGCGAGCAGATCGCCACCCCAGAGCAGGATCGCGACCTTCGCGAACTCCGAAGGCTGCAACTGCAGCGGGCCGACCTCGATCCAGCGCCGCGCGCCGTACCCGACCACGCCGATGCCCGGCACGAGCACGGCAAGCAGGGCGAGGATTGCCAGCACGAGGGTCGGGTAGGCCAGCACGCGGTAGGCGCGCGGCGGCAGGCGCAGCGCGATCCAGAACACTGGCACGCCGACGGCGACGAACTCGGCCTCCTTCACCACCTGCGCCCACATCGACGATGTGCCGCCGGAGTCGTGCGAGACGGCGATCGTCGTCGAGACCGCCATCAACAGGCCGAAGCCGAGCAGACCGGCGGCGGCGAGTAGCAGCAGCTGAACCGAGGCGTAGGGGCGGTCGACGAAGCGGGTGCCCTCGCGCACCGGGAGCACCCGCCCCCGCAACCGGTCGAGCAGACCCGCGTTCTGGCCCACCACACTCATGGTGCATCGAGCGCGCGCACGGCCGCCTCGAACGCCGCGCCGCGCGCCGCGTAGCCGGTGTACATGTCGAAGGAGGCCGCGGCGGGTGCGAGCAGCACGGTGTCGCCCGGACGCGCGAGTCCGGCCGCGGTGCGCACCACCTCGGTCATGGCTCCATCGTCGGTGCTCGGAACGTCGATCACCGGCACATCCGGTGCGTGTCGCCGCAGTGACGCCGCGATGACCGCGCGATCGACGCCCAGCAGCACGACGCCGGCGAGTCGGGCAACGACCGCGGCGATGAGCCCGTCGACGGGCGTGTCCTTGAGCTGGCCACCCGCGATCCACACCACCCGCTCGTAGGCGGTGAGCGACGCGAGGGCCGCGTGCGGGTTCGTGGCCTTGCTGTCGTCGACGTAGCCGACACCGGCCCGCTCGAGCAGGAACTGGTTGCGATGCGGGTCCGGCACGAACGCGCGCAGCCCGGCGGTGACGCCCTGGGCCGGCACCCCGTGGGCTCGGGCGAGCGCCGCGGCGGCGAGGGCGTTCGCGACGTTGTGTGCACCCGCCGGGCGGACGTCGGCGGCCGGAAGCAACGCGACGGGTTCAGCGGCGAAGGCGTGGTCGACGAGGATGCCGTCGCGCACACCGAGCTGTCCGCGCACCGGAACCCCGAGGGTGCAGCCGACGTGCGTTGCCGCCGGCGATGCCGTGAGGAGGCTTGCGACCGTAGGGTCATCGACGTTACCGATCGCTACCGGACCCGTCCACACTCGCGTCTTGGTCTGCGCGTAGGCGTCCATCGAGCCGTGCCAGTCGAGATGGTCGGGCGCGAGGTTGAGCAACGCGCCAGCCTTCGGAGCGAGCGTCGACGACCAGTGCAGCTGGAAGCTCGACATCTCCACGGCCAGCACGTCGTAGGGCTCGTCCGCGCCCACCGCCTCGACAACCGAGACACCCACGTTGCCGACGGCCAGCGCCCGCTGCCCCGACGCGCGCAGGATCGACTCGAGCATCCGCACGGTGGTCGTCTTGCCGTTGGTTCCGGTAACGGCCAGCCATGGCGCGGCTCCGGGACCGCGCAGGCGCCAGGCGAACTCGACTTCGCCGATCACCTCGAGTCCGCGCGCGAGTGCGCCGAGGAGCAGCGGGTGGTCGGGCCGCCAGCCCGGCGACGTCACGATCTGTTCGACGCCGTCGGGAACCGCGTCGGGCGAGCCGACGAAGCGCACTCCCGACGCGATGAGCCGTGCGACGGCGGGCGTCTCGGCGCGGTCGGCGAGCAACACCGTCGCGCCGCGGGCGAGCAGCGCGCTCGCTACGGACTGCCCGGCCAGACCGGCGCCGCAGACCAGCACCGTCGCCCCGGCGCGGAGCGGCGGGTCAGCCATTGCCGATGAAGTCCGCGTAGAACAGCCCCACCCCGAACGCGACCGCGATGCCTGCGACGATCCAGAAGCGGACGATGATCGTGACTTCTTCCCAGCCGCTCAGCTCGAAGTGGTGGTGCAGCGGGGCCATCCGGAACACCCGCTGGCCTCGGCCGGTGCGGATCCGGGTGAACTTGAACCAGCCGGTCTGGATGATGCCGGACAACGTCACCGCGGCGAACAGGCCGCCGAGCACGACGAGCAGTAGTTCGGTGTGGGCCAGGATGGCGAGTCCGGCCATCAGTCCGCCGAGGGACATCGAACCGGTGTCGCCCATGAAGATCTGCGCCGGGGACGCGTTCCACCACAGGAAACCGAAGCACGCCGCCATGGCCGCAGCGGCGACGAGCGCGACATCGAGCGGGTCACGCACCTCGTAACAGCCGCCGACCGGATTGCTGCCGCAGGTATTGCGGAACTGCAGGAAGGAGATGAGCGTAAACGCGCCGAATACCATCGCTGATGCGCCGGCGGCGAGCCCATCGAGGCCGTCGGTGAGGTTCACCGCGTTGGCCGTCGCCGCGATGATCACGTAGGCGAGCACGACGAAGCCGATCGTGCCGACTCCGATCTGGCTGATGTCGCGCACATAGGACAGGTGCGTCGAGGCGGGCGTGAGTCCGATTTGGTTGCGGAACTGCACGGCCAGCACCGCGAAGGACAGTCCGACGACGAGCTGGCCACCGAACTTGGCCCGGGCCCGCAGGCCGAGGCTGCGCTGCCGGCGGATCTTGATCAAGTCATCGAGGAACCCGACGAGACCGAGTCCGACCAGCAGATACAGCAGCAGCAGGCCGGATGCGTTCGGGCCACCGCCGCCGCGGATCGCGATGATCACGTGCGCGGCCGTGTAGCCGACCACCGTCGAGCCGATGATCGCGACGCCGCCCATCGTCGGCGTCCCGCGCTTGACCAGGTGCGTCCGCGGACCGTCGCTGCGGATCTCCTGGCCGAAGCCGCGCCGGCGGAAGTACGCGACGACCAGCGGGGTGCACAGGATCGAGGTCAGCAGCGAGACGACGGCGGCGATCAGAATCGTCTTCACGCCGCGGTGCCTCCCGTCCTGTCCGTGCCAGCGTCCGGCTCGCTGCCTGGAGGAGAATCGTCTGCGATGGCGAGGGCGACGCGTTCGAGGCTCGCCGACCGCGAGGCCTTGACGAGCACCACGTCGCCGGGTCGCAACTCCTCGCGCAGCACGGCGATCGCGGCCTCGGCGTCGGGAACCCAGCTCGCTGAGCCCCCCCACGACCCTTCCAGAGCGGCACCATGCTGGATGGGGCGGGCCTGCTCCCCGACCGCGATGACCCGTGATACGTCCAAGCGCCCCGCGAGATGGCCCAGGGCGTCGTGCTCGGCCGGCCCGTCGGCACCGAGCTCGGCCATCGGGCCGAGCACCGCGAACGCGCGGCCGCCGCGCGCCCGGCGTGGGCGGCCGACCGACGCGAGGGCCTCGAGCGCCGCGCGCATGGACTCGGGGTTGGCGTTGTAGGCGTCGTTGATCACCACAACGCCGTCCGCGCGTTCGGTCAGCTCCATGCGCCAGCGCGACGTGGGGACGGCCTGCCCGAGGGCGGTCGCGACGTCGGCGAGCGGCATGCCGCACTCGAGGGCGACGGCGGCGGCGGCGAGCGCGTTACCGACCTGATGGCCGCCGACGAGACGCAGCCGCACCGGCACACTGGCGCCTGCGACGTGCAGCGTGAAGCCGGCGCGGCCGAGGTCGTCGAACGTCACGTCGTCGGCACGCAGGTCCGCGCCGGCCGCCGCACCTACGGTGACGACTCGCGCGGCCGTTCGCGTGGCCATCCGGAGCACGAGCGGGTCGTCGGCATTGAGCACCGCTACTCCCCCGGCGGCCGCGGCCGGCAGTGCCTCGATCAGCTCGCCCTTGGCGGCGGCGATGCTCCCGCGGCTGCCGAACTCGCCGAGGTGCGCGCTGCCGACGTTGAGGACGACGCCGATGCGAGGCGGCGCGATGCCGGCCAGGAATGCGATGTGGCCGATGCCGCGCGCACTCGTCTCGAGCACGAGGTAGCGGGTGTCGGTGTCCGCTAACAGCACCGTGTACGGGTGGCCGAGCTCGTTGTTGAACGAGCCGGGCGGCGCGACCGTCGCGCCGAGGCGGGCAAGCAGCTGCGCGATCACGTCCTTCGTCGAGGTCTTTCCCGACGAGCCGGTGATGGCGATGACGACGGTGTCGGGCAGCCGCCGCACGACCGCGTTGGCGAGCGCGGCCAGCGCGGCGAACCCGTCGGCGACCTCGATCCTCGGCCCCTCGACGGGGCGGGTGACGAGTGCGGCTACCGCGCCCCGCCCGATCGCCGCGGCCACGTAGTCGTGACCGTCGACGCGCTCGCCGGGCAGCGCGAGGAACAGCCCGCCCGCTTCGACCTTGCGCGAGTCGAACTCCACCAGGCCAGTGACCAGGGCGCCCGGATCGGCGCCCTGCAGGCGGCCGCCGACGATTTCGGCGATCTCGGCGAGCGTCAACGGAATCACGGGCTTTCCCCCGCCGGGAGTGTGCCTGGTCTCCACCGCTCGCAAGCTCGGGTGGACCCTGCGGCCCACGGCGCCTTAGGCGCGCGGCGGCTCTTCGCGCGAGCGCTCATCGCGTTGTGGTCCCTTTGCGGCTCTTCGCGCGGGCGCTCATCGCTTCGAGGGCGGCGCGGAGCACGTCGCGGTCGTCGAACGGATGGACCACGCCCGCGACCTCCTGCCCGGTTTCGTGCCCTTTGCCGGCGACGAGGACGGTGTCGCCGGTCGCGGCGCTCGCCACAGCGGCCGCGATCGCCTCGGCCCGATCGCCCACCTCGCGCACCTCACCGCGCTCGGCGGGCGGCACCGCGAGCGCGCCGTCGAGCATCGCCCGACGGATCGTGGCCGGATCCTCCGAGCGGGGGTTGTCGTCGGTGACGATCAGCAGGTCGGCGCCGCGCGTCGCGATCTCGCCCATCCGGGGCCGCTTGGCCCCGTCGCGGTCACCGCCGCAGCCGAGCACGACGACCAGCCGACCGCGGGTCAGTGGCCGCAGCGTGCGCAATGCGCCATCGACGGCGGCCGGCTTGTGGCTGTAGTCGACGACGGCGAGAAACGGCTGGCCGGCGTCGATGCGCTCCATCCGCCCCGGGACGGACGCGATCGCGATCGCCGGAGCAGCGAGCACAGGCGGCACGCCGATCTCGGCGAGGATCGCCAATGCCAGCAGGGCATTCGCCACGTTGTAACGGCCCGGCACGGAGCAGCCGGTGCCCAGCTCGACACCGGGCCCGAGCACCCGGAACGTCGTACCGCCGTCCGGGCTGACGGCGATGTCGCGCGCCTGCCAGGTCGCCGACCCGTCCCCAGTCGTGCTCACCGTGACCGCCTCCGGGCCGGCGATCGAGGCCATCCGGCGACCCCAATCGTCGTCGGTCACGATGACCGCTGCACGCGCCCGGCCGTCGAACAGCCGCGCCTTGGCCACAAAGTAGTCGTCCATGCCGGCGTGGAAGTCCAGGTGGTCCTGAGAGAGATTGGTGAACGCCCCGACCGCGAACTCGATGCCGTCCGCGCGGCCCATCGCGAGCGCGTGGCTGGACACCTCCATCGCCACCGCCTGCGCGCCCTGCTCGCACATCACAGCGAGAAGGGCTTGAGTGTCGGGCGCCTCCGGCGTCGTGAAGCCGGTAATCACGGCCTCGTCGCCGATGAGCGTGGCTACCGTGCCGATGAGCCCGGACGGCCGGCCCGCCGCCTGCAGGCCGGCGCGGACCAGGAACGTCGTGGTGGTCTTTCCGCTCGTGCCGGTGACGCCGAGTACGGGCAGGTCGTGGCTCGGCCTGCCGTAGACCTCCGCGGCCACCGGCCCCAGGGCGAGCCGCACGTCCTGGACCAGCAACACGGGGAGCTCGGCCGGGACAGCGGAGCGGCCCGCGGGATCGGTGAGCACGGCGGCCGCGCCGGAGGCAGCCGCATCGCTCGCGAACCGCGCGCCGTGCACGGAGCGGCCGGGCACGCCGGCGAACAGGTCACCCGCGCGAACCTGGGAGCTGGCAGCGGTGACGCCACCTACCGCGACGTCGGTGCCGGCGAGCATGCCACCGCACAGCGCGGCCAGATGGCTCAGCGCAACAGGAGCGACACGGGCCGGTCGGGGCAGACCGACGGGGGAAATCGCGGCGGACGGCACGTCAGCAGACGGTACTGGGTGCCGACCGACGGGTGACCGCGTCACAGATCAGCAACGGCACGTGCTTGGACTGTGAGCTTGTCGGGGCGATGTGCGCGTGCTGCACTTCGTAGCTCGCGATCTCCTTGAACAGCGGCGCGGCGACATCACCGCCTTCGAGCCCGTGCGCCGGGTTGTCGACCATGATCGCGACGACGAACTGCGGGTTGTCGGCGGGCACCATGCCGGCGAAGGTGTCCCAGTTCATCCAGCCCGAGTACGCGCCGCCGTGCGCCGGGTCCGGCTGCTGCGCCGTGCCGGTCTTGCCCGCGACGCGGTAACCGGGGATCGCCGCCTTGACGCCGGTGCCGCCGGGCATGGTCACCGACTCGAGCATCGTGCGCACCGTGCGCGCCGTCTGCGGCGTGATCACAGTGATGCCGGCCGGTTGGGGTGTCGTCCGCACCGAGCCATCGGCTGAGGTGATCGACTGCACGATCCGCGGCGGGATGCGGACGCCGCTATTGGCGATCGTCTGGTAGATCGACGCGAGCTGGAGCACCGTCATGCTCTCGCCCTGGCCGAACGGCAGGTTCGCGAATGACGACGCGGACCACTGATCCATCGGGGGCAGGTACCCGCTGCTCTCGCCGGGCAGCTCGATGCCGGTCTTCTGTCCGACGCCGAACCTCTTCTCGACGGCTTCCCATCGCTTCGGGCCGAGCCGCTGCGCGACCTTCAACGTGCCGACGTTGGACGACTGGGCGAGGATGCCCGTCCCCGTGAACTGCTCGACCGGGTGCCACCAGGCGTCGCTGATCGTCACGCCACCCATCTCGATGGTGTACGGGACCGTCAGGACGCTCTTCGGCGTGATCACGCCCGCCTGCACGGCCGCGGAGAAGGTGATTCCCTTCTGTACCGAGCCCGGCTCGAAGGCCGACATCACCGGCGGGTTGCTCGGCACATCCGGGTTGATCGAGTTGGCATCGGCCGAGTCGAACGTCCCCGACCCGGCCAGGGCGAGCACCTGGCTGGTGCGCGCGTCGAGGATCGCCATCTCGGCGCTGCGGGCGCCGGACGCGGTCACCGCGGCATCGAGGTATCGCTGCGCGATGTATTGCAGGTTCTGGTCGATCGTGAGCTTCACCGTGCCGCCGTCGCGTGGGGCGTTGCGGACCGTGCGGCTACTCGGGTTGACGTTGCCGAGGTTGTCGACGGCGTAGGTCAGGCTGCCGTCGGTGCCCGCCAGCATCGTGTTGAACTGGTCCTCGATGCCGGCCGCACCGGTGCCGTCGGAGTGCACCGTGCCGAGGACGTTGGCCGCGGTGGTCCGGCCGGGGTACTGCCGCTGCGTGGTCGCCTGGGTGTAGATGCCCTCCAGGTCGAGCTTCTCCACGCGCCGCGCGTCGACCGGCGAGAGGGCCCGGGCGAGCACGGCGTACTGGCCCGGCTTGGCCAGCACCGCGACGACGTCGGCCGCCTTCATGGCGAGCAGGGGCGCGAGTCGCGCCGCGTACGCATCACGCTTGTCGGCCGGGATCTGCTTGGGGTCCACGGTGATGTCCTGGGCTGCGGAGGTATAGGCCAGCGGGGTGCCGAAGCGGTCGAGGATCTGCCCGCGCATCGCGTGCAGCGTCACCGTGTCGACGCGCTGAGCCGTGGCGGCGCCGGCGTAGTTGCCCTGGTCGAGCCCCTGCAGCTGGATCAAGCGGCCGCCGATGACGAGCAGCAGCGTGCACACGGCAGCGAAGCCGTAGCGCAGCCGCGGATGCAGGGCCCCCAAGCGCAGCGCACGCCTGGTGCGACGCCGGGCAGCCGGGCGCTTGGGTGCCGAGCGTTTCGGTGCTGAGCGTTTCGGTGCGGGCGCGCGCCTTGTCACGGGGCGCGACGCCGCGGAGCGAGTGTCCGTGGATCGCTTCGGTACCGCCTTCCGCGGCGCGGCAGGACGTCCCTGGCCGGCGGCAGGACGTCCCTGGTAGGCGGCGGAACGGGACCGCGGCGGCTCGGGGGGCGGCCCGAAGTGGCGGGGCGGGCGGGCGCTCACCGCGGTCCTCCCGGCAGCGTGGTGGTCGGCGTGGGCGTCGCGGTGGGTGTCTTCGGCGCTGCCTTGGCGGTCGTCTTGGCCGCGGTCCGTGCCTTGGTCTTGGCAGTCGTCTTCGCTTTGGCCGGCGTCGCGTTGGTCTTGCTCGGGGTCGCCTTCGGCACGGCGCGTGGG
The DNA here is from genome assembly GCA_036833255.1 of Jatrophihabitantaceae bacterium. Lineage (GTDB taxonomy): Bacteria > Actinomycetota > Actinomycetes > Mycobacteriales > Jatrophihabitantaceae > QHCC01. Next base: position 17,407 of record DAITQD010000018.1, read on the forward strand.
ACGACCGGCGGCGCCACCGTCGTCGCCGGCGCCGGGCTGCCGAGCAAGGTGACCTTGCCGTCCGCGCCGATCTTGAGGAAAGCGGGCGCTCCCGCCGGCACCATCCCGAGCGCGGCCGCCGCACTGCCGAGCGAGCCCGGCGCGGCACTCGCGGCCACGTCGTTGCGGACCTGTTCGAGCTGGGCTGCGACGTCGGAATCCTTGCCGGCGAGGCCGTGGCGAGCTAGCTCGTTCGCCGCAGAGGCCGTGTTGAGCGCGAGCAGTGCGCACATCCCGCCGACAATCAGCCCGACGACGAGCAGCGCGAAGGGCACCCGGGGCGCGTGCTTGGGCTGATGCTCGCCGCACGCCCGGCGCGGGCCGGCAGCGGCAGCGGGCTCCGAGCTCCTCGTGCGGGGGCTCCTCACGCGGACTCCCGGATTCGTTCGGCGGCACGCATCCGGACGGACGCGGCGCGCGGGTTGGCATCGATCTCGGCCGCGGACGCGGGTTCGCTGCCGCGACCGAGCAGCCGCAGCTGGGGCCCTCGCTCGGCCAGCGCCACCGGCAGTCCGATCGGCGTCGTGTCGCTGGCCAGGGCGGCGAGGCTCTGCTTGACGATCCGATCCTCGAGCGAGTGGTAGGACAGGACGACGATCCGGCCGCCGATGCGCAGGGCGGCCAGCGCTGCCGGCACCGCGCGGCGCAGCGAGTCCAGCTCGCCGTTCACCTCGATGCGCAGCGCCTGGAACGTGCGCTTGGCCGGGTGGCCGCCGTGGCGCCGGGTCGCTGCCGGGATGGCATCGCGGACGAGCTCGGCCAACTGCGCCGCCGAGTTCAGCGGGGCGACGCGCCGGGCCCGGTCGATGGCCTGGGCGACCCGAAGCGCAAAGCGTTCCTCGCCGTACTCGCGCAGAACCCGCGCGAGGCGCGGCACGGGGTAGGTGTTGACGACCTCGGCGGCGGTGACGCCTTCATCGGGGTCCATGCGCATGTCCAGCGGGGCGTCCCGGGCGTAGGCGAAGCCGCGCTCGGCGACGTCGAGTTGCATCGAGGAGACGCCGAGGTCGAACAACACGCCGTCGACTCCCGGCAGGCCGAGCCGGTCGAGCACCTCGGGCATCCGGTCATAGATCGCGTGCACGAGATGGGTGCGCGTGGCGAAGCGGGCGAGCCGCTCGCCGCTGCGCGACAGCGCTGTGGGGTCACGGTCCAGTCCGACGAGGGTGAGCTGCGGATGCGCCGCGAGCAACGCCTCAGCGTGCCCGCCCAGCCCGAGCGTGGCGTCGACAACGATGGCCGGACGATCGGCGAGCGCGGGCGCGAGCAGCGTGAGCACCCGGTCGAGCAGCACGGGCACGTGGACAGCCAACGACGCGCTGGCTGGTGTCTCGTCCCGTGCGTCCATCGGCGCTCTGTCCTCGGTGTCGTGGCGGTGCGGGTGGTCGGAATGGTCGGCGAGCTCGGCGAGGGCGGGGTGGGCGAAACGGGTGCAAGCCGTGGGGGTGACGCTCGATCTGGTCCCCGCCCGTCCTGCCTGGCACCGGGGAAGTGCGCCAGGAGCGGGACGGGAGGAGGCCGGACCCGAACGTCGGTGCGTCTACAGCACGCCGGGAAACACCTCCTCCGCGATGTCGGCGAAGGCCTGTTCGGTGCCGTCGAGGTATGCCTGCCAGGCTGCGGCGTCCCACACCTCGATGCGAGTGTTCGCGCCGATCACCGCGCAATCCTTGGTGAGCCCCGCGTAACTGCGCAGCGGCGCCGGCACGGTGATACGGCCTTGGCTGTCCGGCGTCTCGCGCGACGCGTTCGCGAAGAGCACCCGGCTGTAGTCACGGACCCGGCGGTCGGTGACCGGTGCGTTGCGCACCGATTCGGTGAAGCGATCGAACTCGGTGTCGCCGAAGACGAACAGGCAGCGGTCCTGGCCCTTGCAGATCACCAGGCCACCCTCCAACTCCGCTCGAAATCGTGCCGGGAGAGCCAGGCGACCCTTGTCGTCCAGCCGGGGCGTGTGGGTGCCGAGAAACATCGGCACCACCTTTCGAGCCGGAACCACGGACGATGAGCGGATGCTCCCCACTGATCCCCACCGTACCCCACTTCATGCCACCGTCAATCATGGCGCCGCGCATGTCGCGCGTCCTGCCCCACGATCGGGTTGAAACCGGGTTGATACCCATATCCGGGCGCCGTCAGCAATACTCGACGCTGACGAAACACGACGCGGGGCCACGACGCCGCACGCCGAAGGTGAGGACCGCACTGGTGGACGACCTTGATCGTGACCCACGGGTCGCCGGCGCGCATGCCGCGCCGGCGCTCGGCGAGCCGCCCTCCGTACCCGAATCGGTCCGTGCCGCGAGCGCTCGCATCGCCGCGAACATCGAGCACGTTATCGAGGGCAAGCACAACGCCGTCCGCCTCGGGCTCACCGTCCTGCTCGCCGAAGGCCACCTGCTCATCGAGGACGTGCCCGGGGTCGGCAAGACCAAGTTCGCCAAGGCGCTGGCCCGCTCCATCGACTGCTCGGTGCGGCGCATCCAGTTCACGCCCGACCTGCTGCCCAGCGACATCACCGGGGTCAGCGTCTACAACGCCGAGGAACGCGACTTCGAGTTCAAGCCGGGCCCGGTCTTCGCCAACATCGTCGTCGCCGACGAAATCAACCGTGCCTCGCCGAAGACTCAGGCCGCGCTGCTGGAGTGCATGGAGGAGCGCCAGGTCACCGTCGACGGCGTCACGAACTTTCTCGAGGCGCCGTTCATGGTCCTGGCCACCCAGAACCCGATCGACATGGAGGGCACCTACCCGCTGCCCGAGTCCCAGCGCGACCGATTCACCGGCCGCATCTCGATGGGCTACCCCGACCGCACCGCAGAAATCATGATGCTCAGCGAGCACGCGTCCATCGACCCGCTCGACTCGCTGCGACCGGTGTCGGACGCCACGGAGGTGCGCGCGCTCATCGCGGCCGTGCGACGGGTGCACGTCTCAGACGCAATCAAGGCGTACGCGGTCGACCTGGCCGAGGCCACCAGGCGCGCCCCTGAGATCCGGCTTGGTGCCTCTCCGCGCGCGACCCTGCAGTTGCTGCGCGCCGCCAAGGCCTGGGCGGCGCTCGAGGGACGGGAGTACGTCATCCCCGACGACCTGCAGTTCCTGCTCGTGCCGGTCTTCGCGCATCGCCTGCTGCTCACGACCGACGCCCACATCGGCGGGCGCACAGCCGAGGACATCCTCGGCCGGCTCGCGCTGGCGACGCCGATCCCGGCGGCCCCGAGCGCACCCCTGCGCGGAGTGCGCTGAAACCGTGGCAGGGTTTCGGGCCGGATTCACCACGCGGGCGAGCTGCCTGATCGCGGCGGGCACGACCGCGCTGTTGTGCGGTCTCCTGCTAGGCGAGCTCGACTTGGTACGGGCCGGGGTACTCGCCCTGGCGATCCCGCTGGCCGCGGCGCTCGTCGTGTATCGCTCGCGCGTCCAGATCGCCAACCGGCGCAGCGCCGACCCGAACCGCGCGAGGGCCGGCGAGGCCGTCGCCATCCATCTCGCCCTCACGAACCGGTCGCTGCTGCGCACGGGCGCGCTGATGCTCGAGGACCAGCTACCCCAGCAGCTCACCGGCCGGGCCCGCTTCGTGGTGCCAGGGCTGGGCGCGCGCGAGGAACGCACCGTCTCCTACCGGATGCCGAGCCTGCCGCGGGGGCGCTACCGCGCCGGGCCGCTGCGGATCCGGCTCACCGACCCGTTTCGGATGGTCGACGTCACGCGGTCCTTCACCGCGACGACGGAGTTCGTCGTCACGCCGGTCGTCGATGCGCTGCCCTCGGTCGAGCCGCCGCGCTCCTACGACATCGGCGACAACGCCGGCAGCCACTCGATCGGGACGCACGGCGCGGATGACGCCTCCACCCGCGAGTACCGCATGGGCGATGACCTACGCAAGATCCACTGGCGCTCCACGGCCCGCACCGGCGCGCTGATGGTGCGCCAGGAGGAGCGGCCGTGGCAGGGGCAGACGACGCTACTGCTCGACACCCGCAGCGGCGCGCACGTCGTCGGACCGGCGCCGAAGGACACTGACGGACCCGCTGATGTGCGACACAGGAGCAGCTTGGAGTGGGCGATCAGCGCGGCCGCCAGCATCGGCACCCATCTGATGATCGCGAGCCGCGACGTCGGCCTAATCGACGATCTCGCCGCGCCCGAACGACTCCACCTGGGCCAACCCGGACGGCTGGCCGACCACCTCGCCGGGATCCACGCCGCGCAAGGGCGCGACTTGTCCTCTGTCGCGGGCCTAGCCCGATCCGCAGCGCGCGACTCGGCGCTCGTGGCAGTGCTCGGACTGCTTGACCCGACCAGCCTGCGGGTGCTCGCCGACGCACATCCCCGAGGCGCTGCGATCCCCGCCTACGCGCTGCTGCTCGACACCCAGACCTGGCTCGCACCGCCATCGGGTGGCGCGGCGGACAACGCGGTGAGCCCCGGGTGCGACACCGCGGCCCGGGTGCTGCGCGCGGCCGGCTGGAGCGTGGTGATCGTTCGCTGCGGCGACACGACGGCCGCCGCGTGGCAGAACCTGTTGGGGAACCGGCAGGGCGGCGCGGCCCAGCGGGTGAGCGCCCATCCAGTGCGTCCGGTGGGCGGGCAACGATGACGACAACCCAACTCCGTCGGCAACGACCGGCACCGGCGTCCGTTGACCGCGGCAGCGCCCGGCGCACCGTGCGCGCCCTGCTCGCCAGCGCCCTCGGCGTGCTGCCGCTGTGCGAACTGTTCACCGACAGGCGCTGGCTGCTCGAGGTCTGGGTGGCGATGATCATCGCGGTCGGGCCGGCCGCGGTGCTGCGACTGTGGCAGCGCCCGAGGGTTTCGCACACCTGGCTCGGGCTGGCCCTCGCCGTCGCCTGGCTCACCGCGCGCTACCTGCCGAAGCACGCGCTGGGTGGGCTGCTACCGACCGCCGCGAGCTGGCACGACATCAACGCCCTGATGAGCAAGGTGCACGATACGACCAGCAGCGGCGTGGCGCCGGTGCACACCACGCTCGCGATCAAGTTCGTCCTCGCTGCGATGCTCGCGCTGCTGGCGGCACTCGTCGACCTCATCGCCGTCGTGGGCCGGCGCGGTGCGCTCGCCGGGGTACCGCTGCTCGTCGTCTACACCGTGTCCGGGGCCGTGCCGCGCCATCCGGTGTCGTGGCTGTTCTTTATCGGCGCGGCAGCCGGCTTCCTGTTACTGCTGTCCGTCGACGCCAATGATGAGGTACGCGGTTGGGGCAGACTCATCCCGCGAACCGGCGAGACCCGGGCCTCGGCCGGCCTCCCGGTGTCGGGCGCGCGCATCGCCGTGACCGCGTTGGCCGTGGCCGTCATGCTGCCACTGCTCGCGCCCTCGCGGCCGGCCAACCTGATCGCCGACGCCCTGCACAACGGCGGTTCCGGCGGCGGCGGACAGGGCGCCGGCTTCGGCGCCGACAGCGGCATCTCGCTCGACCCGTTCGACGCGCTCAAGGGCGAGCTCCTGCGCTCCAAGCCGGCGAAACTCGTCACGGTCACGCTCGATGCCACGCCGTTCGCGCAGCCGTTCTACCTGCGGGCGAACGTGCTCACGAATTACTCAGACCAAGGCTGGTCGGCAAGAAAGCACGGCGGTACCGAGAACGTCGGCTCCACGTTCTTCGATACGACACCACCGACCTCGTACCTGAATCAGACGGTGAGCTTCACTGCCCGGCTCCACATCTCCGGGCTCGCCGACAACCCGCCTGTGTTCGGCCGACCGGTGACGGTCAACGGCATCGACGGCGACACCGCTTGGAGCCGCGACGACGAACTGCTGGTCGGGCCACGGGTGCACAACGGCCAGCAGATCACCGAGGAGATCGCCCAGCCCTCGCCCAGCCGCGAGCAACTCGAGGCAGCGCCCGCCGACTACCCGGCCAGCGTCGCGCCGGCATTGCAGGTGCCGCCGAACATGCCGCGGCTCGTTTCCGATCTCGTCGAACGGCTCACCAAGGGCCTCACCTCGCCGTACGCGAAAGCACGCGCCTTGAGTGACTACTTCACCGACGCGGCCAGCGGCTTCAGCTACAGCCTGTCGACGAAGGCGGGCGACTCCGGCAGCGAACTGGTCGATTTCCTGACGAACAAGGTCGGCTTCTGTCAGCAGTACTCCGCCGCGATGGGGATCATGCTGCGGATGGCCGGTGTACCGGCGCGCGTCGTGCTCGGCTACACCCACCCTGTGCTGGACCCGCAAGGATCGTTCACGGTGAGCACCAAGGACGCCCACGCGTGGGTCGAGGCCTACTTTGCCGGCCTGGGTTGGATCCCGTTCGACCCGACCCCGCTCGCCGGCGGCTTGCAGGCCGATCTGCCGTGGGCGCCGCACCCGCAGTCGGCGCTGAGCAGTGCGCCGAGTATCGGGGCAAGCGGCGCACGCGCGACATCGACGAAACGGGCGGGGGTGAACCAACAGGAGGGCTCGACATCCGCCCGCACGGCACACTCCGGCGCGACGAACCTCCACTGGCCCGTCGTGTCGCTACTGGTCGCGCTTAGCCTCGTCGTTATGCTCGCGTTCATTCCGGCAGCCACCCGGTGGCGGCGACGACGACGACGGCTGCGAGCCGCAAATCGCGGCGACCCGGACCCGCTGTGGGCCGAACTGTCCGACACCGCGGTTGATCTCGGCTACGTCTGGTCGCCCGCGCGTAGTCCGCGACAGGTAGCCGGGTGGCTGGGGCGCCAGATCGACGCTCCCGCGGCGCAGTCGCTACGCACGCTGGCCTCGGCGGTGGAGCTATCGCGCTACGCGCCGGGAGACCGCCTGGGCGGGGCGAACCCGCTCGTCGAGGAGTTGCGGACCGTCGAGGCCCGACTGCGCGCCGAGCGCAGTCGGTCGGTGCGGATTGCCGCGCGGCTGCTGCCCGCCTCGCTGGGATGGCGGCGATTCCGAATTGCGGTGCCGCGGCGCAAGCACCGCTGAGCGGGCCAAGGACGCGTCCTAACTCTCGTCGAAGCGACGACGCAGCCGGTCCTCCATGCGCGTGCGCAGGCCGGCTTGGCGCGGCGAGCGGCCAGGTTGGTGCACGCGCTCGTCGGGTCCGCCCGGGTGGCTGCGCAGCGACTGGGCCGCCCAACCGCAGGAGGCGACGACGAGGACGAAGCCGACGACGCTCAGCGCGATGAGGCTGGTTACCAGACCGACGAGGACGAGCCCCAGACCGATGAGGACGCCCAGCACGCACAGCACGATCGACCGGCGGGGGCTCGGGTGCGAGCGTGCCGAACGCACGGCAGAGGCGAATTTCGGGTCTTCGGCGTACAACGCCTGCTCGATCTGGTCGAGCAATTTCTGCTCATGCTCGGAGAGCGGCACTGTGCCCTCCTTCATCGCCACGACCTCAGGTCGCCGGCGTCGCCTCATCCGGATTGCCGATATGTCTGACAGATTTTGCTCAGCTACCGTGACGGCGCTCGAACGCCCTGCCTCGTCCGAGCATACGAGCCGATTCGCAGTATCGACAGTTACGGCCGCATCCAGTATCGCGGGTTTTTGCCAACCGGTGAGTCAACCACCGCCCGCGCGCTCGTTTTGTCCGGGTGTCGGCAGCAACGTGCCGTAGCCAACGGCGTCGGCACCGAACTTCGCCCGGGCCGCATCGATGACTCGGTCGGTGCCGCTGTCGGACATCCGGCGCTCGTTGCCGGCCGCATCGGCGCCGGGCGTGTCGAGCCTAAGCTGCTCGGGCGCCCGCCCGGCGACCAGAAAATTCTCACACTTGACGCCCACCAGCCGGATCCGTGGCTGGTCGAGGCCCAGACCACGGTAGAGCTCGGTGGCGGTCTGGTAGATCGTCGTCGTCGAGTCCGTCCATCCGGGCAGGGTACGGACCCGGGTGATCGTGCGGAAGTCGGCAAAGCGGATCTTGATGCCGACGGTATGGGCGACCCAGCCGCCGCTGCGGACCCGCCGGCCGACCTCGCCGGCAAGACGCAGCAGTTCGCGCCGCACGTCGGCCTCGACGGTGAGATCGACATGGTTGGTGTGGTCGGCGCTGATCGACTTCTCGACCTCGCGCGGCTGGACGGTGCGCGGGTCGAAGCCGTGGGCAAGAGCGTGCAGGTGTTCGGCACCGGCCACCCCGAGTGCGCGACGCAGGGTGTCGAGCGGCGTATCGGCGAGATCGGCGACGGTGCGCACCCCGAGGCGGTGCAGCGGCTCGGCGGTGCGGGTGCCGACACCCCACAGCACGGTGACCGGTAGCGGATGCAGAAAGCTCAGCACCTCGGCTGCCGGGACGACGAGCAGGCCGTCGGGTTTGCAGCGCGCCGAGGCGAGCTTGGCGACGAACTTGGTCGGCGCAACGCCGACCGAGCAGGTGAGCGCGAGCTCGTCACTCACCCGAGCCCGGATGCCGGCGGCGATCGCGGCGGGGCGGCCGTGCAGCCGCGCGGTGCCGGCCACATCGAGGAACGCCTCGTCGAGCGAGAGGGGTTCGACGAGCGGTGTCACGTCGCGCAGGATCGCCATCACCGCGGCCGATGCGGTGGCGTACGCGTCGCGGTCGGGGGGCAACACGACCAGTCGAGGGCACCGGCGCAGCGCCTGCCCCATCGACATCGCGCTGCGGATCCCGTACCGCCGCGCCTCGTAGGAGGCGGCCGCGACCACACCGCGCTGGCTGCCGCCGACGACGACCGGCTTGCCCCGCAGCTCAGGACGGCGGCGGATCTCGACGCTGGCGAAGAACGCGTCCATGTCGACGTGCAGCAGCGTGCAGCCGGTGTCGTCGCCGTCGAACCGCTCGGCTGCGCGAGGGACGTCTGCGCTGCGACCCATGACTACCCCTGCGGGCGCCGCGCCAGGATGTGCACCCGGCTGGCGATCTCGCAGAAGGGCGGCCGCACGGCCGTTTCGGCCTCGAGATCGGCCAGCGCCTCGAGCGCCCCCGGGGCGTCGAGCGCCGAACCCGAAACCAGCTCGGCGAACACACCGATTCCGTGCACCTGCTCGATCAGCAGGCCGGCCTCCCGACACAGCGCCTGTACGGCGGACGGGCCGGGACGGCCGAAGTCGGAGTCGAGCCCGCGTAGCTCGCGCAGGGCCCCGGCGACGTCGCCGGTCAGCGCGCGCGCGAGCACCCCGGCCACCGGGTTACCCACGAGCACGCTGAGCAGGCCACCTGGGCGAACGGTCGCAGCGATCGCGTCGAAGGCCGGCGCGAGGTGGTCGACCGCCTCGAGAACGCCGTGCGCCAGGACGAGGTCGAACGACGCCGCCGGCACCGCATCGGCGAGCACTTCGACGTCGCACTGCACGGATCGGACGCGCTGGGACACCCCTGCCTCGTCAGCGCGGCGGCTCAGGGTGGCCAGCGCATCGACGCTCACATCGACCACGGTGACCTGGGCGCCGGCCCGGGCGAGCGGCACCGCGAAGCTGCCGCTGCCGCCGCCGCAGTCGAGCACCGCGGCCGGCCGCTCACCTGAGCTCACTGACGCGACCGCCTCGGCGAGCAACTGCCAGACAAGGCGTTGGCGACCCGAGGTGGTGCGGTCGCGGCCGGTCTCGTTCTGCACGCATCGACCCTAGCTCTGCCTTCGGCGAATCCGACGCCGGTTGCTCAGCTGGCCAACGGCGCGGCGAGCAGGCCGAGCGAGGCCTCGACCAACATCAGGAACTCACCCGCGGCGCGCAGTTGGTCGTCGGCGTCGCGCGAGGTCACCGCGCTCACCGCGCCGGCCTCGACCGCCGCGCGCGCCGCGGCGCCGGCCGCGAAGTAGCCGGCCCACTCACCCAACTCTGGGGCGACGGACTCGACTAGCACCCACGCGCTGACCAACCGTCGCCGAGCCGACACCGGCCGGCCACGGTCGGCGAAGACCGCCGCCGCGGTGCGCAGCGCGGCCAGGTGGGCAAGGCGGAATCGCTCGGCCGCCGAGTCGGCGGCCGCGGCCTCGGCCAGGACCGACCGTGCCTGGACGAGCAGTCCCCGCGCAGAGCCGGACAGACCGGGGCGGGGAGCACCGGCACCGGGTAGTGGTCGGCGGACCGTCATCTGCCACCTCCATGTTCGAACGTCTGTTCGAAGCCTACCGCAGCTGACTGACGCCGCGCAACCGGTTCGGCTCTCCGAGCGGTGCGGTACGAACACGCCAGCAGTATGCGATCGGCAACAACTCGCGTCGTTCCCCGGCGTCGGGGTGTAACGCGGCACCACCCACCGTCGCTGACTGAACTAGGGTGTGTCCCCCGGATCCCGCCTATAACCAGGCGTCGGGCCGGGATAAGACCCTGCTCTGGCGGACCGGGACGGGCGGAGTCGGGAGATCGCAAGGAGACGCGTGCGCAGCACCGGATGGCTGACCGAGCCCCGCTCGGAGCACCACTCCGAGCACAGCGGCGAGGAGCACGACGACGACCTCGGCGCGGACGTCACCGCCGCCCGAGCGGGTGACCAAGCCGCGTTCGCCCGCATCTACCGCTCGCTGCAACCCCGGCTGATGCGTTACGCCTCCGGCCTCGTCGGGCAGGACGCCGAGGACGTCACCGCGGAGGCCTGGCTCCAGATCGCGCGCGACTTGGCGAGCTTCTCCGGCGACTTCGACGCGTTCCGCGGCTGGACGGCACGCATTGTCCGCAACCGCGCCCTCGACCAGCTCCGCGCGCGGGCCCGGCGCCCGGTCGAGCCGAGTGATGTGCCCGAGCTGCTGGACCGTCCCGCCGACGACGACACCGCCGGCGCGGCGAGCGACAACATATCCACGGCCGCGGCGATCGCGCTCATCGGAACCCTGCCGCGCGAGCAGGCCGAGGCCGTGCTGCTGCGGGCGGTCGTCGGGCTCGACGCAGTGACGGCCGGGCAGGTGCTGGGCAAGCGACCCGGCACTGTCCGCGTCGCCGCGCACCGCGGGCTGAGGACCCTGGCCCGCCGACTGGAGTCAGGCGGCGACCCGCCTGCGAAGAGCCTGTAACGCCACACGCGCGGCCGACGCTGAACAAACGATATGACAACGAATCGACGCGACTCACGCAATGCTCGCGAGCGACTCCTCGACGGCGACGCCGAGCAGCCGGGCGCGCTGGCCGGGCTGCTCTCGGCCGCTCGCGCGCCGAGCCGACCGTACGAGACGCACGGGCTCGATGCGGCCGTCGCCGCGTTCTCCACCGCGCCGCCACATCTCGTGGTGGTCGACATCGACGATCGGAACCCCCTCATGCTCAAGCGCCTGGCCCGCAGGGCCCTGGCTCTCAACGTGCTCGCCGCCGCCGCCTGTGCCGCCGCGGTCGGCGGTATCGCGCTCGCGGCGACCAGCGGGAACCTGTCCGGTCCGCTGTTGCACCCCAACCACGCGGCGCCGACTGCCTCCGATCACGCTCAGCACACCCCGCCGGTGCACCCCGCCAACAGCAACACCGTGTCGGGCTCCGAGCACCGAACGGATCCGAGTGCGACGCCGTCCCCGTCGCTGGTCGGGCTCTGCAAGGCGTGGCTGGCGCGTCCGAGCGATGCCGGAAAGGCCGACTCGAGCGCGGCGTTCACCGTCCTGGTGACCACCGCAGGCGGCGTGGACGCGGTCGACGGCTACTGCACGGACTTACTCGCGGCGAGCACCCATCCGGCCGGCCGATCGACCGACCAGCCGTCGCTCCCGTCGCAGGCGAGCGACCACCCCACGGGCAAGCCGTCCGACCTCCCGACCCATCCGACGGGCGAGCCGTCGGATGTCCCTCCGGTCACCACCCCGAGTCACCCGACCGGCACACCCTGAACCTCCGGCGTGGCAGTTCCCCGCCGTGACCGGCGGAGTGAGAAACGGCGTGTGGGCAGTCATCTCCCCTCGATGATCGCCCACCCGCCGACTCGCGACACGCTCACCCAGCGCCGTCGCCCGTCCTAAGACCCGCTCGAGTCGAGGATGTCGACGACGTCGCCGATGACGATGACCGACGGGGCGCCGATGCCCGCCCGGCCTACGGCTGCCGCCAGCTCCCCCAGCGGCGCCCGCACCACCCGCTGACCATCGAGGGTGGCCCGGTACACCACTGCCGACGGGGTAGTCGCAGGCCGTCCGTGTGCGATGAGTTCGCTCGCGATCAGCTCGAGTCGATCCATGGCCATCAGCAACACCAGCGTGCCTGCCCCGGCCGCGAGCCCGGGCCAGTCGATGCCCGCGTCGGCGGATCGCCCGGGATCCAGGTGCCCGGAGGCGACGGTGAAATCAGACGCGACGCCCCGGTGCGTGAGCGGGATACCCGCCGCGGCGGGCCCGCCGAGCGCCGAACTGATGCCAGGCACGACCGTCACCGGCACGCCGGCGGCAACACACGCCAGGTATTCCTCACCACCGCGGCCGAAGACGAACGGATCGCCGCCCTTGAGCCGCACGACACGCTTGCCGGCGAGGGCGCGCTCGATCAGCACCGCATTGATCTCGGCCTGGGTGAGGTTGTGTCCGTGCGCCGACTTGCCGCAGTCGATCACTTCGACCGAACCGGGCAGGTCCTCGATCAGCGCGCGCGGGGCGAGGCGATCGACGACGATGACGTCGGCCGATGCGACGAGTCGGCGCCCGCGCACCGTGATCAGCTCCGGGTCGCCGGGGCCGCCGCCCACGAGCGCTACCGAGCCGCCCTGCGTTGCCGGCCGCCTCGGTCGCGAGGGCAGCTCTCCCAGGTCCAGCGCGACCGAGATCGCGTCGCGCAACGCTACGGCGCGCAGCGGGTCGTCGCCCCCGCTGACCGCGACCGTCAGCCCGTCGCGATGCAGCGCCGCCGGGGTGCGCGCGCTACCGCCTGGCGCGGCATCGGATCGCACGCAGAAGATCCGCCGCTCCTCGGCGGCCGCGGCGACTGCTGCGTTGACCGCCGGGTCGTTCGTACAGGCGACGGCCAGCCAGGCGCCGTCGAGGTCGTCGACGGTGAACGGCCGGGGCTCGTACGCGACGTCGAGTGCGGCCAGGTCGGCCGCGATATCGGGCGCGACGACGAGCACATCCGCGCCCGCCTCGAGCAATGCGGTCACCCGCCGGGTGGCGATCGTGCCGCCGCCGACGACGACGACGCGTCGTGCCGACACGTCGAGCAGCAGCGGGTAGCCG
>DAITQD010000019.1:0-22001 GCA_036833255.1 Jatrophihabitantaceae bacterium
CGGGCGAGCTGCTCACCACGCCGGGATCGCTGATGTACGGCAGCTGACGCGCCAGCAGTACACCCAAAAGAGCAGCGGCCGCGACCCCGTCCGTTGTTCACGTCGATTGCTCGGCTGGGACAGGAGCCAGATGACCGCGGACAACGCAAGCGCCCGCAAGGACGTGCAGCGCTGGTATGGGCGTCTGATGGCGCAGGGTGCCCGAGCAACCGTATCTGAGACGGTGATCACGCCAACAACTATCACCCTGGCACTCAAGGTCCACTGGCCCGCTACCGATCCTGACGACTACGACCGACCCGCCGTGATCTACCAGATCTTCCGACACCGCAACGGGGCAGTCGTTGACATCCGTGGATTTCCCGATCGTGCTGACGCCGTAGCCGAAGCATCCGTCGACCGCAACCGTTAGCGCTACTTGCTGGGTTGCGGCACGTGGGGGCACTTCACTTTCGGATTGACCCCGAGGTAGTTGAGCGGCCCGGCGACGATGGTCACCGCGATCGTGCTGGCTTTGGCGCAGGTCTCGCTCTTGCCGCTGTAGTAGTGCCGCTGGCCCGCGGCGACTGCTCCGATGACCAGCCAGATCAGCACGAGGACGACGCCGAGTCTGGATCTGCCTCGCCATCCATTGGACCTACCACGTCTGCTTCGCCAAGTCGCCACATGTCGGTTGTACCCAGAACTTGCCGGTCCATCTCACGCGGCGGCGCCCAACGTTCCTACGCTGCTGTCCAACCGTGGGTCGGTCGATCGACACGATCCGCATGTATGGTCATACTTATGACCATGACGTCGATCCTGCCGCTTGCCGAGGTCAAGTCGCACCTGTCCGAGCTGGTCGGCCGCGTCAACACCCAGCACGAACGGGTGACGGTCACGGTGCACGGCAGACCCTCGGCCGTGCTGCTGGCCGTCGAAGATCTCGAGTCGCTGGAGGAGACCATCGCGGTTCTCTCCGACGCCGAGACGATGCGGCGACTGACCGACTCGGACGCTGAGTTGGCGCGCGGTGAGGGCGAGTCCGAGGAGCAACTCGCCGAGGCCATGCGTCGGCGTCGCGCGTCTGCGTGAGCGCCGAGAATCGCTATCGGCTGGTCATCTCGCCGACGGCCCGCCGCCAGTTGGCCGAGACGCTGCCCGAAGCCGTCGCGTTCGCGGCCCACGAGTTCATCGTTGGTCCCTTGCTGAAAAACCCGCATCGCGTCGGCAAGCAACTGCAGCCGCCACTCGCGGACCGTCACACCGCGCGGCGCGGCACGTACCGAGTCGTCTACCGCATCGACGACGAGCACGAGATCGTCACGGTCGTAGCGATCGCTCACCGAGGCGACGTCTACCGGTCCTAGCCGCCTCAGTAAATACAGGGAGTTTCGGGTGCGCCCGGCAGGATTCGAACCTGCAACCTCTTGATCCGTAGTCAAGTGCGGACGATCTTGATCTCCGCGTCAAAGCTCGTCCAGCTCTCTGGAGTCCCCATATTTGCTGAGCTGCGTCGTGTTGTCGTGTGTCAGCCGCTGACGGCTCGTGCTGGATCGCCTGCGGACTTCTTGCGGACTTCCTGCGGACTGTTCGATGATCAGCTTGGCTCGGCCTGGGTCGAATAATCGCGATATCGGTAGTGATAGCATAGGTGCATGCCCGATGTTCTGATCCGCGACGTCCCCGAATCGGAGCTTGCCGAGTTGAAGGCTGCCGCTGCCGAACGCCACGTGTCGCTACAGACCTACCTGCGCGATTCGGTCCACGCCCAGGCCGACTACATTCGGCGGCAGGCAGCTCTCGCGGCGGCGGGCGACCGCCTCGTCGGCCGATCGTCGGTCACCCACGGTGAGCGGCAGGCAGTGCTGGACGCGATCGACGCTGCCCACGACGACCGGGCGGTGGAGCTCGGCGATCCGTCCAGCCGGTGATCGTCGACGCGAGCCTGGTAATCGACGCAATTGCCGACCCCGGATCAATCGGCGCAGCCGCGCGCGCCGCGCTCGCCGCGCAACCAGCCGCCGAACCGCTCATCGCGCCGGGGCACTTCGCGTTCGAGATTATGTCCGGTCTCGGCGCTGCAGCCAACCGGCCCGGCCATCCCTTGCAGCCCGAGGAGATTCCCGACGCGTTGGCTGACGCCGAACGCTTCGGCATCCGCATCGAGGCAACGCCATGGGGTGACGTCGCGCGTGGTTGGGAACTTGCCCAACAATCGCTGCGGTTCGCCGACGCCGTCTACGTGGCCGCCGCCGAGCGACACGAAACCACGTTGCTGACCAGCGATGCCCGAATCGAACGATCCGGTGCCGAAATCCACTGCGCCATCGTGACGGTCATATCCGCCGGTTGAGCGGCGGGGCATCGCGTCCGAGCGCACACTCTCACCACCCGACGAACCGATCAATCGCGCTGTTCCGGGTCCTGCGATGATCTTTTTGTGGACTAGGGGTTCTGTTGTCTACCAACTGAGTGGGAAATCTGGTGCTGGAGCCCAGTAAGTACAGGGATTCAAATGTGCGCCCGGCAGGATTCGAACCTGCAACCTCTTGATCCGTAGTCAAGTGCTCTATCCGTTGAGCTACGGGCGCTGGCTGTACCGACGGGCGAGTCTACCGGGTCATGCAGGCAGGGCCGACTAGCCGTCAGAGCACAAATAGCGGAGGCTCCGGGATTCGAACCCGGGATGGGCTTGAGACCCAAACCGCATTAGCAGTGCGGCGCCATAGACCAGGCTAGGCGAAGCCTCCTGGGGCCGACGCAGCACGCAGAAGCGCTGTGGGGCCACCGGACGGAAAGCCTACAAGGTCGCGCCAGGGGCCGACAAAAACGCCGCCCGAGCGGCGCAGCCTAGCCGCGGCCGAGCAGGCGCTTGAGCCGGTGCGGGCGGACGATGAACGCCTCCGCCTCCAACGCCGCGATCGCGATCCTGGGGATGTCGCGGGTGGACGGGAAGGAAATGAAGCGCGGCTCCCAATACGGCCGGAACTTCACGTTGAACCGGTACAGGGTCTCGATCTGCCACCACCGCGACACGAAGATCAACACCCAGCGCCACGCGCGCAGAATGGGACCGGCACCGATCCGCTCACCGCGCTCGATGGCGTCGCGGAACGCGGCGAAGTTGAGCGAGACCCGACGGACACCGAGCTCCGGAGCGTGCTCGATCGTCTTGGCGATCATGAACTCGTTGAGGCCGTTGTCGGCGTCACGGTCCCGACGCATGAGGTCGAGCGAGAGCCCGTCGCAACCCCACGGTACGAAATGCAGGACGCCCGCCAGCACGCCGTCGCGGTAAGCGGTCGCCACGACGCAGTCCGTGTCGGCCGGATCGCCGACGCGGGACAGGGCCATCGAAAAGCCTCGCTCGACCGCGTCGCCCCGCCACGCCACGGCGACGCGAATCAGCTCGGCCAGCTCGGCCGGGCCGAGTTCGTGGGCGCGGCGCACCCGCACCTGGTAGCCGGCTCGGGCGACGCGGGTGCAGGCCTGACGCACGCCCCGCATCGGGCGCCCCTCGAGCGTGAAGTCCGCGACCTCGACGATCGCTTCGTCACCGAACGCGAGCGCGGACAGGTCGCATTCCCGCTTGAACACCGTCGCACCCAGCTCGCTGCAGCCAATGACGGCAGCCGTCCAGCCGTACTCCTCGACGAGCCGGTGGTACGCGGCGATCGCCCCCGGCCACGCCTCGGGGTCGCCGATCGGGTCGCCACTGGCCAGCGCCACGCCCTGCACGACGCGGTAGGTGATCGCCGCCTTTCCCGTAGGCGACCACACCACCGACTTGTCCCGGCGCAGCGCGAAGTAGCCCAGCGAGTCGCGGCCACCCTGCTTGGCCAGCAGCTCGCGCAGCCGCTCCTCGTCGTCGGACGAGAGCCGCGCGATCGGCTCGGACGGCCGCAGCGCCAGCAGCGCGACCGCGACCACGGTGATCAGTCCGAATCCGAACAGGGTGCCGTGCAGGATGTCGTCGAAACGCTCGCCGCGGATGTCGACGAACCCGCCGCCGCCGACCAGCGAGGCCAGCACCTCTTTCAGCTGTGACCAGAACGACGGATGGCCGATCACTCTGCTGCGATAGGCGTAGAGCATCAGCAGGCCGTACACGATCGCGCCCGCGATGAACTGGCAGAAGACGAGCGCGGCGAACCAGCGGCTGCGCGGGTCGGACTTGGCGGTGTAGCGCGAGCGGGCAGTCATCAGCAGGATCAGCAGGATCATCGAGATGACCGCCTCACCCACCCGGAAACCGCGGACGACGTGTGCCACGGTAAGGATCACCGCGATGACCACAGCGGCCCGCCAGGCCCGCCGCTTGCGCTTACGCAGGGCCGCGGCGAGTCGCAGCAGGAGCAGGCCGGAGACCGCGCTTACCGCTGTCGCCGCGGCGCTCGCCGGGACCGGGATGACCTTGGTGATCGCGTGCACCTGGAAGCGGGCACGGGGGTCCAGAGCACCGAGCAGGGCCAGCAGTCCGAGCAATGCCGCGATCGCAGCGATCAGCCTGGGGGCGCGGCGCAGGTAAGCGCTGCGGAATCGTGCCCCCCGGCTCGGTGGCTCGGCCTCGACGGCCGGGCGCTGCACAGCCGTAGACACGCCTTGCCCGACTCCCTCGTCATCCGGTGCTGCCCGGCTCTGCCGGGTGCACGCACGCAACGACTGCGCGCTCACCCCTATGGTGCCGTACCCGGTCGCGGGCGTCGCCCGCCCGCCCGCAAGTGAGATGGTGCCGGGGTTAGCGCACCTCGACCAGCGGGATCAGGATCTGCTCGATGATCGCGGTGATGTCGCGCTCGGTGATCTGTTCGCGCTGGAGGATCACCCGGTGCATCAGCACGGCTGGCAGGACATCCGCGATCAGCGGGCTCACCGCGTCGGCCCGCACTTCGCCACGCTCGACGCCGCGCTGGAGCAGGGCCAGCATCGCTGCTCGGCGCGGGGCCTGGAAGCGCTCGTCGATCTCGCGGGCGAGCTCCGGGTCGGTCACGGACTCGCATTTCACCGCGCGCATAGCGGCACCGGCCGGGCTGTTGAGGACCTGGGTGATCGCGCGGGCGACCTGGCGCAGCGCGTCCCCGGTCGAGATGTCCTTGTAGTCACGAAAGCCCAGCCCGCATTGGTCGGGCGACGGCAGGCCGGCACACAGCGAGTCGAGCACCAGGGCCTGCTTGGTCGGCCAGCGGCGGTAGATGCTCGCCTTCCCGGTGCGAGCCCGGGCCGCGACCGACTCGACGGTGAACTGGGCGTAACCAACCTCCGCCAGTTCCGCGTAGGCGGCCTCGCGGATGGCATCCTCCAGCGCCACGCCGCGCTTGCGGTGCGTGGGGGCACAAGCCCCGGTGATCAAAGCCGTCATCGGTTGTCAGACTCCCCGTCCATGCTGTCAGTGAACACCCGCTAGTGCACGGTTGCGTTCCCTAAGCCGAAGTCCTAGTCTACCTCCATAGAGAACGCATCCGTCCACTAAAGCGTCGGCTCTGGCCGCAATTCTCAAACGTCTCGCCCCACTCGAACGGAGCATCTCGTGACCGCCCTCAAGCCGAACGCTGCAACCGAAGGCGCTCGGGGCGCCAGGCGCCATGCCAATCCAGTGCTGGTGCTGCTGATCATCGCCGGAGCGCAGTTGATGGTGGTGCTCGACGGCACGATCGTGAACGTCGCGCTGCCCTCGATGGGCGCGTACTTCCACAAGAACCAGACCGACATGACGTGGGCGCTGAACGCCTACTCCCTCGCCTTCGGCGGGCTGCTGCTGCTCGGCGGCCGCTCCGGCGACATCCTCGGGCGACGGCGGATGTTCATCATCGGCCTGTTCCTGTTCACGACCGGCAGCTTCCTGGCCGGTATCGCGGTCAACTTCCAGATGCTGCTCGCCGGGCGGATCGTGCAGGGCCTCGGCGGCGCTATTTCTTCGCCGACCGCGCTGTCCTTGATAACCAACGAATTCAAGGAAGGGCCGGAGCGCACCCGCGCGATAGCCGTCTACGCCGCGGTCTCCGGAGCGGGTGCGGCACTCGGCCTGATGCTCGGCGGCGTGCTCACGAGCTACTTCAGCTGGCGCTGGGTGTTGTTCGTCAACGTGCCGATCGGCGCGGCACTGATGGTCGGCGGGTTCCTCTATCTGCACCAGACCGAGCGGCTCAAGGGCCGATTCGACGTTCTCGGCGCGCTGCTCTCCGTGGCCGGCATGGTCTCGCTCGTCTACGGCTTCATCCACGTCGCGCACGACGGCTGGGGCAACACCACGACGTTTGCCGTGTTCACCGCGGCAGTGGTGCTGCTCGTCGGCTTCGTGCTTTTCGAGGCCTACGGCACGTCCACGCCGATGATGCCGATGCGGATCTTCGAGAACCGCAGCCGTGCCGGGGCATACCTGGTGATGCTGGTCGTCGGTGCCGCGATGTTCGGCATGTTCTACTTCATCACGTTCTTCATCCAGGGCGTGCGCGACTACAGCGCACTGAAGACGGGCTTCGCGTTCCTGCCGATCGCCCTGGTCATCGGCGTCACCTCGCAGGTTGTCGCGAAGCTGCTGCCGAGGTTCGGGCCCAAGATCTTGATCGTCATCGGCACGGGTGTGTTGACGGTCGCGCTGCTGTGGCTCTCGACGGTCAACGCCGGCTCGAGCTACCTCGGAACGCTGCTTCCCGGCATGCTGGTGCTCGCCTTTGCCATGGGATTCCTCTTCGTACCGCTCACCACGGTCGCGGTGTCCAAGGTCGCCGACACCGACGCCGGCCTGGCCTCGGCGCTGCTCAACGTCGGCCAGCAGGTCGGCGGCGCGATCGGCCTGTCGGTGCTTGCCACCGTGTTCGCGACGTCGGCCAAGCACTACGCCAGCGACCACACGTCCCAGCTCAGGCAGGCCATCGGCCAGCTGCCGGCAGCGTTGCGCCAGCCGGTCGGCGGGCTGGTCGGGCACGCGGGCAGCAATGGTCTGCAGAAGTCCGACATCACGAAGTTCGTGGACAACTTGCCGGCTGATCAGCAGCCCGCCGCGCACGCCTTCTTCAGCGGTCCGTACAGCGACTTCGGTCATCACCTGCAGGCGCACGCGTCAGGGCAGGGCTTCTTCGCCGGCGCGATGTTCGCCGTCGTGGCGATCGCCGTCGCGTTGTTCCTAATCAAGATCAAGAAAGACGAAGTGCCGACGCACCCGCCGGCGGAGGTCGCCGTCCCCGTCTGACCCCCGTCCGGCTTTGACCCCGCCAGCGCTGCTACGGGCCTCGGAACGCGACGATGGCGGGGTCAAAGCCGAGGACAGCATCAGCACTCGATGACGTTGACGGCCAGTCCGCCGCGCGAGGTCTCCTTGTACTTGGATTTCATATCCGCGCCGGTATCCCGCATCGTCTTGATCACCTTGTCCAGGCTGACGATATGTTGGCCGTCGCCCCGAAGCGCGATCCGCGCCGCGTTGATCGCCTTCACCGCGGCCATGGCATTGCGCTCGATGCACGGCACCTGGACCAAGCCGCCGATCGGATCGCAGGTGAGGCCGAGGTTGTGCTCCATCCCGATCTCCGCCGCGTTCTCGGCCTGCAGGGGCGTGCCGCCCAGCACCTCGCACAACGCGCCGGCGGCCATCGAGCACGCCGAACCGACCTCACCCTGGCAGCCCACCTCGGCACCGGAAATCGACGCGTTCTCCTTGTAGAGCACGCCGATCGCAGCGGCGGTCAGCAGGAAGCGCACCACGCTGTCGTCGCTAGCTCCCGGCACAAAGCGCACGTAGTAGTGCAACACCGCGGGCAGGATCCCAGCCGCACCGTTGGTCGGGGCGGTGACGACCCGTCCGCCGCCGGCGTTCTCCTCGTTGACGGCGAGCGCGAACAGGTTGACCCAGTCCATGACCCGCAGCGGATCGGTGGAGTACTGCTCGGCGCACAACCGCTGATACAGCTCGGGCGCGCGCCGCCGCACTTTCAGGCCGCCGGGCAGAATGCCCTCGTGCGACCAGCCGTTCTGCACGCACTGCTGCATCACCGACCAGATCTCGAGCAGTCCGGCGCGCACGTCGTCCTCGCTGCGCCAAGCCGTCTCGTTCGCGAGCATCACCCCGCTGATCGGCAGTCCGGACTCCGCGCAGTGCGCGAGTAGCGCATCGCCGGTGGTGAACGGGTAGCGCAGTGCGGTGTCGTCGGGCTTGATCCGGTCCGCGCCGGCAGCCTCCTCGTCCACGACGAAGCCGCCACCGATCGAATAATAGCTGCGCTCGCGCAGCACCTCCCCGGCGTCGGAGTAGGCGAAGAACCGCATCCCGTTGGGGTGGAAGGGCAGGCTGGTGCGGCGGTGCAGGACGAGGTCGTCGGTGGCAAGGGCCGCCTCGTGCTTGCCGAGCAGCGTGATCCGGCCGGCCGCCCGCACGGCGGCAACCCGGTCCAGCACGGTCGCGGTGTCGACGGTTTCGGGGCGCTCGCCCTCGAGGCCGAGGATCACCGCGCGGTCGCTGCCGTGGCCGCGGCCGGTGGCGCCGAGCGAGCCGAACAACTCCGCGCGCACCCGAACCACGTCGCTCAGCAGGCCGTCGTCGGCCAGACCTTCGGCAAACGTGCGTGCCGCCCGCATCGGGCCGACGGTGTGCGAACTGGACGGCCCGATGCCGACGGAGAAGAGGTCGAACACGCTGATGGCCACCGGACCATCATGCTCTGCCACCAATCGGTAGCCGACCATGGCAGTCGCGAGGATGCTGCGCTCAGGTCGCGCTGACCGTGACCCTGATGTTGCCGCGGGTCGCCTTGGAGTACGGGCAGTACTGGTGCGCCAGCTCGACGAGCTCCTGGGACTTCTCGGTGTCGAGGCCCGGGATTGCGACCGTGATGGCGACGGCGAGGCCGACGCCGCCGTCCTCGGACGGGCCCAAGGAGACCTCCGCGGTGACCGTCGAGGCCGAGGCATCAATGCCCTGGGTCTTCGCGCGGTTGATCAGCGCGTTCTGGAAGCACGCGGCGTAGCCGGCGGCGAAGAGCGTCTCGGGATTGGCCGTGGGGTCGGGGCGCTTACTGGGCGGGGCCGTGTCGAGGTCGATCACCCCGTCGGCGGAGGTGACGTGTCCCGAGCGGCCGCCCTTCGCGGTGGCGGCGGTGGTGTAGGAGACCTTGGTCAGTTCGATCGGCATTGACGCTCCTCCGGCCGTCTGGTGATATGAGTCCATAACGACCGTGGGCGGCGTCTGCTTCCCGATCCGCACCAGGACCACTGCACAACCTCGCCGATAGGGTCCGGTGCGTGAGCAGTCCCGCCGTCCGCCGCTCGCCGACCCACCCAGGCCGGGTCGTAGCGGCGCGCCAACTCACGCCGCGGATGCGCCGGGTGACGGTGCAGGCCGATTCGATGATGGGCGTCGCGACCCGACCGGCCCAGGACGTCGAGCTGTTCCTGCGCGAGGACAGCGGTCGGCGGGTGAAGCGGCGCTACACGATCCGCCGGGCGCGGCCGGACAGCGGCGAGCTGGACCTGGACGTTCTGGTGCACGGTCACGGGCCGGGCTCGACCTGGGGCGCGACGGCCGCGGCGGGCGACGCGGTCGAATTCCAGGGCCCACGCGGCAAGCTGGAACTGACCCCCGCCGACTGGCACCTACTGGCCGGCGACGAGTCGGCACTACCGGCGATCGCCGCCGTCTGCGAGGCGCTGCCGGCCCCCGAACGGGCCCTGGCACTGATCGAGGTGGGCGACGCCTCCGACGAACTCCCGCTGGCCGCGCCGGCGGAGGTGCAGTGGGTGCATCGCGGGAATGGCGCCATCGGGACGCCCACTCTGCTGGCGGCCGCGATCGACGCACTGCCGACGCCGCACGGCGCGGGCCACGGCTATCTCATGGGTGAGACCCGGTCGATGGTGGCGCTGCGATCGATGCTCGAAGCGCGCGGCATCGCCCACGAGGCGATCTTCGTCAAGGGCTACTGGAACATCGGCCGACCGGACCGAATCGCCGGACGTGCCCCGGACACTCCCCGGTGATCTCAGCCGGTGCAGCCGTCCAGGACGAGTGGCACGAGGGACCCGCCCGTCATCACGAACGCCGTGCCCCTGCGGGAGGTCACCGTGCCCGGCACGCTCGGCCAGTGCTGCAGAACGCTGCCGCTTCGGCCGTCGACACACCACAACTCGCCCTCGCCGACAGTGCTGCGGATCCAGACGTCGCGGTCCCCAGCTGATTCGATCCAGCCGCCCGATCCGAGCCGACTCGCCAGCGGGCTAGCGGCCACCGGTCGCAAGGTCGTCGGGTCGAGCCGCATCAGGACCGCGCCGTCGGTCGAGCTAGCGAAACCGCCAACCCAGATCGCGCCCTCCTGCGTCACCCGCAGATTGCCCTTGCCGACCGGCACGGCCGCCTCGGCGCCGCCTACCGTTCCGCCGACCGGCAACTGGCGAACCCACGTGCCTGAGCCCAGGACGAGCGCAAGCAGCCGCGCGCGCTTCGGATCGGCCGCCACCGATGCCACGTAGCCACGCATGCCGGTGATCAGCCTCGGCGTGACCGCACCGGGCGCGACGTCGGCCAGGCCGGTGGTGGCCGCGAGATACAGATGTCCGCTGAGGGCGGCAGCATCCCCGATCGGCTCGGGCCAATGCATCGTGCGTAGCCGGCGCAGGTTCCGCGCATCGAATTCCACGATCTCGCCGCCGGGGATGCCGAGGACGACGACCCAGACGCGGTTCGCCGCGGCGTCGAGAACCAGTTGGGCGGACGTGGCGACATTGGCGAAGCCCGGCCCATCCAGGGCGACGCCGACGGCAGACGCGTCGGTGACCTTGTAGAGGTGACCTGACTGCAGAAGGTAGAGCGGGACGGAGACTGCGAGATCGAGGGGCGGTGTGCCCGGCCCGATCTCGATTGGCTTGCCGAGCCCTACCGTCGATGGCGGCGCGTCGAGCGAGGAGTTCGCCCCGGGCGGCCCGGAAGCCGCAGGTGGGTGATGTGAGGACGCCGCAAAACCGACGACGAGGGCCGCGGCCACGAGGACGGCGAGGGTCGTCACCCAGCGCGGAACGCGCCGCTGGCCGAAGTCCACCGTGTCTTCGTCGGACGCGGGCACGCCGGCGGCATCGGTGAAGAACTCGACCTCGCTGAGATGACCCATCGCTTCTCCTTGCGACGAGAGTAGGCCGGTCTTGCTCCTTCGCTACAGAATCGGTTCAGGTTGATACTGCGCGGCAGCCGGGTCGGAAGCCAGCACCACGTCGACGCTGGCGACGACCGCGGCCACCTGGGCGCGGGCGGCTCCGGTGAAGGACAGCGGCTCAGCGAGCAGTGCAGCCAGGTCAGCATCGGACAGGCCGAGGCGCGAGTCGAGCCCCAGCCGCGCGAACAGGTCGTTGTGCTGCGTCCCCTTCTCGCGCATCTCGAGAGCGACGGCGACCGCGTTCTCCTTGATCGCCGCGTGCGCCACCTCGCGGCCCACACCGGCACGCACCGCGGCCATGAGCACCTTCGTCGTAGCGAGAAACGGCAGATAGCGGTCCAGCTCGCGTTCGATCACGGCCGGGAACGCGCCGAACTCGTCCAGGATCGTCAGCGTCGTCTCGAGCAGGCCGTCGATGGCGAAGAACGCGTCGGGCAGTGCGACGCGGCGCACCACCGAGCAGGACACGTCGCCCTCGTTCCACTGGTCACCGGCCAGCTCGCCGGCCATCGAGGCGTAGCCGCGCAGGATCACCGCGAAGCCGTTGACGCGTTCGGCGGAGCGGGTGTTCATCTTGTGCGGCATCGCCGAGGAGCCCACCTGGCCCGGCTGGAACCCTTCGGTGACGAGCTCGTTGCCGGCCATCAGCCGGATGGTCTTGGCCAGCGAGGACGGCGCGGCGGCCAACTGCACGAGCGCGGACACCACGTCGAAGTCAAGTGATCGTGGGTAGACCTGTCCGACGCTGGTGAGCGTATGCGTGAAACCCAGATGTTGGGCCACCCGCGCCTCGAGCTCGGCCAGCTTCGCATCGTTGCCCCCGAACAGGTCGAGCATGTCCTGCGACGTCCCGACGGGTCCCTTCACGCCCCGCAGCGGGTAGCGCTCGAGCAGGCCGTCGAGCCGGTCCAGAGCGACCAGCAGCTCGTCGGCCGCGGACGCGAAGCGCTTGCCGAGCGTGGTCGCCTGCGCCGCGACATTGTGCGAGCGCCCGGCCATGACGAGCGTGTCGTTCTCGCCCGCGCGGCGGGCCAGGCGGGCAAGCACGGCCAGAGTCTTCATGCGGATCAGCGCGAGCGACGAGCGGACTTGCAGCTGCTCGACGTTCTCGGTGAGGTCACGGCTGGTCATGCCCTTGTGGATCTGCTCGTGCCCGGCCAGCTCGGCAAACTCCTCGATGCGGGCCTTCACATCGTGCCGGGTGACCCGTTCACGCGCGGCGATCGAATCGAAGTCGACGGCGTCAGGACCGCGGTCGACCACCGCCTGGTATGCCTCGATAGCGCCCTCGGGGACGTCGACGCCCAGCGCGGCCTGAGCGCGCAGGACCGCCAGCCAGAGCTGGCGCTCGAGCACGATCTTGTGCGCGGGCGACCAGATCGTCGCCATCGGCGTGGAGGCGTAGCGCCCGGCGAGGACGTTCGGGATGGCAGGCTTCACCAGCCCATTGTCTCAGTCCAGGGCGCGCAGGGCGATGTCACTGCGCGCCTGACCGCCCGGCACGTCGACTCCGGCGACCAGTGCATATGCCCGCTCGCGGGCGGCCGCGAGGGTCGGCCCGACAGCGGTCGCCGACAGCACCCGGCCGCCCGAGGAGACGATCGCGCCGTCCTCGCGCCGTCGGGTGCCCCCATGAATGATTCCGGACTGCTCGGCTCCGGTGATCACATCACCGATACGTGGCGAGCCGGGGTAGTTCGCGGCAGCGACGACGACGGTGACAGCCGAGCCCTCGTGCCATTGCAACGGCGCCTGGGCGGCGAGCGCGCCGGTAGCCACGGCATGCAGCAGAGCGCCGATCGGGGTCTCCAGCAGCGCGAGGACGACCTGCGTCTCGGGGTCGCCGAAACGGGCATTGAACTCGACGACCCGCACCCCGCGGCTGGTGATGGCGAGGCCGACGTAGAGCAGCCCGGTGAACGGCGTGCCACGGCGCGCCATCTCCTCGACAGTGGGTTGCGCGACGGTGCGCACCACCTCGTCGACGAACCCGGCGGGCAGCCACGGCAGCGGGGCGTAGGCGCCCATGCCGCCGGTGTTCGGGCCGGTGTCGCCGTCGCCGATGCGCTTGAAGTCCTGGGCCGCGACGAGCGGAACAACCGCCGTGCCGTCGGTGAGGCAGAACAACGACACCTCGGGACCGTCTAGATACTCCTCGATGACGACCCGGTCGCAGGCCACGGCGTGGGCCAGCGCGGCCGCACGGTCAGACGTGACGACGACGCCCTTGCCCGCGGCGAGGCCGTCGTTCTTGACGACATACGGTGCGCCGAACTCGTCGAGCGCGGCAGCGGCCTCGTCGGCGTCGACGCACACCCGCGCGGCTGCGGTGGGCACCCCGGCTGCGTGCATGACCGCCTTCGCGAACGCTTTGCTGCCTTCGAGTTGCGCCGCCTCCCGCGACGGCCCGAAGCAGTCGATGCCTGCCGCCCTCACCGCGTCGGCGACGCCGGCGACGAGCGGTGCCTCCGGGCCGATGACCACGAGGTCGGCGGCGACGTCGGCGGCCAGCGCGGCAACCGCGGCACCGTCGTGGATATCGACGCCGCGCTGCTCGGCGACGGCTGCGGTGCCGGCGTTGCCCGGCGCGCAGACCAGAGCCGTGACGGCCGGATCAGCGGCGAGGGCGAGGCACAGGGCATGCTCGCGCGCTCCGGAGCCGAGGACGAGGACGCGCACGAGCGCGGAGCCTACCGGCGGATCACGCGGCCGCCCTCGATTACGACGTCGCGACGATGACCAGACCGGAGAGAGTGGGTATGAAGACCTTGTTGCCGTACAGGGCAGGCGTCGCGAAGCGACTCGTCGTGCCAACACTCACCGAACCCAGCGAGAGCCCGTTGGCCGAGTTGAGGCCATACAGCACGCCCCCACCGGTGTCGAGCGTCCAGATCCGGCCGCCGCCGATGACCGGCGAGCCGGCGATCGATGCGGCCGCCTTCCACGGCGAGCTGATCGTCCCGCTCGCGCTGATGAGCACCTTGCGCACTCCGTCGCTGCAGGGCACATAGACCGCGTTGAGCTTCACCGCCGTGCCGCCGAAGGAGTGGCAGTTCAGGGCGTTGGTGCTGCTCACCTGGCCGCCGATCCCGCCGAGCGCATCACGCCGCAGGACGTACGCGGTGCCGGACTTGCCTGCCTGAAACACCCAGTTGCCGACGAGCGCCGGGCTCTGCGAGCCAAGATCGAGATCAGCGGCGTTGTCGCTGGCCCAGCTCGACGGCGAGAAGGAGCTGATCAGGTGGGCATTGCCGTCGAACTCCAGGACCGAGTCGCTGTGGTCATACGGATCTCCGACACCCGACGCGCCGTTGCCCACGGCGGCGTACACCCGCCGGTTGACGTCGACGGTGGGCCCCGGCGGGGTCCACATCCCGGCCTCCCGGGTGGTCGGCACCGTGTAGCCGACAGCGCTGCCCTGACCGCTGAGAGGCAGGCCGATGAGCCGGCCCTTGTAGTTGCCGCAGTCGCCGGCTCGTCCGCCGAACGTGATCCAGATGCGGTGATCGCCCAGGTTGAGAGCGCCGCGCTGCTGCATGGCGTCCTGCGAGGTGCCCGGCAGGCTGAGCTGGCGGGTCCACCGCACGGCTCCGGTGTGGAGGTCCAGCGCCGCGACGGCGTGGCGCACCGGCGCGCCGTGCTCGACCACCAGGTAAACGAGGCCGGTGGACGACGAATAGACCGGGGTGCCGGTAATGCCGGAGGGGTCGATGTTGCCGCACGGCAACTGGCTGCTCCGCGCCGGCGTACCGAGCGTGCGGTGCCACAACACCGTGCCCGTCGTGGTGAGTCCGTACACGCTGTCGTTCTCCGTCGCCACGACGACGATGTGCGACACGACGAGAGGCGAGGCGTAGACCGCGGCGTCGAGCGTGACCGACTTGACGATCGTCGGCGTACCGCTCGTCGCGGGCATCGCGGAGTAAACGCCGGAACGGTTGAGCGCGCCGTGGCAGGTCGGCCAGTCCGGTCACGCCACCGCGGCGGCCCCTCCAGCGCCTGTGCCTGCCGGGGTGAACACGGCGACTGCTCCGACAACCACGGCGACAGCGGCTAACGCCGCGAGGCGATTGCGCATGCTTGCATTATGCGCCCGTCTACGCCTACTTCACCGGGCGGTCACGAGGTCGTGACGACGGTCAGGCCGGTGAGCGTCGGCACCAGAACCTTGTTGCCGTACAGGGCAGGCGTCGCGAAGCGGCTCGTCATACCGACGCTCACCTGCGCCACCGAAGCCCCACTAATCGGGTCGAGGCCGTGCAGAACGCCCGCCCCGGGGTCGAGCGTCCAGATCCGGCCGCCACCGGTGACGGGTGAACCGGTGATCGAGTCAGCCGCGTGCCAGCGAACCTGCATCGTCCCGCTCGAGTCGATGCGCACGGCGCGCACCCCGTCCGTGCAGGGCACGTAGACGACATTGCCAACAACAGCCGTCCCGCCGAAGGATTTGCACACGCCGGCGCTGGTGACCTCGCCGCCGATGCCGCCGAGTGCGCCACGCCGCAGCACGTAAGCGGTGCCCGACTTGCCGTCGACGAAGATCCACTTTCCAACGATCGCGGGACCCTGCGAGCCGAGATCGAGGTCGGCCTCGTTGTCCGTCGGCCAGCTGGTCGGTGAGAACGAGTCGGCGAGCTTGGCATTCGCGTCGAGCTCGAGGACCGAGTCGCTGTGGTCGTAGGGATCACCCTGACCGGAAGCGCCGTTGCCGACCGATACGAACAGGTGGCCAGCCGCATCGACGCTCGGCCCTGGCGGCGTCCAGATGCCGGCCTCGCGCGTGGTCGGCACGGTGTAGACGAGCGGACTACCCGACCCGTCGAGGGCAATGCCGACGACCCGGCCCTTATAGCCGCCGCAGTCACCGTCCTGCCCACCGAAGGGCACCCACACCCGGCCGCCGGTGATCGTCAGTGCGCCGCGCTCCTGCATCGCGGCCGTTTCAACCCCCGGCAAGTCGATGCTCTTGTGCCATCGGACCGATCCGTCTGCCACGTCGAGTGCGACCAGTTCGTGGTGCGGCGGGCCGCCGTACTCGGCAACGACGAACACGAGCCCGGTGGCCTTGTCGAACACGGGCGTGCCGGTGACGCCGAGCGGGTCGATGTTGCCGCACGGCCGTTCTCCGGCAGGTGAAGGACTGCCGAGCCTCGTCTTCCACACCTGCTTGTTCGCCTGGTCGAAGGCGTAGACGGTGTCGTTCTCGGTGGCCACCACCGTGATGCCATGGACGACGATCGGCGAGGCGTACACCTGACCGTCCAGCTTCAGCGACGCGACGACCCGCGGCGTGCCGTGCGCCGGCGGCATCGTGGTCGAGGCTCCGCTGCGCGCGGCGTTTCCGTGATAGGTCGGCCAGTCGGGCAACGTCGCCGGTGCCTGCGCCGAGGAGGATGTCGGCGGCGCCGCGCTCGACGGCAGCCCGCTCGTCCCGGAGTCGTCGGGCTCGCGCTCGGTGTGGGTCGTCGGCGTGCATGCCGCGAGGAGCAGCGCCGCGAGGATCGCCGGGACTACGCGCATGAACCGAGTATGCGCGAGCTCAGTCCAGCAGGTCGCGGACGGCGATCGTCTCCTCGCGGCCCGGCCCGACTCCCACCGCCGAGATCGGCGCCTTGATCATTTTCTCCAGAGCGGCGACATAGTCGCGGGCATTGCGCGGCAGGTCATCGAGCGTCCGGGCCTTGGAGATGACCTCGTCCCAGCCGGGAAAGGTCTCATAGATCGGCACGGCGCGGGCGAAGTCGACCTGGTTCATCGGCAACTCGTCGTGACGGACCCCGTCAACGTCGTAAGCCACGCAGACCGGAACTTCGTCCATGCCGGTGAGCACATCGAGCTTGGTCAGCACGAAGTCGCTGACGCCGTTGACGCGCGTCGCGTAGCGCGCGATCACGGCGTCGAACCAGCCGCAGCGCCGCGGCCGGCCGGTGGTCGTGCCGAACTCGGCACCAGCCGTGCGCAGCAGCTCGCCCTTCTCGTCCAGCAGCTCCGTGGGGAAGGGCCCCTCGCCGACGCGCGTCGTGTACGCCTTGACGACCGCGATCACCCGGCTGATACGGGTGGGCGGGATGCCGCTGCCGGTGCAGGCGCCGCCGGCCGTCGCGTTGGACGACGTGACGTACGGGTACGTCCCGTGGTCGACGTCGAGCAGGGTGGCCTGCCCAGCCTCGAGCACGACGGTCTTGCCCTCGCTCAGCATCCGGTCAAGCAGGAGTGCGGTGTCGGCGACCATCGGCCTCAGCCGCTCGACGTAGCCGAGCAGTTCGTCGACGACCGCGTCGACCTCGACGGCCTTACGGTTGTAGATCTTGACCAGAATCTGGTTCTTCAGATTCAACGCACCGCTGACCTTGGCGCGAAGGACGTCCTCGTCGAACAGGTCCTGCACACGGATGCCGATGCGGGCCATCTTGTCGGCATAGGTCGGGCCGATGCCGCGGCCGGTCGTGCCGATCCGGGCGCTGCCGAGGAACCGCTCCGTGACCTTGTCCAGGGTGCGGTTGTAGGACGTTATGACGTGCGCCGACCCGCTGACCAGCAAGCCGGACGTATCGACGCCGCGCGCCTCGAGGGCATCGAGTTCCTCGAACAACACCCCGAGATCGACCACCACCCCATTGCCGATGACCGGCCGGCAGCCCGGCGTCAGGATGCCCGAGGGCAACAGGTGCAGCGCGTACTTCTCGGTCCCGATGACGATGGTGTGCCCGGCGTTGTTGCCACCGTTGAACTTGACGACCGCGTCTACGCGGCTGCCGAGCAGGTCGGTCGCCTTGCCCTTGCCTTCGTCGCCCCACTGGGCGCCGACGAGAACGATCGCGGGCATGACTCACCTCAGTCGTTGGTTGGCCCTGGGAAGGGTAGTCGACCCCCTTCCGCGCCGAGCGCGCCGCGGTCATAGTGGGGCCATGACGACCTCGACCGACCCAAAACTGACCAAGATCATCTTAACGGAGGACGAGCAGCCCACGCAGTGGTACAACCTGCTCGCCGATCTGCCCACGCCGCCGCCGCCGGTGCTGCACCCCGGCACGTTGCAACCGGTCGGGCCGGACGACCTCGCCCCGCTGTTCCCGATGGACCTCATCGCGCAGGAGGTCACCACCGAGCGCTACGTCGACATCCCCGGCGCGGTCCTCGACATCTACCGACTGTGGCGGCCCTCCCCGCTGTACCGGGCGCGCCGGCTGGAGCAGGCGCTCGGCACGCCGGCCCGGATGTACTACAAGTACGAGGGCGTCTCGCCGGCCGGCTCGCACAAGCCGAACACCGCGGTGCCGCAGGCGTATTACAACTCCAAGGCCGGCATCCGCCGGCTGACCACGGAGACCGGAGCCGGCCAGTGGGGCACGGCGCTGGCCTTCGCCTGCGCCCAGTTCGGGCTGGAGTGCGAGGTCTGGCAGGTACGGGCGTCCTACGACCAGAAGCCCTACCGCCGCATGATGATCGAGACGTTCGGCGGGACGGTGCACCCGTCGCCGTCCACCCTCACCGAGGCCGGCCGCCGCATCCTCGCCGAGCACCCCGACTCGACCGGGTCGCTGGGCATCGCGATCAGCGAGGCCGTCGAGGTGGCGGCGCAGAACGCCGACACCAACTACGCACTGGGCAGCGTGCTCAACCACGTGCTGCTGCACCAGACCGTCATCGGCGAGGAGGCGCTGTTACAGCTGGCCAAGGTGGGAGAGACGCCCGACCTGATCGTCGGCTGCACGGGTGGCGGCTCGAACTTCGCCGGTCTTGCCTTCCCGTTCCTGCGCGAGAAGCTCGCCGGGAAGATGGCGCCGGTGATCCGCGCGGTCGAGCCGGCGGCCTGCCCGTCGCTCACCCGCGGCGTGTACGCATACGACTTCGGCGACACGGCCGGGATGACGCCACTGATGAAGATGCACACGCTGGGACACGACTTCATCCCGGACCCGATCCACGCCGGCGGGCTGCGCTACCACGGCATGAGCCCGCTGATCAGCCACCTGAAGGAGGAGGGCCTGCTGGAGGCGGTGGCCAAGCCGCAGCTGGAGTGCTTCGCCGCGGGCGTGCAGTTCGCGCGGACGGAGGGCATCGTTCCGGCGCCGGAGCCGACCCACGCGATCGCGGCGGCGATCGAGGAGGCGCTGCGCTGCAAGGAGTCCGGCGAGGCGAAGGTGATCCTGACCGCCATGTGCGGGCACGGTCACCTCGACCTGCCGGCCTACGACGCCTACCTGTCCGGGGCCATGCAGGACCAGGCACTAGACGACGCCGCGATCGCCGAGGCCATCAACGCGCTGCCGATGGTGCCCGCCTGAGCTTGGCCCCGATTGTGCAACTCTTGGCCGCGTGAGGCCGCAGGAAGTTGCACAATCGGGCAGAACGGGTCAGGTGGCGAGGTGTTGCGCGGCTTCAGGGTCGCTGTCGGCGAGCAACTGGGCGCACCGGGCCGCCTCGTCGGTCTCTCCGATCGCCGCGGCCGCCTGGCCGAGGGCATGCAGCGCGCGCAGGAAACCGCGGTTGGGCTCGTGCGACCACGGCACCGGTCCCTGGCCCTTCCAGCCGGCCCGGCGCAGCGCGTCCAGACCGCGGTGATAGCCGGTGCGCGCATAGGCGTAGGCCTCGACGGCACGCCCGCCGGCCAGCGCCGTCTCGGCTAGCGTCGCCCAGGCCGCGCAGGACGTCGGATGCGCCGCGGCGACCGCGCTCGGATCCTCACCGGCCGCAAGTCGCGCGACCGCCGGGTCGTCGGGCAGGAGCGTCGGAGGAGCGAGCAGGTTCCCGAACTGACTCATGCCGACGCTGCCGTTCCGGCTGACTGCAGCGCCTCGCAGGCCTGGGTGACGCGCGCGGCCATGCCGACCTCGGCCGCCTTGAGGTAGCTACGCGGGTCATAGAACTTCTTGTTGCCGACCTCGCCGTCGATCTTGAGCACGCCGTCGTAGTTGGCGAACATGTGCCCGACGATCGGGCGGGTGAACGCGTACTGGGTATCGGTATCGACGTTCATCTTCACCACGCCGTAGGACAATGCCTCGCGGATCTCCTCGAGCGCCGAGCCGGAGCCGCCGTGGAACACCAGGTCGAACGGCTGGTCACGGCCCGTCTTCGCGGCGACCGCCTCCTGGATCTCCTTGAGGATCTCCGGACGCAGCTTGACGTTGCCCGGCTTGTAGACCCCATGAACGTTGCCGAACGTCGCGGCCAGCAGGTAGCGGCCCTTCTCGCCGGTGCCGAGCACCTCGGCGGTTCGCAAGGCGTCCTCGGGTGTGGTGTAGAGCTTCGCGTTGATGTTGCCGACGACGCCGTCCTCCTCGCCACCGACGACGCCGATCTCGACCTCGAGCACGATCCGCGCCGCGGCGGCCTTCTCGAGCAGTTCGGCCGCGATCTGCAGGTTCTCCTCGAGCTCGATCGCCGACCCGTCCCACATGTGCGACTGGAACAGCGGGTTCTTGCCGGCGTCCACCCGCTGCTGCGAAATCGCGATCAGCGGACGGACGTAGCTGTCCAGCTTCTCCTTCTGGCAGTGGTCGGTATGCAACGCGACCTGGACGGAGTACTTGTCGGCGACGACGTGGGCGAACTCGGCCAGCGCCACCGCGCCAGTCACCATCTCCTTGACCCCGCTGCCCGATGCGAACTCCGCGCCGCCTGTCGAGACCTGGATGATGCCGTCGCTGCCCGCATCCGCGAAGCCGCGGATGGCCGCGTTCACCGTCTCCGACGAGGTCACGTTGATCGCCGGGTAGGCGAAGCCGCCCTGCTTGGCGCGGTCGAGCATGCCGGCGTAGGACTCGGGCGTGGCGATGGGCATCGATGGCTCCTGACGGTCGGCGCGCGGATCACCCGCAGTATTGCGCACCCGACCTCTCGGCTTCGCTGCGCGGTCAGCGAACGGCGCTCGACGCGACGGCCCAGCGCATGGTCGGCTGGTCGCATGGACGTGCTGGTGCTCGGCGGGACGGTGTTCCTCGGCCGCGCGGTGGTGAGCGAGGCGCGGGCGCTCGGCGCGGACGTCACGATCTTCAATCGCGGGCAGTCCGCGCCGCCACCCGACGGCGTGCATCAGGTGACCGGCGACCGTACGGCTGCCGCTGACCTCGATCAGCTCGCGGGGCGTCATTTCGACGTCGTCGTCGACACCTCGGGGTACGTGCCCGCCGACGTCGCGCGCAGTGCCGCCCTGCTCGCCCCGACGTGCGGGCACTATGCGTTCGTCTCGACGGTGAACGTCTATCCCGGCTGGCCCGACGCGTCGGACTACCACGACGGTGGCGTGCATGTGGGTGACCCGGACGCGACGCGGGCCGACGTCCCCGATGCACTGGATGAGTGGCGAGCTACGGCTGGCTGAAGGCCGGCTGCGAACTGGCGGCGACCCGAGCCTTCGGCGCCGAGCGCACGTCGGTGCTGCGCGGCGGCTGCATCGTCGGGCCGCACGACTCGGCGGTCGGCCGGCTGGCGTGGTGGATCGCCCGCGTCGCCCGCGGCGGCGAGGTGCTCGTCCCGGGCTCGCCCGACGACCCGATGTCGCTGATCGACGCCCGCGACCTGGCCCGGTTCGCGCTGCTGGCCCGCGCCGGCACATTCGAGGCCACCGGGCCCTCGGACCGCCACACTCGCGACGACCTGATGCAGGTCGCCCGCGCGGTCACCAGCTCGGGCGTCCGATTCACCTACGTCGGCGACGAATGGCTCGCCACGCAGGACGTCGAAGAGTGGACGGAGGTGCCCCTATGGGCGCCCGGCACGCGAGGTGACCAGGTTTTCCCCGCTGGTGGCCGGTCCGGCGGCCCTTTTCCCCGCTGGTGCTCGGTTTGAGGGCCGAAAACCGGTCACCAGCGGGGAAAGCGCGCTGTCTCGCTGAGAGCGGGCCCGTGCAGCACGGCCCGTCTCCGTAGAGTGCGGTTC
>DAITQD010000019.1:22101-27041 GCA_036833255.1 Jatrophihabitantaceae bacterium
TGTCTCGCTGAGAGCGGGCCCGTGCAGCACGGCCCGTCTCCGTAGAGTGCGGTTCCATGCCACCGATCGCGGTCAACGTGCTCGCCCACGCCGTGCTCGCCAATCCGATCAGCCCTGACAATCTGCTCGGCAGTTCCGCGCTGCTTGTCGTCGCCGTGATCCTGTTCGCCGAGTGCGGACTGCTCCTCGGATTCTTCCTCCCCGGCGACACGCTGTTGTTCGCGGCGGGCATCGCGCTCGCCACGGGCAAGATCACCAGCTCGCTCGCGGCGTTCCTGATCGTGGCCCCGATCGCGGCCCTCCTCGGCAATCTGGTCGGTTACTGGATCGGTTATCGCGCCGGCCCACGCGTCTTTGATCGTCCGGATTCCCGGTTCTTCCGGCCGGAGTACGTGCAGCGGTCGCATGCGTTCTTCGCGCGCTTCGGCTCGTGGGCGATCATCCTCGGCCGGTTCGTCCCGATCGTGCGCACGGTTGTCACCGTGATGGCCGGCGTTGGGCGGATGCGTTTCCCGCTGTATGCGCTCTACAGCGTCATCGGCGCAATCCTGTGGACCGACGGCGTGCTGCTGCTCGGGCACCAACTCGGCAAGATCAAGTTCGTCCAGGACAACAAGGGCTACATCGACTATGCCGTCGTGGTGGTCGTCGTGCTGTCGCTGCTCCCGGCCGCAGTGCACTTCCTGCGGGGCCGGCGCCACAAGCCGACCCGCGAGGTCAGTGACTGACGCAGTGCTGCCGCACGTCCTTGGGTGCGTTCACGTGCACTCCGAAGAACGTCATGCTGAGCTGGCATTTCTTGACGTGGTCCTCGATCGATGAACGTTGCTGCCAGACGAAGATGCCGAGCACGACCACAACCACGAGGATGATGACCCGCCCGACGATCGCAGTGATGATCAGGCTGAGCAGGATGCCTACCACGACCAGCCCGATGATCACGCCGACACCGATCTTGGTGATCTGGCTGGAATCAAACGCCGCAACAGAGCTCATGGTTGGAGACGGTAGCGCCCCGAACCCGCCTCGGACGCTGCCGATAGCCTCGTGGCGTGACTTCCCATCCCAAGACCGCGCTTGGCCTGCCTCCGAAGTTGCCCCGCGGCGCACTGCGAGTCGTTGCCCTGGGCGGCATCAAAGAGGTCGGCCGCAACATGACCATGTTCGAGCTCGACGGCCGGCTCCTGGTCGTCGACTGCGGCATGTTGCTGGGCAAGACCAACTCCCCCGGCGTCGACATCACCCTGCCCGACTGGTCGCACTACGCCGACCGGCTCGATCAAATCGACGCGATCGTGCTGACGCACGGACACGAGGACCACATCGGCGCGCTGCCCTACCTGCTGCGTGAGCGCAAGGACATCCCGATCCTCGGTTCGCGGCTCACGCTGGCGCTCGTCGCCGCCAAGCTCGACCAGCACCGGATGAAGCCCGACCTGCGGCGGGTGCGCGAGGGCGAGTCGACGACGGTGGGCGCGTGGGGCCTGCAGTTCTTCGCGGTCAGCCACTCCATCCCGGACGCGCTCGCCGTGGCGATCCGCGCCGGGAAGCACACCGTGCTGCACACGGGCGACTTCAAGATGGATCAGACGCCGCTGGACAACCGGCTCACCGACCTGCCCGGCTTCTCACGCCTCGGCGACGAGGGCGTCGACCTGCTGCTGGCCGACTCGACGAACGCCGAGGTGCCGGGGTTCATTCCGTCCGAGCGTGACGTCGGCGTCGTGGTCGCCGACGTGATCGCCAAGGCGCGCGGCCGCGTCATCCTGGCCTGCTTCGCCTCGCACGTGCACCGCGTGCAGCAGGTGCTCGACGCGGCCGTGGCGTGCGAGCGGCAGGTCGCGCTGGTCGGGCGTTCGATGCTGCGCAACATGCAGATCGCCCGCGAACTGGGCCTGCTGCAGGTACCCGACGGCCTGCTGATCGACGCCAAGGCGGCCGAGGAGCTGCCCTCGCGTCGGGTGCTGCTCATCTCCACGGGGTCGCAGGGTGAGCCGCTGTCGGCGCTGTCGCGGATGGCCAACCGCGAGCACCAGACGGTTCGGATCGTCCCCGACGACACGATCGTGCTCGCCTCCTCAATGATCCCGGGCAACGAGACTTCGGTCGGCCAGGTGATCAACGGCCTGTCCCGGCTGGGTGCGACCGTCGTGCACAAGTCGACGGCCCTGGTGCACGTCTCCGGGCATGCGCCCGCCGGCGAGCTGCGTTATCTGATCAACGTGGTGCGCCCGACCAACCACATGCCGGTGCACGGCGAATGGCGCCATCTGCGCGCGCACGCCGAGATCGCGCGCTCCACCGGCATCCCCGACGAACGGATCATGCTCGCGCCCGACGGCACCGTGGTCGACCTCGTCGACGGCCTGGCCACGATCGTCGGCACGGTCCCCGTCGGCTACGTCTACGTCGACGGCCTCGCGGTCGGCGACATCGGCGATGCGGCACTCAAGGACCGCCGCATCCTCGGCGAGGAAGGCTTCATCTCGATCCTGGTCGCCGTCGATCTGGAGATCGGCAAGGTGGTCTTCGGTCCCGAGATCACCGCCCGCGGTTTCACCGAGGACGAGTCCGCTCTCGACCCGATCCGCGCCGAGCTCATCGCGGTGGTCGAGAAGGCGGTCGCCGACGGTGCCCGCGACGCCGACGCACTGGCACACATCGTGCGGCGCACAGTCGGCCGCTGGGTCGACAAGACCTACCGCCGCCGGCCGATGCTGATGCCGATGGTCGTCGAGGTCTGAGCTCACCTTCGCTGATCGATTGGCGAGCGGGCAGAATGGACGGGTGAACGTCACCAGCCAGCTTCGCCCCGGAGTGGTCTCTCCGCGGCGCACCGTGCCTCCGGCGATCACCCGACCGCACTACGTCGACGCCTCCCCGGGCACACCCGCCGATCACGACGACGCGATGGTCAAGGACGCCGACACGGTCGCGCGGATGCGAATCGCCGGCCGGATCGCAGGCGATGCCGTCGTCGAGGTGGGCCGCCACGTCGCGCCCGGCGTCACGACCGACGAGCTGGACCGGATCGGGCACGAGTTTCTGGTGGCGCGGGGCGCGTACCCGTCCACGCTGGGCTACAAGGGGTTTCCGAAGTCACTGTGCACGTCGGTGAACGAGGTCATCTGCCACGGCATCCCCGACTCCCGGCCCCTCTCCGACGGTGACCTCGTGAAGGTCGACATCACCGCGTTCGTCGGCGGAGTGCACGGCGACACGTGCGCGACGTTCTACGCCGGCGACGTGGCACCCCAGGCACGTGAGCTCGGCGAGCGCACTCGCGAGGCGATGCTGCGCGGCGTCAACGCGGTGCGGCCGGGGCGCCCGGTCAGCGTGATCGGCCGGGTGATCGAGTCCTACGCGCGCCGCTTCGGCTACGGGGTGGTGCGCGACTACACCGGCCACGGCGTAGGACCGTCCTTCCACACCAAGCCGACGATCCTGCATTACGACCAGCCACTAGCGACGACGCTGCTCGAGCCCGGGATGACGTTCACGATCGAACCGATGCTGACCCTCGGCGCCATCGACTGGTTCACGTGGGACGACGACTGGACGGTGCTGACACGCGATGGCTCGTGGGTTGCGCAGTGGGAGCACACGATCGTCGTCACCGACAACGGTGCCGAGATCCTGACCCTGCCCTCCTCCCGCTCCCTCGAGTGACGGGTCGCGACACGATTCTGCTTTCTCGGCTTGTATGCGGTATTCGCTAGAGAGCCGGATACAGTCCGATCGTGGACCCGGTACGCAATCCCTATGCCCCCGGCGCCGGCCAGCGGCCGCCCGAGCTGGCCGGCCGCGACGGCGAGCTGCAGAGCTTTGACGTCCTGCTCGAACGCGTCGCGCGCTCGCGGCCCGAGCGATCGGTGGTGCTGACCGGCCTGCGCGGTGTCGGCAAGACCGTGCTGCTCAACGCGATGCGCGGCGGTGCGGTCCGGCGCGGGTGGGGCACCGGCAAGCTCGAGGCCCGGCCCGAACGGGCGCTGCGCCATCCGCTCGCCGCTGCCCTACACCTCGCCGTGCGCGAGCTTGCGCAACCGGACAAGGGTGAGGCCGAGCATGTCCTCGGCGTCGTGAAGGCCTTCGCGCAGCGCGAGTCGCGGACGCCCGGCGGGAAGGCGCCGAAGCTACGCGACCGCTGGCAGCCGGGCATCGACGTCCCCGCCGTGTCCGGGCGGGCCGACTCGGGCGACATCGAGATCGATCTGGTCGAGCTGTTCACCGACATCGCCGGGCTGGCCGGCGACAGCGGGCACGGTGTCGCGATCTTCATCGACGAGATGCAGGACCTCGGCCCGGACGACGTCTCGGCGCTGTGCGCGGCCTGCCACGAGGTGTCCCAGCTTGGGCTACCGCTCGTCGTCGTCGGTGCCGGCCTGCCACACCTGCCGGCAGTGCTGTCAGCGGCCAAGTCCTACTCCGAGCGGCTGTTCCGCTACGCGCGCATCGACCGCCTCGACCGCGCGTCAGCAGACCTCGCGCTGCGCGCGCCCGCTCGTGACGAGGGCGCAGACTTCGACGACGACGCGCTGGCGGCGATGTACGCCGCGACCGGCGGCTACCCCTATTTCGTCCAGGCGTACGGCAAGGTCGCCTGGGACGTCGCGCCGCGCTCGCCGATCACCGCGGCCGACGTCGGTGTCGCCGCTCCGGAGGCCGAGGTCGAACTGGCCGTCGGCTTCTTCGGTTCCCGCTACGAGCGGGCCACGCCGGCCGAGCGGGAGTACCTGCGGGCCATGGCCGACGTCGCCGACCCGACCGGGCCCGACGACGCGGTGCCCACGGCGGCGGTCGCCGAGTCGCTGGCCCGGCCGCCGCAGTCGCTGTCGCCCGCCCGCGACGGGCTGCTGAAGAAGGGACTCGTCTACTCCGGGCAGCGCGGCCGGATCGCGTTCACCGTCCCGCACTTCGGCAGCTACCTGCGGCAGCAGGAA
>DAITQD010000019.1:27141-29407 GCA_036833255.1 Jatrophihabitantaceae bacterium
GTCCGGTGCTTGGGCGTGCTGGCGGATCCAGGCGTGCATCGCGATCCCGGCCGCGACGCCGGCGTTGATCGAGCGGGTCGAGCCGTACTGAGCGATCGAGCAGACGAGCCGCGCGGCGGCGCGGGCCTCGTCACTGAGGCCCACGCTCTCCTGCCCGAACAGCAGCAACGCGTTACGGGGCAGGGCAATCGTCTCGATGGGCACCGCGCCGGGCAGGTTGTCGACCCCCACGATTGTGTACCCGTGCGCTTCGGCGTACGCGACGAGTTCGGTGGGGGACGCGACGTGACCCACGTGCTGGTAGCGGTCGGTAACCATGGCCCCGCGCCGGTTCCAGCGACGGCGGCCGACGATGATCACCTCGCGGGCCAGGAAGGCGTTGGCAGTGCGCACGACCGTGCCGATGTTCGAGTCGTGCTGCCAGTTCTCGATCGCGACCGCGAACTCGTGCCGGCGGGTGTCGAGGTCGGCGACGATCGCGTCCAGGCGCCAGTAGCGGTAACGGTCGACGACGTTGCGGCGATCTCCGTGCGTGAGCAGGTCCGGGTCCAGCCGCGGGTCGGCCGGCCACGGCGGCGGATGCGGCCCCACGCCGACGTCGGCCGGCAGATCCGGCGTCGCGTCAGCCATGACTCTCACGTTGATCAACAGCAGCAGATGGTCGCCCCGAGGACCAAATCCTGCTGTTGATCACGGGGCTGGCGGTCAGGACAAGCCCAGGTCGGCGAGGGTGTACGCGCTGCGGTATTCCAGCCCCGCCGCCTCGACCGCCGCGCGGGCGC
Organism: Jatrophihabitantaceae bacterium; assembly: GCA_036833255.1. Lineage (GTDB taxonomy): Bacteria > Actinomycetota > Actinomycetes > Mycobacteriales > Jatrophihabitantaceae > QHCC01. The sequence continues at coordinate 27,924 of DAITQD010000019.1, forward strand.
CACGGTCGACGATGACGACCACCCCGACGACCTCGGCGCCGACCGCACGCAGCGCCTCGACGGCGGTGAGCACGCTGCTGCCCGTCGTCGAGGTGTCCTCGACCGCGACGACCCGCCGGCCGGCGACGTCGGGCCCCTCGATCCGGCGCTGCAATCCGTGTTGCTTCTCGCTCTTGCGCACCACAAACGAGTCGACAAGACCGTTGCTGGCGTGCAGCATTGCGGCCGCCACCGGGTCGGCGCCGAGCGTCAACCCGCCGGCGGCGTCGTAGGACCAGTCGGCGGTGAGGGCGAGCAGGACGCGCCCGACGAGTGGCGCGGCTGTGCGATGCAATGCGATGCGCCGCAGGTCGAGGTAGTAGTCCGCCTCGCGGCCGGAGGACAGCGTGACCTTGCCGGGCACGACGGCGATGTCCTTGATCAGCTGCAGCAGTTCGTCCCGGTCGCTCACGCAACAGACCCTAGTGTCGCGTGTCGCTAGCGATTCCCGCGGCGGGCCATGATCTTGCGCAGCAGCGGTCGCGGGATGGTCCGCGTGGCGCTCACGAGCAGCTTGTACTGCCGCCCCGGCACGCTGACCGGCTTGCCCTTCGCGGCGTCAGCAAGCCCCTGAGACACGACGGTCCGCACGTCCAGCCACATCCGGTCCGGCACGTGCGCCATGTCAGCGTTGGCCCGGTCGTGGAACTCGGTGCGCGTGAAACCAGGACACACCGCAGTGATCGACACGCCAGAACCGGCCAGCTGCACCGCCAGGGCCTCGCTGAACATCGTCACCCACGCCTTGCTCGCCGAGTAGGTGGCATTGCCTCCGCGCGGGACGAACCCGGCGACCGAGGAGATATTGATGATCTGTCCCGAACCACGACCGGTCATCGCCCGAACCGCCGCGTGCGTCAGCCGCAGCACGGCGCGGACGTTGAGGTCGAGCTGGCGCTCCTCGTCGGCCAACTCGGCCACGCCGAAGCGCTTGTACATGCCGAAGCCGGCGTTGTTGACGAGAACGTCGACTGGCTGCTGCGTGTCGGTGATCCGGGCCGCCACGGCATCGCAGCCGGCGTCGGTGCACAGATCGCCCGCCAGAATCTCGACACCGACACCGAACTCATCGCTCAGCGCCGCGCGGCTCGATTCCAGGCGCACCGCGTCGCGGGCGACGAGAACCAGGTCGTTGCCCGCCGCTGCGAGCTGGCGCGCGAATTCCGCGCCGATGCCGGCCGTTGCCCCGGTGACGAGTGCGCTCGGCATCTACAGCTCGGTCCGCCGTGACTTGCTGGCCTTGGCGCGGCTGCGTGCGAGTGCCGCGCCCCGAGCGACGGCCGCCTCGTCCGCGCGGCCCTTGGCCCGCACTGCGCCGACGCCGCCCTTGGCCGAGGCTCGTGGGGCCGCCCGCGAGGCAGCGCTCGAGCGAAGCCCGGACGCCGGCAGCGGCTTACGCTCGGCCTGCGGCCGCGGCGCGAACAGCCCACCCAGACCGCGCGCCG
>DAITQD010000020.1:0-28322 GCA_036833255.1 Jatrophihabitantaceae bacterium
GCAAGCACGCCGTCCCACGATCTAACCGCGCCAGGCCAGATGGAGCCCAGGTCCGCGGGTCCACCTGGTCGAGCAGCATGCCGATCAGCAACGCCAGCGGGTCACGCGCCAGCAGGTCGTTCGCTTCGCGGGTTGTGGCGAGGTGAACTGTCATGGCCTGATTCTGACCTACCAGTTGAAGGCCCGGATACCAGTCGTGGTGCCCACAAAGACTGCATTGCCGTACAGCGCCGGGGTAGCGAACCGGGTTACCGGACCCACCGGAAGCGAGAGTTGGTCGGCTCCGGTGCTCGGGTTGAGCACGTGCAGCCTCCCGGCGACGGTGTCCAGTGCCCACAGCCGCCCACCGCCGATCACCGGGGATCCGGTGATGTTGGCCGATGTGTGCCACAGCACGGTCATCGTGGCGTTGGCGTTGATCCGCACCGCCCGCAACCCGTCTGTGCACGGGACGTAAACCACGTTCGCGAGCACCGCGGTCCCTCCGAAGGATCGGCACAGGGTCATCGACGACGCCTGGCCGCCGATGCCGCCGAGCGCGGCCCGGTGCAGCACGTAGGCCGTGCCTGACTTCCCGTCGGCGAACACCCACGACCCAACGATCGCGGGGCCTGCGCTGCCGAGGTCAGCGTCGCCTGCGTTGTCGGCACGCCAGCTACTGGGCGAGAAGGAGTCCTGGATCTTCTGGAACGCCACTTTGAGCACCGAGTCGCTGAAGTCGTAAGGCGCGGTGGCACTGCTCGGGCCGTTGCCTACCGCAACCAGCAAACCCCCGCCGGGGTTCTCCGACGCGCCGGGCGGCGTCCAGATTCCGCCCTCACGCGCCGACGGCACAGTGAAGTGCCACAGCGCGGCAGAGGTCGGATGGTCGAGATCGAGCGCGACGAGGCTGCCGCGGTAGGAGCTGCAGTCACCTGCGAGGCCGCCGTAGGGGACGTATACCCGGCGAGCGGACACCAGCAGGGCGCCGCGCTGCTGCATCGCCTGCGGCGTGATGCCTGGCACGGACGTTGGCACGTCGACATTGCGGTACCACCGTTGCGCGCCGGTGACCGGATCGAGGCCGACCGCCACGTGCCGGAACGGATTGGCCAGTTCCGCGACAACGATGAGGCTGCGGGTGGTCCGGTCGTAGGCGGGCGTGCCGGTGATGCCGAGGGGATCGATGTTGCCGCACGGCAGGCTGGACAGGGGCACGGGTACGCCGAGGTGATGCCGCCACACCACCCTGTTTCCGGAGATGCGGTACACGGTGTTGTTCTCCGTCGCCACGATCTTGATGCCGCCCGCCACGATGACCGGCGAGCCGTACACGGCACCGTCCAACGTCACCGACCAGACCGACATGGGCGTCGTGGTCACGCTCTTCAGCGTCGGCGCATACCCGGTGCGTTGCCCGTTGCCGTGGTAGGTGTCCCAGTCGGCGAAGGCAGTGACAGCCGCTGCCTGCACGGCCGCGGTCAGGTGGCTCGGCGAACCTGTCGCGTGCAGCGGGGACGCGCCGGCACCCCCGGACGGGAGCACAGCGGTGGCAGCGACGGCCGCGAGCAGGCTCAGACGGCGAATGGCCATACCCAAGTCTGCACCCGAATGTGCCCGAGGGAGACTGCAGAGTCGTGTCGGTGCGCGTGGTGGTCGGTGCGGCGATCGTGCGTGACGGCCGGGTGCTCGCCGCGCGCCGCAGCGCGCCGCCCGAGCTGGCCGGCGGTTGGGAGTTCCCCGGCGGCAAGGTCGAGGCGGGCGAGTCCGAGCCGGCCGCGCTGATGCGTGAGTGCCGCGAGGAACTCGGGGTCGAGGTCACGGTCGCCGAGCTGCTCGGCTCGGCGCCGGGTGGGGTGAAGCTGGAGCTGCGCGTCTACCGCGTCGTGCTGGTGGCCGGACAGCCCCGGCCGCTGCAGGACCACGACGAGCTGCGCTGGCTGAGCGCGGCCGAGCTCGACTCGGTCGGGTGGCTGCCCGCGGACCGTCCCTTGCTGGGGGTCGTCGCCGCCCTGCTGGCCGCGCCGTAGCACCCGGTTCTGCCGCTGTTTTCCCCGCTGGTGGTCGGTTTCGGCCGTCCAAACCGGCTACCAGCGGGGAAAAGGTGATCAGCAGCGGTGCCCCAGCGGGGAAAGGTGGTCAGGCCTCGCGCATCGGGACGCGGACGTCGCGCTCCTCGGCGACCTCGACGGCCCGGTCATAGCCTGCGTCGACGTGCCGGATCACGCCCATGCCCGGGTCGTTGGAAAGCACCCGCGCCAGCTTCTCCGCGGCCAGCGGCGTTCCGTCGGCGACGCAGACCTGCCCGGCGTGGATCGAGCGGCCCATGCCGACGCCGCCGCCGTGGTGGATCGACACCCAGGTCGCCCCGCTGGCCACGTTGAGCATCGCGTTGAGCAGCGGCCAGTCGGCGATCGCATCGGAGCCGTCGGCCATGGCCTCGGTCTCGCGGTACGGGGACGCCACCGACCCGCAGTCAAGGTGATCGCGGCCGATGACGATCGGCGCGCTGATCTCACCGGACGCGACGAGGTCGTTGAACGCCAGGCCGGCCTTGTCGCGCTCGCCGTAACCCAGCCAGCAGATCCGCGCGGGCAGGCCCTGGAAGTGCACGCGCTCCTGCGCCAGCTTCATCCAGCGCGCCAGCGACTCGTTCTCGGGGAAAAGGTCGAGCACGGCCCGATCGGTGCGAGCGATGTCCTTCGGGTCGCCGGACAACGCCGCCCAGCGGAACGGACCCTTGCCCTCGCAGAACAGCGGACGGATGTAGGCGGGGACGAAGCCCGGGAACGCGAACGCGCGCGAGTAGCCGGCCAGCTGCGCCTCGCCGCGAATCGAGTTGCCATAGTCGAAGACCTCGGCGCCCTTGTCCATGAAGCCGACCATCGCCTCCACGTGGCGCGCCATCGAAGCACGTGCCCGGCCGGTGAACTCCTCCGGCTTGCGCGCTGCGTAGTCGTGCCAGTCGTCGAACTCGACGCCGATCGGCAGATAACTCAGCGGGTCGTGCGCGGAGGTCTGGTCGGTGACGATGTCGATGGGGGCGTCGTTGGCGAGCAGTTGCGGCACGAGCGAGGCTGCATTGCCGAGAAGCCCTATGGACAGAGGCTTTCTTGCGTCACGCGCCTGGACGGCCAGGTCGAGAGCCTCGGCCACCGAGGATGCCTCGACATCTAAGTAGCGGTGCTCGATTCGGCGCTTGATCCGCGAGGCGTCGACGTCGATGCAGATCGCGACGCCGTCGTTCATCGTCACGGCCAGCGGCTGCGCGCCGCCCATGCCACCGAGACCGGCGGTGAGCGTGATCGTGCCGGCCAGGGTGCCGTCACTGTCCTTATGCCGGCCAGAGGCCGCGATCTTCGCGGCCACTGCGGCGAAGGTCTCGTAGGTGCCCTGCAGGATGCCCTGCGTGCCGATGTAGATCCAGGAGCCGGCGGTCATCTGGCCGTACATGATCAGACCGAGGTGCTCGAGGCGGCGGAACTCCTCCCAGTTCGCCCAGTCGCCGACCAGGTTGGAGTTCGCGATCAGCACCCGCGGCGCCCACTCGTGAGTCTGCATCACTCCGACCGGGCGGCCGCTCTGCACGAGCAGCGTTTCGTCGAGCCTCAGGTCGGTGAGGGTGCGCACGATCGCGTCGTAGCTGGGCCAATCGCGCGCGGCCTTGCCGGTGCCGCCGTAGACGACGAGATCCTCGGGGTGTTCCGCGACGTCGGGGTCGAGGTTGTTCTGCAGCATGCGCAGCGGCGCCTCGGTCTGCCAGCCCCGTGCGGTCAGTGTGGTGCCGCGGGGGGCGCGGACGGTGCGGGCCTGGCTCATCGCGGATTCCCTTTCGGCTGACTAACGGAGTGGTTCGGGCAGTGCGGAGTCGGCGGCGGCCACCGCCGCGCCGGAGCGGACGAACTCGACAGCGGCTTCGATCTCGGGCGAGAGGTGGCGGTCCGGGCCGGGTCCGGCCACGCGCTCGCGCAGTGCCGCGACGACGGCTGCGGTGGCCGGCCCCGGCTGCAGCGGCGCGCGCATATCGAGCGCGCGTGCAGCCGTCAGCAGCTCGATCGCCAGCACCCGGGTGAGCGCATCGACTGACCGGCGCAGCTTGCGTGCGGCCGACCAACCCATCGACACGTGGTCCTCCTGCATGGCCGAGGACGGGATGGAGTCGACGCTCGCAGGCACGGCCAGCCGCTTGAGTTCGGAGACCATCGCCGCCTGCGTGTACTGGGCGATCATGTGTCCGGAGTCGACACCCGGGTCGTCGGCCAGGAACGGCGGCAGGCCTCGCGAGCGGGTGACATCGAGCATCCGGTCGGTGCGTCTCTCGCTGATCGAGGCGACGTCGGCGGCGGGAATGGCGAGGAAGTCCAGCACATAGGCGATGGGCGCGCCGTGGAAGTTGCCGTTCGACTCGACCCGGCCCTCGACGACGACGGGGTTGTCGACGGCCGATGCCAGCTCGAACCCCGCCACGGTGCGCGCGTGGGTGAGCGTGTCACGCGCGGCTCCGGCGACCTGCGGTGCGCAGCGCATCGAGTAGGCATCCTGCACGTAGACGCAGTCCGGGCCCGCGTGCGAGGCGATGATCGGCGAGTCGGCCAGCAGCGCGCGCAGGTTCGCCGCGGCCGCCGCCTGACCCGGGTGCGGGCGCAGTGCCTGCAGGTCTTCGGCGAAGACGCGCGCGGTGCCGAGCAGGGCCTCGACGCTCATCGCCGCGCTGATGTCGGCGGTGCGCAACAACATGTCGAGGTCGTGGCAGGCCAGCAGCAGGTGGCCGAGCATCCCGTCGGTGCCGTTGATGAGGGCGAGGCCCTCCTTCTCGGCGAGGGCGACCGGTTCGAGGCCGTGCGCGCGCAGGACGTCAGCCGCGGAGCCTTGCGCGCCATCGGCCGCGCGCACCGTCCCCTCGCCGATCAGCGCGAGAGCGACGTGCGCCAGGGGTGCGAGGTCGCCTGAGCAGCCCAGCGATCCAAACTCGCGAACAACCGGCGTGATCCCCTTGTCCAGCAGGGCCGCCAGGGCAGTCGCGGTGGTGGGTCGAACGCCCGTGTGACCGGTTGCGAGCGTCGAGAGGCGCAGCAGCATCATCGCGCGCACGACCTCCCGCTCGACCTCTTGGCCGGAGCCTGCGGCGTGGGATCTGATCAACGAACGCTGCAGCAGCGCGCGCTGCTCGACGGGTATGTGCTTGGTCGCGAGGGCCCCGAAGCCGGTCGAGATGCCGTAGTGCGGCTCGCTGTCGTCTGCCAGCGCGTCGACGACCTCGCGCGACGCGGCAATGGCGGCCAGCGCGTCGTCTGCCAGCGCGACCCCCGCGCCGTGCCGGGCGACCGCGACGACGTCGGATTCGGTCAACGGGCCGACGCCCACGGCGATTCGTTGCATGCCGCCACTGTGCCATGTCCCAACGAGCGGTCACTGACGCACCGATCCGGTCCGTTACGGTCGCAGGATGCGCGCCGTCGTCGTCACCGAGTCCGGAGGCCCCGAGGTCCTGGAAGTGCAGGACGTCCCCGATCCGGAGGCCAAGCCCGGCGAGGTGATCGTCAGGGTCGCGGCCACCGCCGTCAACCGCGCCGACCTGCTGCAGCGGCAGGGCAACTACCCGCCCCCGCACGGCGCCGCGCCGTACCTGGGCCTGGAGTGCTCGGGCACCATTGCCGCGCTCGGCGAGAGTGTCGCCGGCTGGAACGTCGGCGACGAGGTCTGCGCGCTGCTGGCTGGCGGCGGGTACGCGGAACTGGTCGCCGTGCCGGTCGGGCAGCTCATGCCGGTCCCGCACGGCACATCCCTGGTGGACGCGGCCGCGCTGCCCGAGACGTCGTGCACGGTCTGGTCGATGGTCTTCGGTGCCGGCCACCTCCAGCCTGGGGAACGGCTGCTGGTGCACGGCGGGACGAGCGGTATCGGCACGATGGCCATCCAGCTGGCCCACCAGCGCGGTGCCGTGGTGTTCGCTACCGCAGGCACCCCACGCAAGGTCGAGTTCTGCCGCGAACTCGGCGCCGATGTCGCGATCAACTACCGCGACGAGGTCTTTGAAGACCGCGTGCTCGCCGAGACCGGTGGGCAGGGTGTCGACGTGGTCCTCGACAACATGGGCGCGCTCTACCTGCCGCGCAATATCAGCTCGCTCGCCGTCGGCGGACGGCTGGTCGTGCTCGGGTTGCAGGGCGGGCGCAAGGGCGAGCTCGACCTCGGCGCGCTGCTGGCCAAGCGCGCGACCGTGCTCGCCGCGGGCCTGCGCTCGCGTCCGCTGCAGCAGAAGGCCGAGATCGCCGCCGAGACCGTGCACGCTGTCTGGCCGCTGATCGAGTCCGGCGCGGTCCGGCCCATCATCGACCGCATCCTGAGGATCGACGATGCGGCCGAGGCCCACCGACTGGTCGAATCCAGCGAGCACATCGGCAAGGTCCTGCTGCGCGTTCCCTAGCGAGTAAGGGTCGTGAGCGCTGCGCTCGCTGACCGTGGGTCAGACTAGTCGGGTGACCGATGACACCCAGCACCCCGCAGACCACCCGTCCGGACCCGACGGCGACCCGACGCCGACCGAGCGCCTCGCGCCCCCGGACCCCGGCGGGGAAGACGACAGTGACGACGTTGCGGGCATGGTCGAGCAGCCTGCCAAGGTGATGCGGATCGGCACCATGATCAAGCAGCTGCTCGAGGAGGTGCGGGCTGCGCCGCTGGACGAGGCCGGCCGACACCGACTGCGCGAGATCCACGAGGCCTCGATCCGTGAGCTCGAGCAGGGCCTGGCGCCGGAGTTGCGCGAGGAGCTGGATCGGCTGACCCTGCCCTTCGGCACGGGCGTGCCCTCGGAGGCCGAACTGCGCATCGCCCAAGCCCAGCTCGTCGGCTGGCTCGAGGGCCTGTTCCACGGCATCCAGACGGCGCTGTTCGCGCAGCAGATGGCCGCCCGCGCCCAGCTCGAGCAGATGCGCGGGCGCGCGCTTCCCGGTGCACCGGGTGAGCAGGTGATCGTCGGCCCGGACGGTCAGATCCTCATGCCGCCGGGTGGGCAGTTCGGCCGGCGACCCGGCACCGAGGGCGAAGACGGACCCGGCACCGGCCAGTACCTGTAGTCGTGCCCAACTTCGTCCGCGACGTGGTTGAGACTCGGCCACCGGGTGAACTCGCCGTCGTGTCGCTCGACGCGTCTGGCGCCCGGCAGGAGTGGACGTTCGGCCAACTCTCGGACGCGGCAGGTTCGCTCGCCGCCGCGTTCGCCGCGCACGGCGTCACGCGGGGCTCCGTCGTGCTCACCCTCATCGGCAGCCGCGTCGAGTACGCGCTGAGCATTCTCGCCTGCCTGCGCGTCGGTGCGGCCACGCTGCCGTGCAGCGAGCAGTTGCGGCCGAAGGACCTCGCGCTGCGTCTCGCCCGCGCCCGTCCCGCGCTGGTTGTCTGCGACGAGCGCAACCGCGCCGCGCTGGAGGCGGCCGCACCAGACTGCCCGGTGTTGTGGGTGCCCGATCCGGCGCTGCTCGCGGGGCGCGAGCCGCCGCGCTTCGCCGAGCTCGGCCCGCTCGATCCGGCGTTTGTGCTGTTCACGTCCGGGACGAGCGGCGAGCCGAAGCTGGTGACGCACGGTCAGCGATACGTCTGGGGGCAGCGCCTTCAGGCCAAGCATTGGCTGGCCGCACAACCCGGTGAGCTGGTGTGGTCCACCGCTGCGCCGGGCTGGTCGAAGTCGGCGCGCAACAGCTTCATCGCCCCGTGGCTGTGCGGGGCGGCAGCGCTGCTGCAGGACCGGCGCTTCGACCCGGCGGAGCGGCTGGCGAGCATTCGCCGTGAGGGCGTGCACGTGCTGTGCATGGCGCCCACCGAATACCGGCTGATCGCGGCTCACGGACCGCTCGGCGACGTGCCGTCGCTGCGCCGGCTGATCACCGCGGGTGAGGCGCTCGGGGCTGCGGTCGTAGCGGACTGGTGCGCGCAGACCGGGCTGCGGATCGCCGATGGCTACGGGCAGACCGAGACCGGGCACATCGCCGGCGTCCGGACGGGCGAGCACCCGCCGCCCGGGTCGATGGGCCGCCCGTTGCCGGGCGTCCGGGTGGTGATCGACGGCGGCGAGCTGACCGTGGACCCGGCGAGCGTGCCGTCGTTCTTCCTCGGTTACGACGGTGCTCCCACGCCGGAGGGGAGGTGGCACACGGGCGATCTGGTGCGCCAGGACGAGTACGGCTGGCTGTTCTTCCAGGCGCGCGCCGACGACGTGATCGTCAGCGCCGGCTACCGCATCGGGCCGAGCGAGGTGGAGTCGACGCTGCTCGCCCACCCGTCGGTACGCGAGGTCGCGGTCATCGGGGTCCCCGACGCCGTGCGCGGCGAGGTGGTGGCGGCGGTGGTCGTCCTGCGCGACGGCTTCGTCGGCTCCGATGCGCTGGCCCACGAGTTGCAGGAGCACGTCAAGGCCGAGACCGCGCCCTATAAGTACCCGCGCCACGTCCGCTTCGTCGATGCCCTGCCCAGGACGACGAGCGGCAAGATCCATCGCGCCGCCCTGCGCGAGCCCTGACGCCGGCGCGAGCCCGCCACGACTCATTTACCGCGTGCCGAGAAGGGTCTCGATCAGGACTGCCACGGCGTCCTCGTCGTTGCTCGCGAGCACTTCGTCGGCGGCCGCCAGCGCGGCGGGGTGGGCGTTGGCGACGGCATAGGAGGCGCCGGCCCACTGCAGCATCGGGACGTCGTTGGGCATGTCCCCGATCGCGGCCACCTCGCCGGGCGTGATGCCGTGCGACGCCGCCAGCTCAGCCAGGCCGCTCGCCTTGGTGACGCCGGCGGCAGCAATCTCGAGCAGGCCGAAGGTGGACGAGTGCGTGACCGTCGCCCGGCCGGCAAGCAGCGTCGCCGCCGAAGCCAGGAAGTCGTCGACGTCGGCACCGTGGTCCTTGGCCAACAGCTTGACGCCCGCTCGGCTGATGATGCTCGCGAGGTCGGCGACCACGGGCGGCGCGATGGGCCGGCCGCGGCGGTCGGCGAGCGGGTTGATCGCCCAGTCGTGCACATAGCCCGGCTCGGCGCCGAAGCTGTCGCCGTACTCGACCGCGAACTGCACCTCGGGGAAGGCGGCGCGCAACTCGGCCGTCAGCGTCGCGAGTTCGTCGGGCGACAGCGGATGCGAGGCAATGATGCGCTCGGTGGCGAGGTCGTAGAGAACCGCGCCGTTCGCGCCGACTGCGACTCCGGAGTGCCCGGTGGCTTCGACGATCTCGTCCAGCCACCGCGGCGGGCGCCCGGTGACGAAGGCGACGAGCAGGCCGGCCTCGACGGCGCCGCGCAACGCGTCGCGGCTGCGCGACGAGATCGTGCCGTCACTGCGGAGGAGCGTGCCGTCCAGGTCGCTGGCCAGCATCCGAATGCTCACGGAGCGGTGAGCACCTCGCGACCGCCGAGCCACGGCCGCAGCGCCGCCGGCAGGTAAACCGAGCCGTCGGGCTGCTGGTGGTGGTCGAGCAGGCAGGCGATGGTGCGGGCGATCGCACACAGCGTCCCGTTGAGCGTGGCGACCGGCCCGACCCCGGCCGCACCCCGCGCGCGGATGTTCAGCCGGCGGGACTGATAGGTCGTGCAGTTGGACGTCGAGGTCAGCTCGCGGTAGGCGCCCTGCGACGGGAACCACGCCTCGATGTCGAACTTGCGCACCGCCGACGAGCCGAGATCACCCGCGGCGACGTCGATCACGCGGTAGGCCAGCTCCAGCTTGTCCATGAACTCGCGCTCCCAGGCCAGCAGCCGACGGTGCTCGTCGAACGCGTCGTCGGCGGCGACATAGGAGAACATCTCGACCTTGTCGAACCAGTGCACCCGGATGATGCCGCGGGTGTCCTTGCCGTACGAGCCGGCCTCGCGCCGGAAGCACGAGGAGAAGCCCGCGTAGCGCAGCGGCAACGAGGCGACGTCGAGGATCTCGTTCGAGTGGTAGCCGGCCAGTGCCACCTCGGACGTACCGACCAGGAACAGATCGTCGTCGGCCAGCCGGTACACCTCCGCGGCATGCGCGCCGAGGAACCCGGTGCCCTCCATGATCTCGGGCTTGACGAGAGCGGGCGCGATCACCGGGACGAAGCCCGCCTCGGTGGCCTGCGCCATCGCCAGGTTCACCAGCGCAAGTTCGAGCTGCGCGCCGACTCCGGTGAGGAAGTAGAAGCGTGCACCGCTGACCTTGGCGCCGCGCTCGGTGTCGATGGCCCGCAGCGTCGCGCCGATTTCGGTGTGGTCCTTCGGTGCGGCGACGGTGGGCGGGGTGCCGACCGTCTCCAGCGTCACGAAGTTGGCTTCGCCACCGGGCGGGACGCCGTCCTCGACAACGTTCGGCACGGCCAGGTGCGCCTCGCGCAGGGCCGCGTCGGCGGCGGCCTGGTCGACCCCGGCCGCCTTCACCTCGTCCGCGAGGTGCTTGGCGCGGGCGAGCACTGCGGGTCGCTCCTCGGCGCTCGCCCGGGCCACCGACCGGCTGAGCGTTTTCTGTTCACCGCGCAGCGAATCGGCCCGCGACACCGCGGCCCGCCGCGCGTCGTCGGCAGCGAGCAGCGCGTCGACGAGCGATTCGTCGGCACCGCGGACGCGCTGGGATGCTCGCACCCGGTCGGGGTCGTCGCGCAGCAGCCTGAGGTCGATCACCTGCTCAGGCTACTGAGCCCGCCTGCCACTACCCGGAGGTGCGTGCCGACATCGCGGCCTCCGAAGACGCTGGGCCTGCGGGACAGGCCCCGGACCACCTCGGCTGGGTAGCAGACCTCACCGCGCCGCTCCCCTAGTCTTGGCTGTCGTGACCACCCCCGACCGGCTGCCGATCAAGATGCTGCACGACCGGGTGCTCGTGAAGGAGCCGCGCGACGAGGGCGAGCGGCGCTCATCGGGCGGCATCGTCATCCCAGCCACCGCGCAGGTGGCCAAGCGGCTCATCTGGGGCGAGGTACTGGCAGTCGGCAACCACGTCCGCGCCGTCGAGCCCGGTGACCGGGTGCTGTTCAGCCCCGACGACCGCCACGAGGTCGAGATCGCGGGCGATGACTACCTGCTCCTGCGTGAGCGGGACCTGCACGCGGTGGCCGCTGAACGCAACGACGCCAACACCGGGCTGTACCTCTGAGCGGATGGGTCCGCTCAGCTCTGGCCGGTCTCACGCACCCGTCGTAGCCACTCGCGCGCTGCGCCGAAGTCGGCGTCGGCTCGGCCGAGCGGGACCCCGCCCTGCACGCCGTCACGGCGCGGGTACGAGCCGAGGAAGCGTACGTCGCCGCAGACCCGGTGCAGCGCGGCGATTGCGTCACCGACGCGCTCGTCGGCGATGTGCCCTTCACAGTCGATGGAGAAGCAGTACTGCCCGATTGCGCCCTTGGTCGGGCGCGACTCGATACGGGTGAGGTTGACCGCGCGGGCCGCGAACTCGGTCAGGATCTCGAGCAGGGCTCCGGAGTGGTCCGCACGCAGGTAGGCGACGAGTGTGGTGCGGTCGTTGCCGGTCGCCGGCCGGGGTGGGGCCGCGCGGATCAGCAGCACGAAACGGGTCACCGCCCCGGGGTTGTCGGCGATGTCGTGCGCGACGATGTCCAACCCGTACAGCTCCCCGGCGACCGCGGCACCGACCGCCGCGTCATAGTCCCCGGCGGCCACTGCCTGCGCCGCACCGGCAGTCGAGGCGACCAACGCGACCCGCGCCGCGGCCACGTTGCTCAGCAGCCAGCGCCGCACCTGCGCTTCGGCGTGCGGGTGGGTCGCGACGGTGCGGATGTCGGCCAGTGCCGTGTCCGGTCGCGCCATCAGCTCGAACGCGACGTGCAGGTAGGTCTCCTCGGCGATGATCAGCGGCTCGCCGTTGGCCAGCTCGTCGAGCGTGGCCGGCACGGCACCCTCGACGGAGTTCTCGAGCGGGACGAGCGCACCGTCGGCGTCACCGGCCCGGACGGCGTCGATTGCCAGCGTCACGTTGGCCGTCGGCAGCAGCGTCGCGCCCTGCGCCGCCGACAGGTCGCGCAGCGCCGCATGGGCGAACGTGCCCTCGGGCCCAAGGAAGGCGAGCGTCGTCACGGGCGCACCCCCCCGGTCAACGAAAGCATCAGCCGGCTTTGCGGCTGAGCAGGCTGTTGCGCTGCTTGTGCATTGCCGCCGAGACGGCCTGATGCTCCTCCGGCGAGAGCTCGTGTTCGCCCTTGCCGGCGGCGACGCCCTTGGCGTACACGCGGGTATCGGTGCGTCCCGCGATCGCGCTGATCGTCACGCCGTCGCCGCGCTCGTCGAGCAGCGCGAGCGAGAAGGACAGCCGTCCGGAGATGTCGGCGAAGGCGTCGTAGCGGACGAGGGCGATATTGCGCAGCACGTCGGCCACGCTGGCGCTGTCCGACTGCACTGACGCGAGCGTCTGGGCGCAGGTCGCATCGACGTGGCTGCGCAGTTCGGTCATCTGCGTGGCGAGCGAGGCCGTCTGCGCGGCGTGCCGTTCGGTCGCCTCGATCAGGGACTCCTTGCCGCTCGTGCTGCGGCTGCCGCGCGCGAGCACCGACGTCGCCCGGCGCAGCTTGGCCAGGGTGCGCAGCGCGCAGTACGCCGCGACGAGCGCGACGTAGCCCAGGACCATCGCGAAGACGGCGACGTAGGTGGTCATCGCACATCAGGCTAGGGGCGCGATCGCAGTTCGCCGGGCAGGACACGGCAAGATCAGTGGGTGCCGCACGCGGCGTGTTGTTCGGGGTCTTGGCGGTGAGCGCTGCTGTCGGGGCCGTCCGAAACTGACCAATATGCTCCCTATGGAGCGCACATTGCTAGACAATCTGTGCAGATTGTCTGGCCGTGAGCAGAAGAGTTGCATATCGACCGAAGCTCCCGCAGGCTGACTGCATGACGACTGTCGAACTGACCCCGCAAGAGCGTGACGCCGACCTCACCATTGACCGCCTCAAGCAGCTCGTCGGGCTGGTCGAGTACGACGAGGCGAAGGATCCGTTCCCCGTCACGGCCATGGACGCAGTCGTGTTCGTATCCGGCAACGCCACGCAGAGCGCGCACTTCTATCAGCACGCATTCGGCATGACGCTCGTCGGCTACTCGGGACCCGAGACGGGTAACCGCGACCACAAGGCGTTCGTGCTGCGATCCGGCTCGGCCCGGTTCGTGATCATCGGTGCGGTTGCCCTGGACAGCCCGTTCGCCGACCACCACCGGGCGCACGGCGACGGCGTCGTCGACCTCGCGCTCGAGGTGCCCGACGTCGACAAGTGCATCGCGCACGCCCGCGAGCAGGGCGCGACGATCCTCGACGAGCCGCACGACGTCAGCGACGAGCACGGCACGGTACGCCTTGCGGCGATCGCGGCCTACGGCAAGACCCGGCACACCCTCGTCGACCGCTCGCACTACGACGGCGTCTACCTGCCTGGCTACGTCGAGAAGACCTCGACGATGACGCCGCCGGACAAGCGGCTGTTCCAGGCCGTCGACCACTGTGTCGGCAACGTCGAGCTCGGCCGGATGGACGAGTGGGTCGACTTCTACAACCGGGTGATGGGCTTCCTGAACATGGCCGAGTTCATCGGCGACGACATCGCGACGGAGTACTCGGCGCTGATGTCGAAGGTGGTCGCGAACGGCAACCACCGGGTGAAGTTCCCGCTCAACGAGCCGGCGCCGGGCAAGCGCAAGAGCCAGATCGACGAGTACCTCGACTTCTACGCCGGCCCTGGCTGCCAGCACATCGCCCTGGCCACCAACGACATCCTGCGCACCACCGACGAGATGCGCGCGCGCGGCGTCGAGTTCCTCGATACCCCTGACTCCTATTACGACGACCCGGAGCTGCGCGAGCGGATCGGGCACGTGCGGGTGCCGATCGAGGAGCTCAAGGCACGCAACATCCTGGTCGACCGCGACGAGGACGGCTACCTGCTGCAGATCTTCACCAAGCCGGTGGGCGACCGGCCGACGGTGTTCTTCGAGCTCATCGAGCGGCACGGCTCACTCGGCTTCGGCAAGGGCAACTTCAAGGCGCTGTTCGAGGCGATCGAGCGCGAGCAGGAACTGCGCGGCAACCTCTGACCATCTCGGCTTTGACCCCGCCAGCGTCGCCGGAGGCCGAGATCTGCGACGCTGGCGGGGTCAAAGCGGGCAGGTGGAGCGTGAAAGGGTTGGGGCGTGACCACCGCAGGGGTTGACGAGCCGTTCACCTTCGCCGATCTCCAGCTGCGCCCCGAACTTCAGCGGGCACTGGACGGTCTGGGCTACGAGGAACCGACACCCATCCAGCGCGAGACGATCCCGCCGCTGCTCGCCGGCCGTGACCTGCTGGGCCAGGCCGCGACGGGCACCGGCAAGACGGCCGCGTTCGCGCTGCCGCTGCTGCAGCGTCTCGCGCCCGGCGCGCGCCACCCGCACGCGCTGGTGCTGGTGCCGACCCGCGAGCTCGCGATCCAGGTGTCCGAGGCCATCCACCGCTACGGCCGCGAACTCGGCGCGCGCGTGCTGCCCGTCTACGGCGGCCAGCCGATCCTGCGCCAGATCCGCGCGATGGAGTCCGGCGTCGACGTCGTGGTGGCGACGCCGGGACGCGCGATAGATCACCTCACCCGCCGCACCCTCGTGATGACCGAACTGCAGGTCGTCGTCCTGGACGAGGCCGACGAGATGCTCGACATGGGCTTCGCGGAGGACATCGAGGCGATCCTGCAGGCGGTGCCCGATCAGCGCCAGACCGTGCTGTTCTCGGCGACGATGCCGGCGCGGATCAACGGCCTGGTGCGGCGCTACCTCACCGACCCGGTGCGGGTGCACATCCGCCGCGAGCCGACGTCCGCTGCGGCGTCGTTGGTGCGCCAGGTCGCCTACCTCGTGCCACGCGCCCATAAGGCCTCAGCGCTCGGGCGGTTGCTCGACGTCGAGTCGCCGACCGCGGCCCTCGTTTTCTGCCGCACCCGCGAGGAGGTCGAC
This sequence comes from Jatrophihabitantaceae bacterium, assembly GCA_036833255.1. Lineage (GTDB taxonomy): Bacteria > Actinomycetota > Actinomycetes > Mycobacteriales > Jatrophihabitantaceae > QHCC01. The sequence goes on from DAITQD010000020.1 coordinate 14,905, forward strand.
ACGCTCAGCGAGACGATGACCGCGAGGGGCTACCGCGCCGAGGCGCTGCACGGCGGCATGACGCAGGACCAGCGCGACCGCGTCATGCAACGGGTGCGCACCGGTGGCGCCGAACTGCTGGTCGCCACCGATGTCGCCGCACGCGGGCTGGACATCGACCACCTCACCCACGTCGTCAACTACGACGTGCCATCCGCGCCGGACTCCTATGTGCACCGCATCGGCCGGGTCGGCCGCGCCGGACGCGAGGGTGTGGCGATCACCCTCGTCGAACCGCGGCAGCACCGGCTGCTCAAGACGATCGAGAAGAGCACGAAGCAGAGCATCAGCGTAGAGACGCTGCCGACCGTCGCCGACCTGCGCTCGCGCAGGCTCGAGCTCACCCGGTCCGCGCTGCACGAGACGCTGCTCGAGGAGGACTACGAGCGCTACCGGGTCGTCGTCGACACGCTCACCGACGACTTCGACCTCATGCAGGTCGCACTTGCCGCGGTGAAGCTGGCGCACGAGGCCGGGGGCTCCGCCGAGGCCGAGGACGAGATCCCGGAGGTCGTGACGCCGCGCGAGCCGGGCCGGGTCCGACCGGCGAGAGAGCGCGCCGGCGGTGCGACGACACGGTTGTTCGTGGGTCTCGGGCACGCCGCGAAGATCCGCCCGCAGGATCTCGTGGGCGCGATCGCGAATGAGTCGAGCCTGTCCGGTCGGCAGATCGGCGCCATCGAGATCACTCACAAGTTCTCGATCGTCGAGATCCCGAACTCGGCCGCCGATGAGGTCATCGCGGCCCTGCAGGCCACGCTGATCAAGGGCCGCAAGGCGCGGGTGGAGCGCTATCAGCCGCGAGCCGAGAGACGAGAGGCGACGACGTGACGGTCCGACTGCGCGCCGTGCTCGCGACGCTGCCCGGCTACGTCCCTGGCCGGACTGTGCCTGGGGCGATCAAGCTGGCCAGCAACGAGACGCCCTACCCGCCCCTCCCGCACGTCCTGTCGCGGATCGCCGAGGCGGCGGGCGACGCCAACCGCTACCCGGACAACTACTCGACGGCGCTCACCGCTGCCTTGGCCGCGAAGTTCGGCGTCTCCGACGACCGGGTTGCCGTCGGCTGCGGTTCGGTGTCGCTGTGTACCCAGCTTGTGCAGGCGGTGGCCGACGCCGGCGACGAGGTCCTCTACGCATGGCGCTCCTTCGAGGCGTATCCGATCCTCACCGCGGTCAGCGGTGCCTCCTCAGTTCAGGTGCCGCTGCGCGACTACGTCCACGACCTCGATGAGATGGCCGCGCGCGTCACCGGCAAGACGCGGCTGATCTTCGTCTGCAACCCGAACAACCCGACGGGCACGACGGTGCGCCGCAGCGAGTTGGTCGCCTTTCTACGGCGCGTCCCGTCCGATGTCGTCGTCGCGCTGGACGAGGCCTACCGCGAGTTCGTCAGTGATCCCGACGTGCCGGACGGGCTGAGCCTGCTCGACGAGCATCCCAACCTGGTCGTACTGCGGACCTTCTCCAAGGCGTACGGGCTGGCCGGGCTGCGGGTGGGCTACGCCGTCACAGGCGACCCGGCGGTGACGGCCGCAATGCGGCAGGCCCAGGTGCCGTTCGCGGTGACTTCCGTGGCGCAGCAGGCCGCGCTGGCGAGTCTCGAGCCGCAGGCGGAGGCGCAGTTGATGGCCCGCGTCACCGAGATCGTCGCCGAGCGTTCGCGGGTGTACGGCGAGCTGGTCGCGATGGGGTACGAGGTGCCGCCGAGTGAGGCCAACTTCCTCTGGCTGCCGCTGGGTTCTGCCACGACGGACTGGGCGGCCGGCTGCGAGGAGCGCAAGGTGATCGTGCGTCCGTTCGCGGGTCAGGGTGCCCGCATCACGATCGGCTCGGCCGAGGAGAACGAGCGCTTTCTCTCCGCCGCCCGCGAGCTCGCGCCGCACTGATCTGCCGGGTGACACCGCGAGCCGCCGTCGCGTGATCTGATCGCTACGGTCGATCCCCAGCCGAGAGGAGTTCGAGGTGACGCTGCGCTGGCGACTTGCGCTCGCTAGCGCCCTGATGCTGTTCCTGGAACTGGCGCTCATCCGCTGGCTCGGGGCCAACATCGTCCACCTGTCGTTCTTCTCCAACTTCGTACTCATGGGGTCCTTCCTCGGCGTCGGGCTCGGGTTCCTGCGGGCGGCGGCACCGCGACACCCGCCTCGGCCGCTGCCGTTCTACTCGCTCGTCGTGCTGCTCGGGCTTGTCGGATTCGTCAGCGCCTACCCGGTGTCGGTAAACCGCAGCAGCAACCAGTTGATCTTCTTCACCTCCAGCTCGACCACCGGCCCGCCGATCTGGTTGACGCTCCCGGCGGTGTTCCTCGCGGTCGCGGCGGTCATGGCCGGCCCGGGCGAGATCGTCGGCTCCTGTTTCCGGCAACTGCCCCGCCTCGAGGCGTACCGCCTCGATCTGCTCGGCAGCCTGTTCGGCATCACGACATTCACGGGGCTGGCGTTCCTCGGTGCGCCACCGCTGGCCTGGTTCACGTCCGCATCGGTCGTGTTCATCGTGCTGCTCGGCCGCACGGGCGCGTCGGTGACGGTCACCATGCTCATCGCGATGCTGCTGATGTTCAGCTACCCGCTGCGGCACGACAAAGGCGTGTTCTGGTCGCCGTACTACAAGGTCACGACGACGGCGGTCGACGACGGCAACGGCGCCACGGCGTGGAACATTGACGTCAACGGCATCCCCCACCAACGGCTGACGTCGGCGGCCACCCGCGCCGTACAGGAGCCGTGGTACCTGCAGACCTACGACCAGATCCCGCGGCCGCCGGCGACTGTGCTCATCATCGGCGCGGGAACGGGCACGGACGTCGCGATCGCGCTGAGCAAGGGCGCCCGGCACGTCGACGCGGTGGAGATCGACCCGACGCTGCTGCGCTTCGGTCGGCAGCATGACCCCGACCACGCATACAGCGACCCCAGGGTCAGCGCGCATGTCGACGACGGTCGCGCGTTCCTGGAGCGGACCCACGAAAAGTACGACCTGATCGTCTTCGCGCTGCCCGATTCGCTCACCCTGGTGTCCGGTGCGAGCTCGCTGCGCCTGGAGAGCTACCTGTTCACCAAGCAGTCCGTGCAGGCCGCCCACGACCACCTGGCGCCGGGCGGTGCATTCTCGATGTACAACTTCTACCGCCAGATTTGGCTGGTGGATCGGCTCGCCGGGACGCTGGAGGACGTCTTCGGACACTCGCCGTGCCTGTTCGCGGCGCCCGAGGCAGCCGCCCTCGCCGTCATGACCGTCGGCCTGAGCACCGCAGACGAGTCCTGCACCGACACCTGGGCGCGCCCGGCGTCGACCCCGCCTCCGGCCACGGACGACAAGCCGTTTCTCTACCTCAGGGACAGCAGCATCCCGTCGCTGTACCGCACCGCGCTGCTGCTGATCCTGCTGAGCAGCGTGCTGGCCATCGGCTTCGTGCTGATCGCGAATGCCGCCGCGGGTGGACGAGGGGCCGCACGTCGCGTGCGCGGGCAGTTGCGTGGCATGTGGTCCTACCGTGACCTGTTCCTGCTCGGTGCGGCGTTCCTGCTCATGGAGACCAAGAGCGTCACCGGATTCGCTCTGCTCTTCGGGACGACGTGGGTCGTGAACTCGCTAGTGTTCGCCGGGGTGTTGATCGCCGTGCTGGCCGCAGTTGAGGTGACGCATCGCCTCCGCACGCCGCCGCTGCCCCTGATGTACGCGGTGTTGATCGGGGGGCTGGCCCTGAGCTGGCTGGTGCCGGCCAGCTGGCTGCTTTCGCTCGACGTGGCCGCGCGGGCCGTCCTGGCGGTGGTGATCAGCTTCCTGCCGATCTTCGCGGCCAACATCATCTTCGCCAAGCGGTTCGCGGCGAGCGCGGACGCCCCGCTCGCGTTCGGGACGAACTTGCTCGGCGCCATCGTCGGCGGCTGCCTGGAGTACCTCTCGCTGGTCTTCGGCTACCGGGCGTTGCTGGTGCTGGCGGGCGCGCTCTACGTCAGCGCGTACCTGGTGATGCCGCGCGGGCTTCGGCACGTCGAACAGGTCGCCGCCGGCGAGCGCGAGCCCGCGGCTACGGGTGCGTGATCAACGAAAATCACGCCGGGTCGGCCGGTGGGATGATGGGCGCCGCACCGGTCCGCGAGCGCCGGCGGAGGACGACGGCGGCAGCGGCGATGAGCAGCGCGAGCCCGACGAACGGCACTGCGGCGCCGATCCCGGTGGCCAGCCCACTCGCCCCGGACGTGAACGCCCGCCAGCCGCGGTCCAGACCGCCGAGGAACCCGGCGGTTGCGTGGTGCTTGTGCTTGTTCGCGACCGCGGCCGCGGTGCTCAGGTTCAGCGCGACGGTGGCCATCTCGGTCTGCGAAGCGAGGGTGCGCTGCTGGGCTTGCAGTGACTCCAGATCGGCCTCGCGTTGGGAGAGTTCACTCTCCAGCGCGATCACATCGCCCACCTTGGTGGCCCGGTCGAACAGAAGGCGCAGCCGGTCGATGCTGGCCTGCGCGCTGCGGACCCGCGAACTCACGTCGGCCACCTGCGTCGTCACGTCCTGCGTGCTGGAGCGCCGCGACTTCTCCTTGCCCAGCGCCGACAACTCGCGCAGAACGCTCGCTAGCGACGCTCCCGGTACCTTGAGCGTCAACGCGGCCGAGGGGGCGGTCCCCGCAGTGCGAACGTCTGCGAACACCTCGCCGCCGGCCGTGATGGCGATCTGCTCGGCGCGGTCGGCCTGGGCCGCCACGCTGGACCCCCGCGCGATCTCGACGCTGAGATCGGCGGTCCGGATCAACGCCGCCTGCGTCAGCAGTGCCTTGGCCGCCCCGCCCGACGTGTCCGCTCTGTTCACGCCGCCCCCGGCCGGCGCCCCTGGGGCCGACTGCGCCGCCGGCAGATCCGCGCTGGCGGCCTGGTTGACCGACAAGGCCGGGCCCGCGTCCTTCCCGCCTGCGCCGTTCGAAGTTCCGGTGCCCGAGTGCGAGCACGCCGCCAGCAACACCACGCCGGCCAATGCGGCGGCGCCCGCAGTCATCGTGATCCGTTTCATCGTGACCTCCCGCTCGACAGCCCTCACTGGATGGACGCGGCGGGTGGCCCGGGCCGTTCTCGGCAGCGGGTCTCGATTCGGTTACGCCATGCCGTGATTGCTCGACGCGCCGCCCGTCGCCGCCGCACGCACGGCCGCGGCGACGGCGGTGTGCACGGCCGGGTCGAAGACGCTCGGCACGATGTAGGTGGCGTTGAGCGCCTCGTCGGAGACGCAGTGCGCCAGCGCGTCGGCGGCGCTGAGCAGCATCGGGATGCTCACCTCGCGGGCGCGGGCGTCGAGCAGCCCGCGGAACACGCCCGGGAACGCCAGCACGTTGTTGATCTGATTCGGGTAGTCGCTGCGTCCCGTCGCGAGCACGGTAGCCAACGGCTGCGCGGCGTCGACGTCCACCTCCGGGTCGGGGTTGGCCAGGGCGAAGACCACGGGGTCAGCAGCCATGTCGGCCAGCCACGCGGCGGGTAGCACCCCCGGCCCGCTCACCCCGACGAACACGTCTGCGCCGAGCAGCGCGTCGTGCAGCCCGCCGGTCACCGCGGCCGGGTTGGTCATCGTCGCGAGCGCACGCTTGGCCGAGTTCAGCGTCGGGTCGGTGGGGGACAGGATGCCCTCGCGATCCCACACCAGGACGTGCCCGGCGCCCGCCGCGAGCAGCAGCGTCACGATCGCCGTCCCCGCCGCACCACCGCCGGCCACGACGATGCGAGCCGACCCGAGCGGCTTGGACACGCAGCGCAGCGCGTTCGTCAACGCGGCGAGCACCACGATGGCCGTGCCGTGCTGGTCGTCATGGAACACCGGGATGTCCAGTTCGGCGCGCAGTCGTCGCTCGATCTCGAAGCAACGCGGCGCGGAGATGTCCTCGAGGTTGATCCCGCCGAAGCCGGGCGAGATGCCACGCACGATCCGCACGATGTCGTCGGTGTCCTGGGTGTCCAGGCAGATCGGCCAGGCGTCGATGTTGGCGAAACGCTTGAACAGGGCCGCCTTGCCCTCCATGACCGGCAGCGCGGCGCCCGGGCCGAGGTTGCCCAGGCCCAACACAGCGGAACCGTCGGTCACCACCGCCACCGAGTTGCCCTTGATCGTCAGCTTGACGACATCCTCGGGGTGCGCGGCCAGCGCGAGCGACACGCGCCCGACGCCTGGCGTGTAGGCCATGGACAGGTCGTCGCGGGTACGCAGGGGCACCTTCGACTCGACACTGATCTTGCCCCCGAGATGAAGCAGGAACGTCCGGTCGCTCACTCGGTGCACGGTCACGCCCTCGACGGCGTGGATCGCGTCCACGATCTCCGCGGCGTGTTCGCCGTTGGCCGCGGAGCAGGTGACGTCGATGGTGATCCGGTCGGGCCGGGACTCGGTGACGTCGATCGCGGTGACCAGGCCCCCCGCTGTGCCGACCGTGGTGGCCAGCACTCCCACTACCGCAGCCGACGGGGCCGCGTACAGCCGTACCGTGATCGCGTAGGAAGCACTCGTGGGTAGCGGCCGCGGCCGTGCGGAATCGGGCAGGCTCATGCCCCTATCTTGGCAGCGGCGCGCGGCGAGCCATTCGACGACCTTGGAACGCGCCCCCCGGGTCGACACCCGTCGCGTGGCAGACGGTGGAAGGATGGCAATTGCCCGTTCGACGCGGGCCCGTCACAACGAGGTGGCCAGCAGATGACCGACACCCGCCCGGGTACGGAGACCGAGATCGCCAGTAGCGTCGACGCCGACGTCTTCGCTCAGCGATACCTTGTGCACGCGGTCAGGCAGTTGCCCGGCCGCGACAGCAGCACGCTGACGACCCTCGCCCGCGACAATCTCGCCTTCGGCGGGGTGCGTACCGCTGGGCAGATCCTGCTGCGCGTGCGGGACATCGACGCCGATACGACGGCTATCGCCGTCGTCACCGGCGACGCGCCTTACCTGGTCGACTCCGTCCGCGCCGAGCTCGAACGCTGCGGAAATCCCGTCGAGCGGATCCTGCACCCGCAACTGGTCGTAGCGCGCGATGATTCCGGGCGCCTCACCCAAGTCTTCGACATCGACGACAACGCCGACGTCCCAGAGGGCGCGATCGTCGAGTCGTGGATGCACATCGAGATCGACCGTCTCGAGACGGCGCAGCATCAGCAGCTGGCGGCCGAACTTCGGCGGATCCTCGCCGACGTCCAGCACGCCGTGGGCGACGCACCCTCGATGTACGCGCGCATCCGCCGGCTGGCCGACGAACTCGTCGCCGACCCAGGCGAGTTCGACCGCGAGACCAGCGAGGAGGCCGGTGAGCTGCTGCGCTGGCTCGCCGACGGCAACTACATGATCCTCGGCCACGCGGCGTACTCGGCGAACGAGCTGGCTAGCCCCAGGGCGCAGGACGACAACGCCGAGGGTGTGCTGCGCGGCGCTGTCCGCATCTCGCCGCTGGAGCTGCTGCCGGCCTACCGCAGCGGCGCCCCGCTGGTGATCTTCAAGTCACCGCTCGTGTCGACGGTGCGCCGCTCGGTGCGCTACGACTGCGTCACCGTGGTCACGCCGGCGACCGGCCGTGATCCGCAAACGATGCACGTCTTCCTCGGCCTGATCACCAACGTCGAGGACGGCACCGTGGGGCGCGTTCCGGTCGTGCGGCGTCGGATCGCCGAGATCCTGCTGCGCTCGGGGGTGCGCGCCGACAGCCACACCGGCCGCCGCCTGCTCGCGGCGATCCGCACGCTGCCCCGCGACGAGCTGCTCGAGGCGCCCACTGCCGACCTGCATCGTCTCGCGCAGCTCGTCGTCGATCGCGCCGAGCACCGCACCGTCGGCGTGTTCGCCCGCATCCACCTCAACCGCGACTTCGTCAGCGTGCTCGTCTACTTCCCGGCCGACCGATTCGGTCCCGAGACGCGCCGTCGGGTGATGGCTGTCATCAACAAGCACTGGCCGGGCGAGATCATCGGCCGCGACGACCGCATCGTCGAACTGAACCTCGCGCGTATGCAGTTCCTGATCGCCCTGCGTCCCGGCACGCAGCCGCCCTCGCCCGACCGTCCGTCCGTCGAGGCCGAGGTCGCCAAGGTGACGCGCCGATGGACCGACGACCTGGCCGACCTGCTCACCCTCGCGTCCGGTCAGGACTCGGCCCAACGACTGCTGCGCAAGTACGCGGCCGCGCTGCCCGAGGCGTACAAGGAGGACTTCGCCGCAGCGACCGCCGCCCGCGACGTGGTCCGCCTCGAAGAGCTGCCGCCCGAGGACGGACTGGACTTCGAGCTGTATGTGCCCGACGACGACGAGAACGCCGACCGGCGTCTGAAGGTCTTTCGCACCGGCCAGTCGGTGTCGCTGGCCCGCGCGTTACCGATCTTCACTCAGATGGGCATCGAGGTCCTGGACGAGCGTCCGTACCAGATCGAGCTCGCCGGCGGGTCGGACATGTGGATCTACGACTTCGGCCTGCGGCTCCCCGCCGGGATCACCTTCGACGACGAGCGGGCCCGGGACGTCATCGATGCCCTGCACCTGCTGTGGCGCGAGAAGATCGAGCAGGACGGTTTCAACGCACTCGTCGTGCGCACCGGCATGACGTGGTGGCAGGCCAACGTGCTGCGGGCGTACGCGAAATACCTGCGCCAGGCTGGCACCACATTCAGCCAGGGCTACATCGAGCAGGCGCTCATCGACAACCCGTCGATCGCGATGTCACTCATCGCGCTGTTCGAGTCGCGCTTCGACCCGTCCCGCGAGGGCGAAGCCCCGGTCGCCGAGGACGAGAAGATCGCCGTCAGCATGGTCGAGAGCATCGAGGCCGCGCTCGCGCAGGTCGCCAGCCTCGACCAGGATCGCATCCTGCGCTCGCTGCTGGGGCTCGTCACGGCGACACTGCGCACGAACGCCTACCGCACCGACGAGAACGGCGACCGGCGTGCCGCCCTGGCCGTGAAGCTCGATCCGCGCCAGATCGCCGACCTGCCCGAGCCCCGCCCGCGCTTCGAGATCTGGGTGTACTCGCCGCGCGTCGAGGGCGTCCACCTGCGCTTCGGTGCCGTCGCGCGCGGCGGCCTTCGCTGGTCGGACCGACGCGAGGACTTCCGCACCGAGATCCTCGGCCTGGTCAAGGCCCAGATGGTCAAGAACGCCGTCATCGTGCCTACCGGCGCCAAGGGCGGCTTCGTCGTGAAGAGGTCCACCGACCCCCTTGGTACGCGACTCTCGGGTCGCAAGCCCCCCGCGGGGGAGCATGACACTGCCGCTCTCCTGCGGGCCGAGGGCATCGCGTGCTATCGCATTTTCATCTCCTGCCTGCTCGATCTCACCGACAACTACGAGACCGACACTCATGGCGACTCGGCCGGCGCACAACGGATAGTCACCCCGCCACAGACCCGCCGCTACGACGGCGACGACCCCTACCTCGTCGTCGCTGCCGACAAGGGCACCGCGACGTTCAGCGACATCGCCAACGAAATCGCCATGGACTATGGCTTCTGGCTGGGCGACGCGTTCGCCTCCGGCGGCTCGGTGGGCTATGACCACAAGGCGATGGGCATCACCGCCCGCGGGGCATGGGAGTCGGTCAAGTACCACTTCCGCGAACTGGGCACCGACACCCAGTCGCAGGACTTCACCGTCGTAGGTATCGGGGACATGTCTGGCGACGTGTTCGGCAACGGCATGCTGCTGTCCGAGCACATCCGCCTGGTCGCCGCGTTCGACCATCGGCATGTGTTCCTCGACCCCGCCCCGTCCGCCGCGAGCAGCTATGCCGAGCGGAGCCGGATGTTCGATCTGCCGCGTTCGTCGTGGGCCGACTACGACCGTTCGTGCATCTCGGCGGGTGGCGGCATCTACCCACGCACCCTCAAGTCGATTCCGATCAGCCCGCAGGTCGCGGCAGCACTCGGCATCCCCGAGGGCATCGCCCAGCTGACGCCCACCGAAGTTATGCACGCGATCCTCCTCGCGCCCGTCGACCTGCTCTGGAACGGCGGCATCGGCACGTACGTGAAGTCGTCGAGCGAGCCGCAGTCGGCAGCCGGCGACAAGGCCAACGACGCGCTGCGCGCCGATGGCCTCGACCTTCGTGCCCGTGTCGTCGGCGAGGGCGGCAACCTGGGCTTCACCCAGCTCGGCCGGGTCGAGTACGCGCGCAACGGTGGCCACCTGAACACCGATGCGATTGACAATTCGGCGGGCGTCGACACGTCCGACCACGAGGTCAACCTGAAGATCCTGCTCAACCGCTCGGTGGCGTCGGGTGCGATCTCCCGCGACGAGCGCAATGCCCTGCTCGCCTCGGTCACCGATGATGTCGGTGCGTTGGTCCTGCGCGACAACTACGAGCAGAACGTGCTGCTCGGGATGGCCCGCAAGTTGAACCCGGCGCTGGTCAACGTCCACCAGCGGTTCATCCACGACCTCGAGAAGGCCGGAGAGCTCGACCGCGCTATCGAATTCCTGCCCTCGGACAGGGAGATTGCCCAACGGGAGGCCGACGGCCTCGGGCTGTTCTCACCGGAGAACGCAGTGCTCGTCGCCTACTCCAAGATGACGCTCACCCAGCACATCGAGGACTCCACTCTGCCGGACGAGCCGTGGTTCCACCGCGCGCTGGCCGATTACTTCCCCCGCTCGATCGCGGAACGCTTCGCCGATGATCTGGCCAATCACCCGCTGCACCGCGAGATCATCACGACGGTCGTCGTCAACGACATGATCAACCGCAGCGGCACCACATTCGTGCACCGCGCGATCGAGGAGACCGGCGCCGACATCGCCGAGATCACGCGGGCCTACGGCATCGTGCGCGAGGTGTTCGGTCTGCCCGCCCTCTGGGCCGATATCGAGGCGCTCGACAACGCGGTGCCCACTGATGCCCAGCACGCCGGCTACCAGGAGATCCGCCGGCTCATCGACCGGGCGACGCGGTGGCTCGTCGACGTGCGATTCCCGCTCACCGACGTCGCGGCGGAGATAGGGCGCTTTGCGTCGACCGTGCAAGGCATGAGCTCGCGCATCACCGGCCTGCTGCGCGGCGCCGAACTGGCGAACCTCTACGCCGAGGTCGACCGACTGGTGAGCCTCGGACTGCCTCGCGAACTCGCGCTACGGCTCGGCGAGCTGCTCAACGCGTTCCTGCTGCTCGATGTCGTCGAAATCGCCAACGCCAGCGAGCACTCCGCCGAGGAGATCGCCGAGCTGCATTTCGCGCTGTCTGCGCAGTTCAGCGTCGACGATCTGCTCACCGCCATCACCCTGTTGCCGCGTGATGACCGCTGGTCGACACTTGCCCGATCCGCGGTGCGCCATGACGTGTACGCGGCGCTGTCGTCGATCACGTCTGCCGTGCTGCGCAGCACTGATGACGCGCTGTCCGGCGAGGATCGGATCGCGGCATGGATGCAGGCGAACGCCGAGCGCGTCGAGCGGGCGCGCGTGACGGTCCACGCCGCACTGAGTCGTGAGGTCGTCGATCTGGCCACGCTCTCGGTGGCGCTGCGGGTGATGCGCGGGCTACCCGGCTGAGCAGTCGAGCGGCTCGCCCGCTGTCCCTCAGATCGCCGGGTGCCGCAGCGCAGGCACGTGGGCCCAGACCCGCTTGCCGTGGACATCACGCTCGACGCCCCAGTCGTCGGACACAGCGGCGACGATCGCCAAACCGCGTCCTTCCGTCTCGTCCTCGCGCGCGACCCGGGCGCGGGGCGGCTGGTCGCTCGGGTCGCCCACGCACACCCGCACGCCCGACGCGTCGACGTCCCAGTGGACATCGAGCGTGCCCGACGCTGACGCGCTGGTGTGGCGGACGGCGTTGCCGATGAGCTCGCTAGCCACCAGGACGGCGTCGTCGATGGCCTCGGGCGAGAGGTTGTAGTGGGCCAGATCACAGGCGAGTTCGTGCCGCACGAACCCGGCACTGGCCGCTTCGTGCCGCACGAGCAGTGCACCTACCATCACGACCCGACTCCTTCCACCGACGCACTCCCCTATGGTGTGCCCGGAATGCCGGGATTCGAAACATGGCGGCCGGACAATGAGCGTCATCACCCCACTGCGCCGAGGTGCCGGATCACCTCGTCGGGGCGGTTGGTGATGATCGTGTCCACCCCGAGGTCGAGCACGTAATGCACGTCGTCGGGCTCGTCGACCGTCCAGACGAACACGCGGTGCCCCCTGGCATGGGCGCGGGCGACGTAACCCGGCACGGCCCGAAGCATGTGCAAGCTGGGCCCCGCGATCGCGACGCCGACTGGCAGCACGCCGTCGCGCCGCCTGGGCAGCAACCGGTCGAGCAGCAATACCGTCGGCACGTCGGGCGCGAGCATCTTCACCCGCCGCAGCGCCGTCGGCGCGAAGCTCATGACGACAGCCCGGTTGCCCAGCTCCGCGGGGTGGCGCGCCGTGGGCGTCGGCCCGGGGGCCGCCCCGGCCCAGCCGAAGCGGGCGAGCAGCTGCACGAGTTCCTTCTCGACCAGCCCCTGGTAACGCGTCGGGTGCTTGGTCTCGACGAGCATCCGAACCGGCCGCGAGGCATCGTGGACGAGTTGCAGTAACCGCTCCAGGGTGAGCACGCCGCCGCCCCGCTCGACACGGTCGGGCGCGATGCCGGCGAGATAGGGCGTGTCGCTGAGCAGTTGATCGGCCGACGTGGGCAGGTCGCTGTGCCACGAGGCGAAGTTCAGCGACTTCAGTCCGTCCAGGTCGAGCTCGCTGACCACGCCGCGGCCGTCCGACGTGCGGTTGACGGTGCGGTCGTGCACACAGACGAGGTGGCCGTCGCGGGTCATGCGCACGTCGCACTCCAGCGCGTCGGCGCCGGATTCGATGGCGGTGACGTAGGCGTCCAGGGTGTGTTCGGCGCTACCCGAGGACGCGCCGCGGTGGGCGACCACCATCGGCCGGGTCGGCGGCTGCACCCCGACTCCGCGCGAGCGTGGTCTCACACCTCAATGGTGACCCGTCCGGGCTGCCTCTGGGTGCCGACGGGCCGAGGAGTTCTCACTCAACGAACTACCGGACGGCCGGAGGCGGCCCAGGCAAGCATTCCCCCGTCGAGGTTCATCGCGTCAAAGCCGTTGCGGTTGAGCCACCCGACGACATGCGCCGAGCGGCTGCCCACCTGGCAGACGACGACGAGCTGCCGATCGGGAGTCAGCTCGCCGGGGCCGTACTTCAGCCGGGCCGGGATCTCGTTCATCGGCACATGCACGGCACCATCGATATGCCCGGCTTCCCATTCATCGTCCTCGCGGCAATCGAGCAGCAGGGCGCCGGTCGGCACCTCGTCAACACTCACCGTGGGCACCTCGAACGGATTCACCCGGCGAGTCTATTTGAGTGGGCGAACACGCGTTGGGCTGAGAGTGAATCGTTGATCGAGTCAGAACGGCGGAGGGTCGGGATCGCC
>DAITQD010000021.1:0-3452 GCA_036833255.1 Jatrophihabitantaceae bacterium
GGCCATGGGAACAAGGCGGCGCAACGAACCAGGCGAACCTCGATGCCCTGTGCAGTCGACACCATCACGCCAAACACGACGCCGGCTGGCAACCGAAGCGATTCCCCGATGGCACCACCGAATGGCGTGGACCGACCGGGCACAAGTACGTCGAAGAAGCCGCGACCTACCCCCTCGACCACACGATGCAAGCCGACCCGGACCCACCCCCGTACTGAGCGTGGGGGGCGCGCGGGCAACGGCACGCAAGCCGAGGGCGAAGGCGAGTCCGGCTAAGCCATCTCGTATCGCGAGCCGGGTACGAAGCCGAGCCAGAGGGCCGGCCGGTAGGTGCGCACGTCGGGATCAAGCCTGACCGCCCAGAGTGCGTGCCTACCGGCCGGCCACCCAACAACCCGAACCGACACCCGGAAGCCAGTCCGACCCGCCACCCAACAACCCGAACCGACACCCGGAGAACACAACCGACCCGCCACCCAACGACCCGCGGGACAGCCGAGGGCTTAGCGCCGGCGAGTCATGGAGCAACGGGCGAATCGGCCAGTTGGCGAGATCTCAGAGCTGAGCGAACGGGGGCGGACCCAGGATTTCGATGCCGCCGTTCTGCTTGGCCGAGGCATGGACTCGGGCGAAGTCAACCGCCCCGGAGGCCGGCCGATCGGCGCTGATGGGCTCGCTGGCGTCCCGGTAGAACGCCTGACAGCAGCCCGGAGTGTGCAGGCACAGCAGCCGAGCCACCTCCGACAGCACGAGGAACGCGTGCGGCGTTCCGCGTGGTGCAACCGCAAGTCCACCCGCTGCGACGCGGTGCTCCTGCCCGTCCATGTGCATGAGGATCTCGCCCTCGAGCACGTACATCGTCTCGTCGGACTCGGGGTGGGTGTGCAACGGCGTCATCTTCCCCTGGTCCATGCGGTCCTCGAACAGCATGAACGCTCCGCCCGTCTCCTGGGACGTGGCCTTCCACGTGTGCACGCCTCCGCCGTAGAACCAGCGCTTCTCGCCGTCGCCCTGGCCTCGGATGATCGCTACGGGGGTGCTGACTGTGGCCACGGGTGCCGCCTCTTCTCAATCGCGTTATGGGACTTACGTACCATGAAGATACTGCAGTACCATCAGAAGGATGTCAACCCCCTACGAAGCCACCGGCCGCACGGAGCAGAAGCGGCGCACCCGTGACGCCCTGGTCGGGGCCGCTCGCCAACTGGTGGCATCAGGCGTCACCCCGACGGTCGAGCAAGGCGCGGCCGCGGCCGGCATCTCGCGCACCGCCGCGTACCGCTATTTCCCGAATCAGCGGGCGCTGCTCATCGAGGCCCATCCGGAGACCGGTGCCCGCTCGCTGCTCCCGGCCGATCCACCCGCAGACCCCGCGGCGCGCTTGGCGGCGGTCATCCGGGCGTTCACGCACCTCATCGTCGAGACCGAGGCCCAGCAACGCACGATGTTGCGGCTCTCCCTCGAAGCCGACCCCGTCGAACGCGAGGCCCTGCCGCTGCGGCAGGGCCGGGCCATCGCCTGGATCGAAGAAGCCCTGTCGCCGCTGCGCGAGCAGCTGCCCGAGCCGGCCATACACCAGCTGGCCCTCGCGATCCGCACGGCAGTCGGCATCGAAGCCCTGGCCTGGCTAACCGACGTCGCCGGGCTCACGCGCGAGGACGCGGTCGGCCTCATGTCCTGGTCGGCCCAGGCCCTCCTTCAATCCGCACTCACGTGGACGCCGCCGGGGACCGTCGAGTCCGACTGAAGCCGGTGCGTCGGCTGGATATCAGCGTCTCCGCGTACCGGCTGCGTTGCCCACCGCGCCGAGACGGAGCCGGCGCCACAGCTCGTACCGCGACGGCACATCGTCAGCACCCGCGCGTCCGCTGAGCGCGGCGAGGACGGCCGCAATCTCTTCCAACGTCACGCCTGCTCGAATTGTCACGGCGGTCACGTCGGTGGCACCCCGTGCCGCTTGGACGCGACGTGGCGGGACTTGCCCACGAGGACCGCGTAACGCAGCACCAGCTCTGCCCGTAGCTCGCTCGGCTCGATGATCGCGTCGAGCACGAGATCGGACGCCAGCCGCAGCAGGTCGACGTCCTGCTCGTACTCGGCGCGCATCTCCGCCACGAACGCCGCCCGCTCGTCCAGGTCGGCGATCTCTTCGATCTTGTTCGCATACACGGCGTTGACTGCGGCCTGTGGGCCCATCACCGCGATCTTCGCGGTCGGCAGCGCGATGCAGGCGTCGGGCATGAAGCCCGGGCCGGCCATCGCATAAAGCCCTGCCCCGTAAGCCTTTCGTAGGATCACCGACACCTGCGGCACGGTGGCCTCGGCGACCGCAGTGATCATCTTCGCGCCGTGGCGGATGATGCCCTGCCGCTCGACCTCGCTACCGATCATGAAGCCCGGCACGTCGGCAAGGTAGAGCAGCGGCACGTTGAAGGCGTCACAGAGCCAGATGAACCGCGCCGCCTTGTCGGCCGAGTCGACGAACAGGACCCCGCCGCGCACGGCCGAGTTGTTCGCGAGGATCCCGACCGGGTGCCCGTCGATGCGGCCGAACCCGGTGACGAGCTCGGCCGCGTACAGCGGCTTGACCTCGAAGAACGAGTCGACGTCGACCAGGCCGTCGATGATGTCGTGCACGTCGAACGGCACGGATTCCTCGACGGGTACGGAGTCGTCGGCCAGTTCAATGGACGGCGCTGCAGCGCTCACCTCGGGCGGCTGCTCGCGCCAGCACGTCGGCAGGTAGGAGAAGAACAGCTTGGCCTGCTCGATCGCGTCTTCGTCGTCGACGGCCAGGTTGTCGCCGCACCCGGAGACCGTGACGTGCATGCGCGCGCCGCCCATCTCCTCGAGGCTGACCTTCTCCCCGACCACCATCTCGGCCATCCGCGGTGAACCCAGATACATCGAGGCGTTGCCCTCGACCATGATCACGACGTCGCAGAACGACGGGATGTATGCACCGCCTGCCGCGGACGGGCCGAACAGGCAGCAGATCTGCGGCACCTTGCCCGACAGCGCGACCTGGTTGTGGAAGATCCGCCCCGCGCCGCGGCGGCCGGGGAACAGCGCGACCTGGTCGGTGATGCGCGCGCCCGCCGAGTCGATCAGCCAGAAGATCGGCAGCTCCGCGGTGAGCGCCCGTTCGGTCACCCGGATGATCTTCTCGACGGTGCGGGCGCCCCACGACCCGGCCTTGACGGTCGGGTCGTTCGCGACGACCAGCGCCGGGCGCCCGTCGACGAGGCCCTGGCCGGTAACCACGCCGTCGGCAGGCAGGCGGTCGCCGAGCGCATTGGCCAGCTGACCGTCCTCGACGAACGTCTCGGCGTCGAAGAGCAGTGCGATGCGATCGCGGACGTAGAGCTTGTGCTGCGCGGCCAGTTTCGCGGCCGCCTTCTCCGGCGCGCCGAGCGTGGCGGCGCGCGATGCCAGGATCTCCTTCTCGCTCA
>DAITQD010000021.1:3552-28004 GCA_036833255.1 Jatrophihabitantaceae bacterium
TTCTCCGGCGCGCCGAGCGTGGCGGCGCGCGATGCCAGGATCTCCTTCTCGCTCATGCGACGGGCAGGCCGAGGCCGCGGGCAATGATCATGCGCTGCACCTCGGAGGTCCCCTCGCCGATTTCGAGGATCTTCGCGTCGCGGTAGAAGCGCGCCACCGGGAACTCCTCCATGAAGCCATTGCCGCCGAACACCTGGGTGGCGACGCGGGTCGCGGTGACGGCCGCCTCGCTGGAGTACAGCTTCGCGATCGCCGCCGCCTGCTTGACCTCGGCCGGCGAACGCCCAGAATCCTTCAGCCAGGCGGCCTTGTAGGTGAGCAGTCGCGCTGCCTCGACAGAGACCGCCAGATCGGCGAGTGAGAACGCGACGGCCTGCCGCGACCCGATCGGCGCCCCGAAGGTGTGCCGCTGCAGCGCGTACTTGCGGGACAGGTCAAGGCAGCCCTGTGCCAGCCCGACTGCGAGCGCCGAGATCGCGATGCGCCCGTCGTCGAGCACCGCGAGGAACTGTTTGAAGCCCTTCCCCCGCGCCCCGAGCAGGTTCGCCTCGGGCACCCGGCAGTCGTCGAAGCTCAGCCCGTGCGTGTCGGAGATGTGCCAGCCGAGCTTGTCGTAGGCCGGCTCGACGACGAAGCCAGGCGTGCCCGACGGCACCATAATCGTCGAAATCTCTCCGTCGCCGGTACGCGCGGTCACCGTCACGACCGAGGTGATCGACGTGCCGGAGTTGGTGATGAAAGCCTTGGCTCCGTTGAGCGTCCACTCGCCGTCGGCGAGCGTCGCGCGGGTCTTGGTGGCCCCGGCGTCAGAACCTGCTTCGGGCTCGGTGAGCCCGAACGCGGCGAGCGCGCGCCCCGCGACGAGGTCCGGCAGCCACTGCGCCTTCTGCTCCTCGGTGCCGAAGGTCAGGATCGGGTTGATGCCCAGCCCGACGCCCGCCTCGAGGGTGATACCGATCGACTGGTCGACACGGCCCAACTCCTCGATCGCGACGCACAGCGAGGTGAAGTCGGCGTCCGATCCGCCGTACTCCTCCGGCACGACCAGCCCGAACAGGCCCAGCTCCCCCATCGCCTTGACGACGTGCAGCGGCAGGTGGTGCTCACGGTCCCACTGCGCGACGTAGGGTGCGATCTCACCTTCGGCGAAGTCCCGCACGACCTTGCGAAAGGTCTCGTGGTCTGCGGACAGCTCGAACGTCATCGGAACTCCTCGGCCGGTCGGACTTGACGTTTACGTCAACGTCAAGCAAGGATAGCGCGGTGACCTCGAAAGCGGAAACGGCGCGCACCTGGACGGTGCGCGAGCTCGCCGACGAGTTGGGCGTCACCACCCGCACCCTGCGCTTCTACGAGGCCGAGGGTCTGCTAGCCCCGCAGCGCTCGGGCACGAATCGGGTCTACAGCCAGCGTGATCACGCCCGGCTCCGGCTGATCCTACGCGGGCGGCGCTTCGGCATGACGCTGGGCGAATGCCGCGAGATTGTCGACATGTACGACGGCGCGGAGTCCTCGGAGCAGCGCCAGCTACAAACTCTGCTGGCACGACTGAACGAGATCGCCGACGACCTGCGCGCCCGGGGGGCCGACCTGCGTCGCACGCTCGGTGAAGTGAGCGACGTCGCAGCCCAGTGCCGGACCCGGCTGGACGAATTGCACCGTTAGCGCCGAGCGCCGAGCGCGGGGCGCGGCAACGGCGGCCTAGTACTCTGCGAGACGCTGACGCGACTGGAGGCTGACCAAGTGCAGAAGGTGCTCATAGCCAACCGAGGCGAGATCGCGGTTCGGGTGATCCGGGCATGCAAGGACGCCGGCTACACCTCGGTCGCGATCTACGCCGAACCTGACCGCGACGCCCTGCACGTGCGGATGGCCGACGAAGCATTCGCTCTCGGCGGCACCACCCCGGGCGACTCGTACCTGGTGATCGAGAAGGTCATCGACGCGGCGACGCGGTCAGGCGCCGACGCCGTGCACCCTGGCTATGGTTTCCTCGCCGAGAACGCCGAGTTCGCCGAAGCGGTGGGCCTGGCCGGTCTCACCTGGATCGGCCCGTCACCACAGGCCATTCGCGACCTCGGCGACAAGGTGACCGCCCGCCACATTGCCCTGCGTGCCGGCGCGCCGCTCGTGCCCGGCACAAAAGACCCGGTCAGCGGTGCGGACGAGGTCGTCGCGTTCGCGCAGGAGAACGGGGTGCCCGTCGCCATAAAAGCAGCGTTCGGTGGCGGCGGCCGCGGGCTGAAGATCGCCCGCACCATCGAGGAGATCCCCGAGCTCTACGACAGCGCGGTCCGCGAGGCCGTCGCGGCGTTCGGGCGCGGTGAGTGCTTCGTCGAGCGATATCTCGACCGCTCCCGCCACGTCGAGGCGCAGGTGCTCGCCGACCAGCACGGCACCGTCGTGGTCGTCGGCACCCGCGACTGCTCGCTGCAGCGTCGTAACCAGAAGCTGGTCGAGGAAGCGCCGGCACCGTTCCTCACCGACGAGCAACGGGCCCGAATCCACGAGAGCGCAAAGGCGATCTGCCGCGAGGCCGGCTATTCCGGAGCCGGCACGGTCGAGTTCCTGGTCGGCAACGACGGCGTGATCAGCTTCCTCGAGGTCAACACCCGCCTGCAGGTGGAGCACCCGGTCACCGAGGAGACGAGCGGCATCGACCTCGTGCGCGAGCAGTTCCGGATCGCCGAGGGCGAGAAGCTGCGGTTCACCGAGGATCCGACCCCACGCGGGCACTCGTTCGAGTTCCGCATCAACGGCGAGGACCCGGGCCGCGGCTTCCTGCCCGCACCCGGGACCGTCACCACCTACCACGAACCGGCCGGCCCCGGCGTACGCGTCGACGCGGGCATCGAGGGCAACTCCGTCATCGGCGGTGCCTTCGACTCGCTACTGGCCAAGTTGATCGTGACGGGCGAGTCGCGCGAGCAGGCGCTAGCCCGTGCCCGGCGTGCGCTGGACGAGTTCGTCGTCGACGGGATGGCGACGGCGCTGCCGTTCCACCGCGCGGTCGTCCGCGATGAGGCGTTCGCACCTGGTGAGCAAGGAGCCCCGTTCTCGATTCATACGCAGTGGATCGAGACCGAGTTCGTCAACGAGATCCCACCGTTCAGCGAGGCCGCCGAGGCCGGCGAAGAGGCCGGCCCGCGCGAGACGGTGGTCGTCGAGGTCAGCGGCAAGCGGCTCGAGGTGTCGTTGCCCGCGGGCTTCGGTTCGGGCCGTGGCGGCGCGAAGAAGGCGGCTCCCAAGCGCTCGGCCGGGAAGAAATCCGGAGCGGCGACGTCGGGAGACGCCCTCACCGCGCCGATGCAGGGCACTATCGTCAAGGTCGCCGTTGCCGACGGCGACGTCGTCGAGGTCGGTCAGCTGATCGTCGTCCTCGAGGCGATGAAGATGGAACAGCCCCTGAACGCGCACAAGGCCGGGACGGTCACCGCGCTCGGCGCCGAGGTGGGTGCTGTCGTGACGTCCGGCTCGGCAATCTGCGAGATCAAGGACTGAGCCGGCCCGCGTCGCCGCGGCGGGCGGTGATGCGGTCGATCGCTGCGATGCGCCTGCCAGCTATGTCGGCCATCTCGGTGGTGCGCCGGCGGACGTCCGCTGCCGTCGCGCCCGGCGTGAACACCATCGCCCAGCCGTCAGGTCCCTCCAGTTCGGGGACGCGCCCGACCATCGTGGCCTTCTCGACGTGATGCGTGCCGGTGAACATGTGCTCGTGGTCGACGACGGCGACGAGCACGTGGCCGTCGGGAACATCAGGCAGCGCCGCCACAATCGTCTCGGCGTGCTCGGCGAAGACGGCTGCCACGTCGATGGTGCGGCCGGCGCGGGCGCGCGCCTCCGGCGATAGATCAGGCACTGTCGTTTCCCTTCGGCTGGCTAGTCAAGATCGTCGTGCAGCATGAGTCGGCGCGCGGCCTCGGCGACCGAGCCGGACAGCGACGGGTAAACCCCGATCGTCGCAGCCACATCGGTGACCGTGAGCCCGCGCTGGACGGCGAGGGTGAGCGGGAAGATCAGCTCGGACGCGTCCGGCGCAACGACCACACCGCCGATGACCACACCCGTCGCGGGCCGGCAGTAGATTCTGACGAAACCGTCGTCGTGGCCCTGCATCTTGGCCCGCGCGTTCGTAGCGAGCGGGAGCGTGAACGTCCGCGCCGGGACCGCGCCCGATGCGACCGCCTCGTAGCCGATACCGACGGTCGCGATCTCGGGATGGGTGAAGACGTTCGCCGCCACCGTCTTCAGCCGCAGCGGCGCCACCGCCTCACCGAGCGCGTGCCACATCGCGATGCGGCCCTGCATGCCGGCGACCGAGGCGAGGAGCAACACCCCGGTGCAGTCGCCGGCGGCGTAAATCGTGGAGACATTCGTGCGCGATACCCGGTCGACGCCGATGTAGCCCTTGGCGTTCAGTTCGACGCCGACGTGCTCGAGCCCGAGCCCGGAGGTATTCGGCACCGAGCCCACGCACATCAGCGCATGCGAGCCGGCAACCGTTCGCCCGTCCGGCAGGTCGACCACTACGCCGTCGTCCGCGCGCCGCACCGCCGACGCTCGGGCCTGCTTGACGAGCGTCCCGCCGCGCGAGGTGAAGACCCGCTCGATCACCCCGGCCGCGTCGGGGTCCTCGCCCGGCAGCACGCGATCACGGCTGGACACCAGGGTGACGGACGCGCCGAGTTCGCTGTAGCCGCTGGCGAACTCCGCTCCCGTGACGCCCGATCCGATGACGACGAGGTGCGCCGGCAGGTCGGTGAGGTCGTACACGTCGCGCCAGGACAGGATTCGCTCGCCGTCGGGCACTGCCGTGTCGAGCACGCGGGGCGCGCCGCCGGTGGCCAGCAGGACGATATCGGCCTCGACGGTGTCGGCCAGCACACCTGCGTCGTCGAGCACCTCGAGGCGGTGCGCGCGAGGGGGCTGGTCCGGTGCGAACCGGCCCGCGCCGCGAAGTACGGTGACGCCTTCGTGCAGCAACCGGTGCGCGATGTCGTCGGACTGCTGCTGGGCCAGTGCCTTGATCCGGCCGTTCACCGACACCAGGTCGACCTGCACGTTGCCCGATCCGGTGCCGACCCCGACCCGCGGCGCGTCGCGGAACGCAGTGACCCGGTCGCTGGTTGCGATCAGCGTCTTGCTGGGCACGCAGTCGGTGAGCACGCAGGAGCCGCCGGCGCCGTCGCGGTCGACGACCGTGACCTGCGCGCCGAGCCGGGCGGCCACCAGGGCGGACTCGTAGCCGGCGGGCCCGCCGCCGACAATCACGATGCGCGTCACCGTCGCATCATCCCGCGCGGGCAAGACACGCTCCCGCGGGGCGGCCGCGCCGGCGTCGGAATCGGTACGCTGCGCTGCGATGGCATCCTTCAGTGGCCTGTACGCGGCGTACGGCTCAAACATGGACCCCGAGCAGATGCTCGTGCGGTGCCCGCATTCACCGGCGGCCGCTACGGGTTGGCTCAGCGGCTGGCGGCTGAGCTTCGGTGGCGAGGAGCTCGGCTGGGACGGCGCGCTCGCGATGGTCGTCCCCGACCCGTCAAGCCAGGTGTTCGTCGCGCTCTATGATCTCTCGCCCCACGACCACGAGGTTCTGGATTACTGGGAAAGCGCCGACACCGGGCTGTACAACAAGATCAAGCTGCGAATCTTGACGCTCGACGGCGACGTGCTCGCGTGGGTCTATGTCCTCGATGGTTACGAGGGCGGGCTCCCATCCGCGCGGTACCTCGGGCTCATCGCCGAGGCCGCCCAGACCGCCGGCGCCCCTGACGACTACGTCGCCGAGTTGCGCTCGCGCCCCTGCCGCTCCCTCGGCGAGTAACCCCTCGGGAAACTCAGCCCGCCAGCGCAGCTCGGGCCAGCGCGACGGTGTAGCGGACGCCCAGGGCGAGCGCGTCCTCGTCGATGTCGAATGTGCCCTGGTGCAGGTCGAACGGGCCACCACCGGGACGGCGCACCCCGAGCCGTGCGAATGCGCCCGGCACGGAATCGAGGTACCACGCGAAGTCCTCACCGCCCATGCTCTGCTCGGTCTCGACGAGCGCGCTCGGCCCCAGCGCCGACACGATCGCGGCGCGCTGCACGACCACAGCACCGGCTTCGTTGACGACCGGCGGCACACCCCGCACGTAGGACGTCTCGACCCGTGCGCCCGACGGCGCCACGATCTGGTCCACGAGCGTGCGCACCAGCGGTTCGGCGGCGTCCCACGCGTCGCGGTCGAAGACACGCAGCGTGCCGCGCAGCCGGCCCGACATCGGGATGGCGTTGTCCGCCCGCCCGGCATCGACGGCGCCCCACACCATCGACAGAGCAGCCCGCGGATCGACGCGGCGGGAGAGCAGCCCGGGCAGATCGGTGATCAACCGGCCCACCGCGTAGACGACGTCGGCGGTGAGGTGCGGGCGGGCGGTGTGCCCACCTGCACCGGAGAGCACGACGTCGACCCGATCGCACGCCGCGGTGATCGGCCCGATCCGCGTACCGACCCGGCCAGTCTCCAGACGCGGATCGCAGTGCAGCGCGAAGATCTGATCGACACCGTCCAACGCTCCGGCCGCTATCACCGACAACGCACCGCCGGGCAGGGACTCCTCGGCCGGCTGGAAGATCAGCCTGATCCGGCCGGCAAGGTCGGCACGAGCTAATTCCGCGGCCGTGGCGAGCAGGATCGCGGTGTGCGCGTCGTGGCCGCAGCCGTGGCAGACGCCGTCGACAGTCGAGCGGTACGGCACGTCCTTGAGGTCGCTGATCGGCAGCGCGTCGATGTCGGCCCGCAGTGCGATGAGGCGCCCGTTCGGGCCGACGGTACCGATATCGCAGGTCGCGCCGGTTCCGCCGGGCAGCACCTGCGGCGCCAACCCGGCGCGGCGCAGCCGATCGACGATCACGTCGGTCGTGCGCTTCTCCTCGTAGGCCAACTCCGGATGGGCATGCAGGTCGCGCCGCAGCGCGACGACGTCGTCGATCACCGGCCGAGTCCGTCGCGCATCTCGGCGAGCAACAGGGAGAAGTCGATGCGCACTCTGTGGAGCGTAGCGGCGGCGGCTCGGCGATGTGCCCATTCGGTCGACTGAACCATGATCAACACGACTGATCCATCAGAACGGCTGGCTGACGCACGCCGCGCGGGTGGGCGCTCTACGGAACGGCGTCGAGGGCAGCGAGGATCTGCTGGGCGCCCTGGTCGGCGGTGATCTCGCCGGCCAGCACTGCCGTCTCGGCTTCCTTGACCGCACCACGCACGCCGGGTGCGGTGAGGCGGTCGAGCAGCCGGTCGCGCACCATCGCCCGCGTCCACTCGACGAGTTGCCGACGGCGCTTGGCGTCCAGCTCGCCGCGCTCGACGAGCCGGTCGCGGTGCCGCGTGACGTGCTTCCAGACCCGGTCCATGTTCAGGTTTTCCAGACCGCTGCACGTCACTACGGGCGTCTGCCAGTCGTCGGCGGCGCCGCGCAGGAACCGCAGCGCGCCCGACAGCTCGCGCGCCGCCCGCTCGGACTCGTCCTCGTGGTGTTCGTCAGCCTTGTTCACGCCGATCACGTCGGCCAGCTCGAGGATCCCGCGCTTCATGCCCTGCAGCTGGTCACCGGTTCGCGCGAGCGTCAGGAACAGGAACGTGTCGACCATGTCGGCGACGACGTACTCGGACTGCCCGACGCCGACCGTCTCGACGAGCACGATGTCGTAGCCCGCAGCCTCCATCACCAGCATCGTCTCGCGGGTGGCCTTCGCGACGCCGCCGAGCGTGCCGGCGCTCGGTGACGGGCGGACGAACGCGTTCGGGTCGACGGCCAGTCTCGTCATCCGGGTCTTGTCGCCGAGGATGCTGCCACCGCTGCGGCTCGAGGACGGGTCGACGGCCAGCACGGCGACCCGGTGCCCGTCGGCGATCAGGTTCGTGCCGAGGGTGTCGATGAACGTCGACTTGCCCACGCCGGGGACGCCGGTGATCCCGACGCGCTGGGCGTTGCCGGCGTGCGGCAGCAGCGCGACCAGCAACTGCTGGGACTGCTCGCGGTGATCGGCGCGGCGCGACTCGACGAGTGTGATCGCCCGGGCAATGGCAGCACGGTCGCCGTCCCGGACCGCCGCGGCCAGCTCGCGGACCGTCGCCGCTTTGACCCCGCCATCGTCGCTATCGGCGCCCATTTGAGACGATCCCGGGGTCAAAGTCGCGACAGCCGCTCGTCCAGGACGCGCAGCAGGTCCTGCGCGGCCTCCGCGATCACCGTGCCGGGTGGGAAGATCGCGGCCGCACCGGCTGCGCGCAGCTCGTCGAAGTCCTGCGGCGGGATGACGCCGCCGACGACGATCAAGATGTCGGGACGACCCTGCGCCGCCAGCTCGTCACGCAGCGCCGGCACCAGCGTGAGGTGCCCGGCGGCGAGGGAGTTGACGCCGACGATGTGCACGTCCGCCTCGACGGCCTGGCGCGCGACCTCGGCCGGCGTCTGGAACAGCGCGCCGACGTCGACGTCGAAGCCGAAGTCGGCGAAAGCCGTCGCGATCACCTTCTGGCCACGGTCGTGGCCGTCCTGGCCCATCTTCGCGACCAGGATGCGCGGGCGCCGGCCCTGCGCTTGCTCGAAGGCCGCGGTGGCCGCGCGGGTGTCCTCGATGGCGCTCACCTGACCAGCTTCCTCCCGGTAGACGCCCGAGATGGTGCGGATCGTCGCGGTGTGCCGCCCGTAGACCTTCTCCATCGCGTCGGAGATCTCGCCGACGGTCGCCTTCGCGCGCGCCGCATCGATCGCCAGCGTCAGCAGGTTCTGGTCCAGGCCGCGGCCGCGCGAGCCCTCGAGCGCCGCGCCCGCCGCCGTCGTCAACGCGGCAAGCGCAGCCCCGGTCGAGGCCTCGTCGCGCTCCGCGCGCAGCCGGCGCAGCTTGTCGGCCTGCTCGACGCGCACCGCGGAGTTGTCGACCTTCAGCACGTCGATCATCTCCTCGCCAGCAGGTCGGTACTTGTTGACGCCGATGACGGGCTGGCGGCCGGAGTCGATGCGTGCCTGGGTCCGGGCGGCGGCCTCCTCGATGCGCAGCTTCGGCAGGCCGGCGTCGATGGCCTTGGACATGCCGCCGGCCTGCTCGACCTCCTGGATGTGCGACCACGCCCGCCGCGCGAGGTCGTAGGTCAGCTTCTCGACGTAAGCCGAGCCGCCCCACGGGTCGATGACACGGGTCGTGCCGGACTCCTGCTGCAGCACCAGCTGGGTGTTGCGGGCGATGCGGGCGGAGAAGTCCCCCGGCAGCGCGAGCGCTTCGTCGAGCGCGTTGGTGTGCAGCGACTGGGTGTGGCCCTGCGTGGCGGCCATCGCCTCGATGCAGGTGCGGATCACGTTGTTGAAGACGTCCTGCGCGGTGAGCGACCAGCCCGACGTCTGCGAGTGGGTGCGCAGCGACAGCGACTTGTCGCTCTTCGGGTCGAACTGCTTGACCAGCTTGGCCCACAGCAGCCGGGCGGCGCGCAGCTTCGCGACCTCCATGAAGAAGTTCATGCCGATCGCCCAGAAGAACGACAGCCGCGGCGCGAACGCGTCGATGTCCAAACCGGCCTCGCGGCCCGCACGGATGTACTCGACGCCGTCGGCCAGCGTGTAGGCCAGTTCCAGGTCGGCCGTCGCACCGGCCTCCTGGATGTGGTAGCCGGAGATCGAGATCGAGTTGAACCGCGGCATCCGCTGCGAGGTGAAGGAGAAGATGTCGCTGATGATGCGCATCGAGGGCGTCGGCGGGTAGATGTAGGTGTTGCGGACCATGAACTCTTTGAGGATGTCGTTCTGGATCGTGCCGATCAGCTTTTCCGGCGCGACGCCCTGCTCCTCGGCCGCCACGACGTAGAGGGCGAGCACGGGCAGCACCGCGCCGTTCATCGTCATCGACACGCTCATCTTGTCCAGCGGGATGCCGTCGAACAACTGCCGCATGTCATAGATCGAGTCGATCGCGACGCCGGCCATACCGACGTCACCGACCACGCGTTCGTTGTCGCTGTCGTAGCCGCGGTGGGTGGGCAGGTCGAACGCGATCGACAGACCCTTCTGGCCCATCGCCAGGTTGCGGCGGTAGAAGGCATTCGACTCGGCCGCGGTGGAGAAGCCGGCGTACTGGCGCACCGTCCAGGGGTGGTTGACGTACATCGTCGGGTACGGCCCGCGCAGGTACGGCGGGGCGCCCGGGTAGGTGTCGAGGAAGTCCGGACCATCAGCGCCGTCGAGGTCGGCGGCGGTATAGAGCGTCGGGACGGAGATACCCTCGGGTGTCGCCCACGCCGCCACCGGCTCGACTTGGCCCCCCGGCAGGGATTGCGGCGGCGTGTCACCCTGCTCCGGGGCCAAGCCGGTGCCGAGCGTCGCGTCGCCGAAGTCGGGGATGCTCGCCATCACTTGACCCCCAACGTGTCGAGCGTGGTGCGCAGGACGCTCAGCGCGTCGACGCCAGTGAAGAGGTAGCCGTCGACGCCGGTCACCTCGCCGGGCTTGCCCGCCAACCAGATATGCGTCGCGCCGGCCTCGCGCAGCGCAGTGGAGACAGGCTCGGCCCCGTGCAGGTAGATCTTGTCCGAAGAGCAGAGGCAGGCGACGGTCGTGCCGCTGGCCCGAAACGCCTCGACGAGTTCGCCGGTGCCCGCGGCGCCCGCGATGCGCGCGGTGGCCGCGATCGGGTCGATTCCGCCGGCCTGGAACAGGTTGCTCGCGAAGCCGACCCGGGCGCTGTACGCCGCGACGGGGCCGAACGCGGCGAGGAAGACTGCGGGTCGAGTGTCGGCCGCGTCGGCGCGGTCACGCAGCGCCTCGAAGTCCTGCGCGTACCGCAGCCGCGGCAGCGCACCGCCGGTGGGCTGGGCGGGAGCTGGCGGCCGGACGACGGTGTGCTCGGCGAGGAACGCGAACTCGCTGACGCCGGTGATCGGCGCGCGCCGGTGCGCGATGTCGCCGGCGCGTGCATCGCGCGCGGTGGCGAGCAGGCGGTCGATGGTGCCGTCGTCGAGGGCGCGCAGTGCGCCGCCGGCCCGCTCGATCGCGGTGAACTTCGACCAGGCCGTCTCGGCAAGTCCGTCGGTGAGCGACTCGATGTACCAGGAACCGCCGGCCGCGTCGATCACCCGCGCCAGGCTCGACTCGTCGTGCAGGATCGCCTGGGTGTTGCGGGCGATGCGGCGAGCAAGCTCGTCGGGCAAGCCGATCGCGGCGTCGAACGGGGCGACGGTGATCGCGTCCGCGCCGCCGACCGCAGCGGCGAAGCAGGCGATCGTGGTGCGCAGCAGGTTCACCCACGGGTCGCGCCGGGTCATCATCGCCGCGGAGGTGACGGCGTGCTGCCGCTGGCCGGGACGCTCTGCGCCGGCGCCGGACAGTTCGGCGATGCGATCCCAGATGCGGCGGGCGGCGCGCAGCTTCGCGATCGACAGGAACTGGTCGGCGGTGACCGCATAGCGGAACTCGAGTGCGTCCAGCGCCGCGTCGACGGAGAGGCCGGCGTCGGTCAGCGCCCGCAGGTAGGCGACGCCGACCGCTGCCGCGACGGCGAGCTCGTCGGAGTCGCTGCCGCCTGCGTCGTGGTAGATCGTGCCGTCGACCGTGGCCACCCGCAGCTTCGGGAACTCGGCGGCCTTCGCGGCCAGCTCGCCGAGCAGCGGCAGGTCGGCGGCCGCGCCGGTGCGCGCCCGGAGCCCGATCGGGTCGGCACCGAGCGTGCCGGCGACCTCGTCCGCGGCGACCCCCCGTTCGGCCACCAGGCGCAGGAAGGCGTCGGCCGCCTCGCGCGTCTGCACACCCGCGTCCAGAGCGATCGGCGCGAGATCGAGGTAGACGCCGTCGAGCGCCGATGGCAGTTCGGCGACGGCCAGACCTGCGTCGCCGAGCACAAGCCACAGTGAGGTGGCGCCGTTGCCGAGGTCGGCGAGGGCGGCCGCACGAGTGCGGCCGGGGTCGGGGTCGGCGAGGCGCTGGCGGACGTCCCAGCCGGCGCGGGTGGCGCCGTCGACGGAGCTGCCGCGGATGAACGGTGCATGGCCGGGCAGGCCGTCGGTGGCCACGCCGTGCGCATCGGCGGCTGTGTACAGCGGTTTGATGCTGATGGGGTCGTAGGTGGTAGCGGTGAGCGCGAGTTCGGGGTCCGCACCCTCGGGCAGACCGGATTTCCGCAGTACCGCCGTGACCAGGGCACGCCACTGGTCACGGGAGACTTCTGGAAAATCGGCGGCTAGCGCGAGATGCTCCGATGGGGCAGGCATTCCGGAATCGTATTGCGACGCGGCTGTCGCGGCGACCTCACCCAGCGCGTCGTGATCCATCCGTCCCAGGTATTGGCTCCACTAGGCTCGGCGGACGTGACCGCTGGCGAAGACGTGGCTGATCCCGCCACCACCGCGCGGGCGGCGGCCGACGTGCTGGCCGAGCGCACCGGCGTGGCGCGTCACGATGTCGCGGTCGTGCTCGGCTCCGGGTGGGTGCCGGCGATCGACGCACTCGGCTCCGCGGTAGCCGAGCTGTCCGTCACCGACCTGCCCGGCTTCCTGCCGCCCGCTGTCGAAGGGCACGCCGGGCGGATCCGATCCCTGCAGGTCGGTGGCAAGCGGGTGCTGGCGTTCCTGGGCCGCACCCATCTCTACGAGGGGCGGGGCGTCGAACCGGTCGTGCACGGCGTCCGGGTCGCCGCAGCCGCCGGGTGCGCGACGATCGTGCTGACCAACGCCTGCGGCGGTCTGCGCCCCGGGCTGTCCGTCGGCGACCCGGTGCTGATCAAGGACCACCTCAACCTCACCTGGCGAACGCCCCTGGTCGGGGCGCGCTTCGTCGACCTCACCGACCTGTACACCGCGCGGCTGCGGGCGCTGGTGCGCGACATCGACCCGTCGATCACCGAGGGCGTCTACGCGATGTTCCCCGGTCCGCAGTACGAGACGCCGGCCGAGGTGCGCATGGCCGGTGTGCTCGGCGCGGACCTCGTCGGTATGTCCACAGTGCTCGAGGCGATCGCAGCCGGCGCGGAGGGCTGCGAGGTGCTCGGCCTGTCACTCGTCACCAACCTCGCCGCGGGGCTGGGTGATCCGCTCGATCACGTAGCGGTGCTCGCCGCCGGGAAGGCGGCCGCGACCAGGATGGGCGCCCTGCTCGGGCAGGTCATCCCGCGGCTATGACCGTCCTGCTGACCGGGGCAGCGGGGACGATCGGCTCGGCCCTCGCCGTGCGGCTACCCGCCTACGGCTGGACGGTGCGCGGCTTCGACCGGGTGCCGGTCGACGGCGGCGTGGTCGGCGACATCACCTCGCCGGCCGACCTGGACGCGGCGATGCGCGGCACAAGCGCCGTCGTGCATCTGGCCGGGCAGAACACCGAAGCGCGATGGCCGGTGGTGCGCGAGGCGAACGTGGAGGGCACATTCCAGGTCTTCGAGGCCGCCCGGCGGCACGGGGTCTCGCGGGTCGTCTATGCCTCGTCCAACCACGCGACCGGCTTCACGCCGGTGACGCCGGGCCTGCCGGCCGGCGCGCCGCCTCGTCCGGACACGCTCTACGGCGTCAGCAAGGTGTTCGGCGAGGCGCTCGGGCGGTACTACGCCGACCGCTACGGCATGCGGGTCGCGTGCCTGCGGATCGGGACGTTCGCGCCCAGGCCGCCGGACATCAGGGCTCTGTCGACCTGGCTCTCCCCCGATGATTGCGGACGCCTCGTCGACGCTTGCCTGCGCTCGCCCGCCCTGACCTACGCGCTCGTGTGGGGCATCTCGGCGAACACCCGCCGGACCTGGTCTCTGGACGAGGGCCGCGCGCTCGGCTACCTGCCGCAGGACGACGCGGAGGTCTACGCCGACGCCGTGCCCGCCGGCCAGTCGGACCCGTCGAACGGCTTCGTGGGCGGGGGCTTCACCACGCCCGGTTTCGGCATCGACGAGGTTGCCGGGCGATCATGATCCCCGATGACCTGCGCGCGCAGGTGCAAGCCTGGATCGACGACGAGGTCGATCCGGCGGCGGCGGACGAACTGCTCGACCTGCTCGCCCGCAGTGACGAGGCGGGACTGGCCGACCGGTTCAGCGGGCCGTTGACGTTCGGCACGGCCGGCCTGCGCGGTCCGTTGCGCGCCGGGCCGAATGGCATGAACCGCGCGGTCGTCCGCCGGACCGCCGCCGGCATCGCCGGATGGTTGGTCGCGCAGGGTCACGCCGGCGAACCCGTCGTCGTCGGCTACGACGGGCGGCACGGCTCGCCCGAGTTCGCCCAGGACTCGGCCGCGATCTTCGCCGCCGTGGGCTTCGAAGCCCGCTTGCTGCCGCGGCTACTGCCCACCCCACTCGTCGCGTTCGCGGTCCAGCACCTCGGCGCCGCGGCAGGCGTGATGGTCACCGCCTCTCACAATCCGCCGGAGGACAACGGGTACAAGGTGTACGCCGCCGACGGCGCGCAGATCGCGCCGCCGACCGACACCGAGATCGAGTCCGCTATCCGTGCGGTCGGCCCGACCAGCGAGATTCCCCTTGTACCGCAGGGTTTTGCGGTGTTGGACGATTCGATCGTCGATGCGTACGTCGAGGCAGTGGCAGACCTCATCGCGCCCGGTCCCCGCGACGTGCGCATCGTGCACACGGCGATGCACGGCGTCGGGACAGAGGTATTGCGCAAGGTCTTCGCCGCCGCCGGATTCGCCCCGCTCATCGCGGTGCCGCAGCAGGAGCAGCCCGACGCCGACTTTCCCACGGTCGCGTTCCCCAACCCCGAGGAGCCCGGAGCGCTCGACCTGGCGCTCGCCCTCGCCCGTGCGAAGCGAGCCGACGTCATCATTGCGAACGACCCCGATGCCGACCGGTGCGCCGTCGCAGTGCCGTTGCCCAGTGGCGAGTGGCGGATGCTGCGCGGCGACGAGGTGGGTGTACTGCTCGCCGATGCCCTACTGGGTAAGGGCGTGCGCGGCACCTACGCCACCACGATCGTCTCGTCCACGATGTTGCGCGCCATGGCGGAACGGCACGGCGTTGGTTACGCCGAGACGCTCACCGGCTTCAAATGGATATCGCGCGCGGCTCCCGACCTGGTGTTCGGCTACGAGGAGGCGCTGGGCTACGCCGTCGCCCCCGAACTCGTGCGCGACAAGGACGGCATCAGCGCCGCGCTGCTCGTCGCCGAGTTGGTGGCGGCGCTGAAGGCGCAGGGCTCGTCGCTGCCCCGACGCCTCGACGAACTGGCGCAGGAGTATGGCCGCTACGCGACCGACCAGGTGGCCGTCCGCGTCGACGACCTGACGATCATCACCCAGGCGATGGCCCGGCTGCGGGCGCGGCCGCCCGCGACACTGCTGGGCGAAGCTGTCACCGTCACCGACCTGCTGCCCGACGCCGACGTCGTCCGCCTGACCTGGACTGCCGGACGGGCGGTGGTCCGCCCGTCCGGCACGGAGCCGAAGCTGAAGGCCTATCTCGAGGTCGTGGTGGCCGACGGCTCGGCCGCCACTGCCGCGACGAGGCTGTCCCTGCTGCGAAAGGAGATCAGCACCCTGCTCGGCATCTGACGGGTCGGGACGGCGCCGCCGGGGACCGCTCGGGACTGGTCGAGTCGGCGCGATCAGCCGCGCCAGGCGGCGGTCACGTCGACGGAGCTCAGGCTGCCGCCGGTCGCGGGGCCGTATTTCACGTGCCATAGAGGGCCGTTGCGGTCGAGGCCGCCGGCGGCCATCCCACCCGGGCAGAGCAGGTTGAGCGAGACGCCGTCGACGCTCTGGGTGGTCCCGGTCGCGGCGACACAGCGCGCGCCGTTGGCCAACTGCACCGCCCACGGCTTGGCCGCATTCCCGATGGGGGTCGCGTTCGGCAACGGCTGGGTCAGGGTGACCACCTGGGCGCCGGACCACGGGTCGGGCATGCAGGCGACGGTGGCGGCCGCGGTGGCCCGGGGCGGGGCGAAGCAGGGGTCGGCGATGTCATTGCCGACCAGGCAACGGTAGGCGCCGACGACCGGAACCTCGATCGAGGCGGTCCAGCAATGACCGGTGCCCTGCGCGTCCAGCGGCACGGTGAGTACACCGGCAGCGGAGTACGGGGTGAATCGCGTGATCACCGTCGCGTTGCTCGTGGTGGGCGAGGATTGGCCGTGGTTACAGCCGCCGACGGCAACCGTCAGCAGCCCGGCCACGACGGTGGCCCGGAGGAGTCCCGATCCCCTCGTCATCGCGCCTCCCCCGCACACGCGGCATCCACTCCCGTGACCAGAGGACGCGTTGAGCCGGCGATACGTTGCCCGAACCGCCGCGTTCTCCGATAACGATCTGGTCACCCACCCCGAACGGCTTAGGTATGCACGCCCTGGATGGCGAAGCGCTCGTGCTGCGTCAGGTGCCCGCCCGTCGAGGCGACGATGGTCAGGACGCCACCCTGGGTGAACGTCACGCTGAGCTGCCACGGGGTGTTCTGCCCGCCCGCCGGTAGTCCGGCTCCGCTCGAGCTGTTCGGCGCCTGCGGCAGGACGACAACCGTGATGTTCTCGTCGACGCCGGTGATGTGGCCGCCGACCGTCACGGGTGAGCTGACCTGCGAGCCGTAGGCCGGCTGCTCCAGCGAGAAGTCGGTGTCGTCGCTGCCGACGACCTCCCAACCAGCGGCGGTGTCGCCCACCGTCTTGCTGTACCGGACCAGGTGCAGTACCGCGGCCGTGTGCAGCGTCCCGCTCGGAGTGGGGTAGCCGACGCCGATGTGCGCGCCCTGATCATCCATCGTCGTGCTGGTGACGGTGGTGATGTCGGTGAAGCCCAGGTAGTTCTGCGTAAACAGCAATGTGGTCTGGCCGGCGTCCAAGTGCCAGGGCTGCGTGCCGCCGCTCGTGCTCGCCGCCTGCCAGGCCTGCTCCGCGGCGTAGTTCGCGAACGGCCATAGAGGTTGGTAGATGACGGCGACGTTGTCACAACCTGGGCTCGGCAGTGCGCAAGACCCGATACCGGGACCGCTCGATGACGCCTTGGGCTGGGTCGGTGACGGTGTCGGTTCTGCGGACGGCGGTGGGCTCGGTGTCACCGTCTGGCCGGGTCGGACCGGATGCGACGCAGTGTGCGTGCTGACGATCGCGGCCGTGCCGACGGCCACCGCAAGGACGGCCGCCGCGGCCAACAGCGGCGCCAGCCAGCGGGCCCGCTGGTGGGTGATATTCGTGGTCGTGCTCGGTGCCCGGTCGACCCGCAGGTCGGTCTCGTTGATCTCCTGCGCCGCGGCAGTGAGCGCGGCACGGATCCGGTCGTCGACTTCGTTGTGGTTCACAGCTGACCTCCGAGCATCGCCGCGATCGCGTCGCGGCCGCGGGATGCACTGGACTTGACTGCGCCGAGCGAGATGCCCAGCGCACTGGCGATCTGCGCCTCGGGCAGTTCTGCCCAGTAGCGCAGGACGATGACCTCGCGCTGCCGTGCGGGCAGCTTCTGTAGGGCGGCAAGCACCTCGCGGTGCTCCTCGGCGAGCAGCACGCCGCCGTCGGCCGGTGCGGCGGAGAGGGCGTCGGCTGCCGGCTGCGGATTGCGGCGGACGGTGCGACGGCGGCGCAGCGTCGAGCGCGATCCGTTCACCACCGAGGTCCGCAGGTAGCCGAGGGCCGCGTCCTGTGTGGACAGCGACGCCCACCGGCGGTGCAACGCGGCGAACGCGTCCTGCACGACGTCCTCGGCCGTCTCGCGGTCATCGACGAGCAGCCGCGCGAGCCGCACCATCGTCAACCGGTGTGCGCGGAAGAGCCGCTCGACACCGATATCGGCGTCGTGCGGCTCAACCGCGCTGACTGGTCGCATCAGCGACCAACGCTGTCCTGCCATCGTCGTCCCCATCGGGCCACCGTCCAGGATCCAAGTAGTCCGCGGAATTACGGTCTCATTGGCATAGACGCCTGAACACCCCGAAGGTTGCTAACGCCCGCTAGCGGGGGCCGAACTGACGATCGCCGGCGTCGCCGAGGCCCGGCACGATATAGGCGTTCTCGTTGAGGCGCTCGTCGATGCTGGCCGTGTACACGCGGACGGCCAGCCCGCTCGCCTCGATCCGGGCCAGGCCCTCGGGGGCGACGAGCGCACAGACCACGGTGATATCCGACGCACCGCGCTCGGACAGCAACTGCAGGCAGTGCAGCAGCGAGCCGCCCGTCGCGAGCATCGGGTCCAGGACGATCACTGGCCGCCCGGCCAGCGATTCGGGCAGCGAGGCCATGTACGGCGTCGGCTCGTGCGTGTGCTCGTCGCGGGCCAGGCCGACGAAGCCCATCTGCGACTCGGGCAGCAGGTTGAACGCCGCCTCGGCCATGCCCAGCCCGGCCCGCAGCACGGGCACGAGCAGCGGCGGGTTGGCGATCGCGACTCCGGTGGTCGGCGCAACGGGAGTCGTGATCGGAGTTGCGGCGGTCTGCAGCGTGCGGGTCGCCTCGTAGACGAGCAGGGTGGCCAACTCCCGAAGCGCCGCCCGGAACTCGGCGTTGCTGCTGCACTCGTCGCGCATGACGCTCAACCTGGCCTGGACGATCGGGTGCTCGACGACGACGGTCTCCACGACAGCGACCCTATTCGAGTAACCCGCCTCCGGTGACGGCGGCCGCGGCCACGACCACCACGCCGATCAGGACGGCGACGCTGAGGCCACCCCCGGCGGCGACGGCCAGCGTGGACGACACGATCGCGACGCCGGCAGCGGTCCCTACGGCTCGCGCGGTGCTGACCAACCCGCCGGTGAGAGCCGCGGCGCGCGACGGCACGCCGCCCATGATCAGCGCGTTGTTGACCGGCGTGAACACGCCCAGGCCCAGCCCGAGCCCGGCCAGCGCAGCCGCAACGCCCACCGCGTCGACGCCGGCGAACAGCAGCCCGAGCAGGCCCACGCCCGCCACCGCGAGGCCGAGAAAGTAGCGGGGGCGAGACGTCCAGGCGGCGGGCAGGAATCGGTCGGCTAGGGCGGCGGCGACCACGAAGCCGGCGGGCAGCGCGGCCACGACGAGGCCCGCATGCAGCGGCGACATACCGTGCGCCAGCAGCAGCGCCGGCACCAGGACGATCGGACCGAACAGCAGCAGGTAGGCCAGCGCCGCACCCCCCAGTGCGCGCCCGACGCCAGGGACGCGGAATACGTCGCGCAGACTGCTCGCCGATGCGTCCGGGGTGAGCCGGCTGCGGGGCAGCAGGTAACGGCCGGCTATCACCGCCACGACCCCGACCGGCACGTTGAGCGCGAAGACCCAGCGCCAGCCCACGGCCTGCACGACCAGGCCGCCGAGCGTCGGTCCGATCGCCAGCCCGATCGCCTGCGCCGCGGCCTGCAGGCCCAGCGCGGTCCGCAGCCGCCGCCGCGGCGCGGACGTCGACACCAGGGCGATGCTGTTGGCTTGGAGCATCGCCGCGCCCGCGCCCTGTACCCCGCGCACCGCCACCAGCGTCGCGAGGCTCGGCGCGAGCGCGCAGCCCACCGACGCGAGCGTGAACAGGCCGAAGCCCCACAGGTAGACGCGCTTGCGTCCCAAGCGGTCCGACACCCGCCCGATCGGCACGAGCAACACGGCGAGCACGATCAGGTAGGACAGCGACACCCATTGCACTGCACCGAGACCAGCGCCGAAGTCGCGTCCGATCGGACGGTAGGTCAGCGTGACCACGCTGGCGTCGAGCTGCCCCATGAACGCGCCGAAGCACACCGTGCCGACGACCGCGAGCCAGGCGCGGGGGTGCTCGCGCACCCAGTCGGGCCGGGCCCGCTCGCCCGGCACGAAGGCGCTGGTCACGTGACCCAATGTAGGGCCCGCCGCCGTGCGATCCGGGCGCTCCTAGACTGGACCGGTGACCACGCTGGACCGAGCCGCCCTGCGCGACGTGACGTGCGACGACGCATCGCTGCGCCGCTTCCTGCACGGACTGCCCGGCGTCGACCAGGTCGGCGCCGAGGGCCGAGCCGCCGGGCTGGCCACTCGCAGCATCAAGACCACCGCCAAGGCGTGGGCGATCGACACCGCCATCTCGATGGTCGACCTGACCACGCTCGAAGGCGCCGACACCCCCGGCAAGGTCCGCTCGCTGTGCGCGAAGGCCGCCCGTCCCGACCCGTCGGACGCCTCGGTGCCATCGGTCGCCGCCGTCTGCGTCTACCCGGACCTCGTCGCCACCGCGGTGCGTGCGCTGCGTGGCACATCGGTCGGCGTG
This sequence comes from Jatrophihabitantaceae bacterium, assembly GCA_036833255.1. Lineage (GTDB taxonomy): Bacteria > Actinomycetota > Actinomycetes > Mycobacteriales > Jatrophihabitantaceae > QHCC01. The sequence goes on from DAITQD010000021.1 coordinate 23,703, forward strand.
GCCAGCGTCGCCACGGCCTTCCCGTCCGGGCGAGCGTCGCTCGACACCAAGCTGCACGACGTCCACGACGCCGTCGCGGCCGGCGCCACCGAGATCGACATGGTCATCGACCGGGGCGCCTTCCTCGCCGGCCACTACCTGAAGGTCTTCGACGAGATCGTCGCAGTGAAATCAGCCTGCGGCGTTGGCAGCGGAGTCCACCTGAAGGTCATCCTCGAGACGGGCGAGCTGGTCACGCTCGACAGCGCCCGCCGCGCGTCGTGGCTCGCACTGCTGGCCGGCGGCGACTTCATCAAGACGTCCACCGGCAAGGTCACCCCGGCGGCCACTCCGCCGGTGGCGCTGGTGATGCTCGAGGCCGTCCGCGACTACCACGCGATGACCGGCGACCTGCGCGGCGTCAAGCTCGCCGGTGGCATCCGCACGTCCAAGCAAGCGGTCCGCTACCTGGTCATGGTCAACGAGGTGGCCGGCGAGTCCTGGCTGGACCCGGCGCTGTTCCGATTCGGTGCATCCAGCCTGCTCAACGACCTGCTGCAGCAGCGGCACAAGCTCGCGACCGGCAGCTACGACGGTCCCGACTATGTGACGGTGGACTGACTGATGAGCACATTCGAGTACACCCCGGCCCAGGAGTCACGCGACATTGCGCGGCTCAAACCGAGCTACCAGATCTTCATCGACGGGCAGTTCCGCGACGGTTCCGGCGACGCCGTGAAGACGATCAACCCGGCCGACGAGGAGCCGCTGGCCGAAGTCGCCGAGGCCGGACCGGCCGACGTGGCTGACGCTGTTGCCGCCGCCCGCAGGGCTTACGACGGACCGTGGTCGGCGATGCCCGGCAAGGAACGCGGCAAATACCTGTTCCGCATCGCGCGGGCGATCCAGGAACGTGGCCGCGAGCTGGCCGTCCTGGAGTCCCTCGACAACGGCAAGCCGATCCGCGAGTCGCGCGATGTCGACATCCCGACCGCGGCCGCGCACTTCTTCTACTACGCGGGCTGGGCCGACAAGCTCGGCTACGCCGGCTTCGGCCCGAACCCGCGACCGGTGGGCGTGGCCGGGCAGGTCATCCCGTGGAACTTCCCGCTACTGATGGCCGCGTGGAAGATCGCCCCGGCGCTCGCCTGCGGCAACACCGTGGTGCTCAAGCCCGCCGAGACAACACCGCTGACCGCGCTGGTACTCGCCGAGATCATCGCCGAGGCCGATCTGCCGCCGGGTGTCCTGAACATCCTCGCCGGCGGGCCAGCGATCGGGCAGGCGATCGTCGAGCACGACGACGTCGACAAGATAGCCTTCACCGGCTCCACCGAGGTCGGCAAGATCATCCAGCGGACGCTCGCGGGGACGTCGAAGCGGCTGTCGCTGGAGCTCGGCGGCAAGGCCGCGAACATCGTCTTCGACGACGCCCCGCTCGATCAGGCCGTGGAGGGCATTGTCAACGGGATCTTCTTCAACCAGGGCCAGGTCTGCTGCGCCGGCTCGCGGCTGCTCGTGCAGGAGTCCGTCGCTGACGAGCTGATCGCCTCCTTGCAGCGGCGGCTCATGACATTGCGCGTCGGCGACCCGCTGGACAAGAACACCGATGTCGGTGCGATCAACTCGGCCGCGCAACTCGCGCGTATCCACGAGCTCACCGAGGCCGGCGTCGACGAGGGCGCTACCCGCTGGTCGCCGCCGTGCGAGCTGCCCGAGCGCGGTTTCTGGTTCGCACCCACCGTCTTCACCGGCGTCTCGCAGGCGCATCGCATCGCCCGCGAGGAGATCTTCGGGCCGGTGCTGTCGGTGCTGACGTTCCGCACGCCCGCGGAGGCGATCGAGAAAGCCAACAACACGCCCTACGGTCTTTCCGCGGGGGTCTGGACGGAGAAAGGCTCGCGGATCCTGTCCATGGCGTCACAGTTGCGGGCCGGCGTCGTGTGGGCGAATACGTTCAACCGCTTCGACCCGACCGCGCCGTTCGGCGGCTACCAGGAGTCCGGGTTCGGCCGCGAGGGCGGCCGCCACGGGCTGGAGGCCTACCTTGCCCACTAAGCCCACCAAGTCGAAGCAGGCTGCCGCAGACGCCGAGCGGCTGCGCGTGCGCAAGACCTACAAGCTCTATATCGGCGGCGCATTCCCGCGTTCGGAGTCGGGGCGGTCCTACCCGGTTCGGGCGTCCTCCGGTGAGTTGCTCGCGCACGCGGCACAGGCCTCGCGCAAGGATCTGCGCGACGCGGTGCTCGCGGCCCGCAAGGCGTTCGCCGGCTGGTCGAGCGCGACCGCCTACAACCGCGGCCAGGTGCTCTACCGGGTGGCCGAGATGCTCGACGGCCGTCGCGAGCAGTTTGCGACGCAGGTCGCAGAAGCTGAAATGAGCGCCGCGGAGGTGGCAGCCACCGAGGGCGGCTCGTCCGCTGCCGCGCTCGCGCAGGTCGACGCGGCAATCGACCGTTGGGTGTACTACGCCGGCTGGACGGACAAGTACGCCCAGGTCGTCGGCGGCACCAACCCGGTGGCCGGCCCGTACTTCAGCTTCTCGCTGCCCGAGCCGACGGGCGTCGTCGGCGTCGTCGCGCCGCAGGATTCGAGCCTGCTCGGGCTCGTCTCCGTCCTCGCCCCCGTCGTGGCGATGGGCAACACCGCCGTCGTGATCGCGGCCGAGGCCCGGCCGCTGCCCGCGAGTTCCTTCGCCGAGGTGCTCGCGACGTCGGACCTGCCCGGCGGCGTCGTCAACCTGCTCACCGGCTTCACCGCCGAGCTAGCGCCGTGGCTGGCCGGGCACCGCGACGTCAACGCCCTCGACCTGACCGGTGTCGCCCTCGCCGAGCGCAAGGCGCTACAGATCAAGGCCGCCGACAACGTGAAGCGGGTGTTCGCGCCCGGCCCGATGGACTGGTCGAGCGATCCAGGCACCTCCCGCCTGGGCGCATTCATGGAGACCAAGACCGTCTGGCACCCGATCGGACTCTGAGCCGCACGCGCGTCGCGTAGGACGAACTGATCAACAGCGCTCGATGGTCGCCAGGGCAGCCAGCAACTACTGTTGATCACACGGGTGGGGGGCCCGCGACCGGCCCGGCGAGCGCACCACTCAACGCGGACGAGCGCACCGCCCGGTAGGTTCGCGGGCATGACGAGCTCGCTGGACGCCGCCATCATCCCGATCACGCTCACCGTCAACGGCCGCATCGGTCTCACCCTGTGGGCGCCGCCGTGGGAGGACGAGGACGGCGAACAGTGGCAGGGCTTCCTCGGCGACGGCTCCAAGATCCTGCTCTACCCCAACGCGCGAGAGCTGGCCGAGTTCATCGCCTCCGGCGAGGAGAACGACCTCTCCGACCACCCCGGGTGGGGCTACGTCCAGAGACTCAGGCCCGATCAACTGCACCCGGACGGCGAGGACGCCTACAACCTCGACCTGGTCTATGAATGGGCCGCTGGCGAGCCGGATCCGGTGCATGTCTCGAGCCTGGCCAACGTCGTCGACATGGTGGCCAAGATCGCCGACTGCTGCGACGACGGCGCGCTGCGCAGGCTGGTGGAGAACACCCCCGCCTACGAAGAACTCGTCGACGAGGACGTCAGCTACCAGGGCAAGGACGGCCGCAAGCGCTGGACCGAGCTCGGCGACACGATCGCGGACTCGTGGGAACGAGCGATCAGCCGCGTCGATTCCTGGCTGTCGTGGCGGGGCGACTTCACCGACAGCGAACTCGACGCGGAGAACGTGTGGGACCGCGTCGGCGCAGAACCTATCCAGATCGTGCTGTCCGACGCCAGCTATCTGACGGTGCGCGGCGTGGTGACCCGCGACGCGGAGGGTGACGACACGCAGGTGGTGTTCCTCGGCATCGACGACACCGTCGCGGTATTCGCCGACGCCGCCGGTCTGGCGCAGTACTGCCGCACCGCCGAGGAGCACGAACTCCACAAGCTGGAATGGTGGTCCGAGCTGGAAGAGGTCGAGGACGACGACGTCTTCGCGCCCGCGCTCGATGCCGGCTACGACCTGCGCAAGCCGACGGAACGCGGTGCGGAACTGCTGCGCGAACTCGCGGACTTCTGCCGGCTGGACGCCGACACCGCCCTGCTCGACGGATCCGTCGACAAGAACACCGACCGAGACGACTGGAACGACCTGGTCACCGAGGTGCAGACCTGCCTGCAGCTGCAGGACTGACCAGGGCGTGTCTGTTAATCCCCGCTCGTCGCGAGCGGCGCTCGGGCGGTGGCTGGCAAGGCGGAGGAGGAGTCCATACCGCGCGGCAATTGACGCGGGATGCACCGAACACACCGTGACCAATTCGTTATATGACC
>DAITQD010000022.1:0-27853 GCA_036833255.1 Jatrophihabitantaceae bacterium
CGGTTCTTGGTTCCACGGCTTTTCGAGGGCGGTCATCCGGCGCGCCCAGGAGATCGGCCTGCCGATCATTCCCGGAGGCGCGGTCGACACTCGATGAAAGGCGATGTCGGCCACCATGATGGCCTCGTAGTCGGTTTCGGCGAGCGAGTTGACCAGGGGTTCGACGGAGGTGAGGATCGCTTCCGCCTCCGCGAGTGCGTCCTTGTCGATTGTCAGGGCCGCGCTGCCAGCAGCCTCGGTCTCAAGAACGCGGCGCACCGATCGCAGGTGCGAGTTGTCGGAGGCCGCGTGCAGGTCGGCCATGAAGCTCATCGGCACCAGCAACAGGCTCGGCTCCAGCGAGGTCACATATGTGACCTCGCCCTGGCGTGCCTCCAGCACGCCCATGATGCACCAGGGTGCGCATCCTTCCCGCAGAGAGCGACGGGAGACGCCCAGCTCGCCGGCGAGATATTTCTCGATCGGCAGGCGGGACCCCGCGCCAAGTGCCCCACTCGTGATCATCCGTTTGCTTCCGTCAACGACCACATCGGTCTGGGATCGGGAGGGCGACGCTGTTGTCGGATCAACGGCGCTGCCATCTGGTTGACTATTCGTCAGACTATGTTGTGGGCCGCAAGGCCCGACACGACGCCAAGCATTGAGAGCGACATCGCATGACGATCATCGACGCGCACCAGCATGTCCGGGATCCCACCCGCGCCCGGTATGACTGGTTGACCGCGGAACTGGCCCCGCTCAATCGGCCCATCGGGTTCGATGAGTTGTGTCCGGCACTGCGCGAGGCCGGCGTGGACGCCACCGTGCTCGTGGAGTCCGCAGACAACGACGACGACACCAATCTCATGCTGAGGACGGCTGAGACCAACACCGAGATCGCGACCATCGTCGCCCACGTGCCGTTGGAGCGCCCCGTCGTCGCGGCCGAGCGCCTCACCGAGCTGCGTCGTAACCCGCGCGTGGTGGGCATTCGTAATCTCATCCATGACATTCCCGACTCGGACTGGCTGCTGCGGCCCCGACGGCGACGAACTGCGGCGATTCCTGGGCGAGACAGCCGAGCGTTTCTATGGCATCGATGCGAGGGCCCTGGACGCGGCCCACGCGGTATCCAGGAATATGACTAACGACAGAGAAGGAAACCGATGAGATTCGCACGACTCGGACCGGTCGGTCAGGAGATCCCCACCGTCGAGGTCGACGGAACCAGCTATGACCTGCGCTCGCTGACCAGTGACATTGACGGGGCGTTCCTGTCGTCGGACGGTGTGATGCGCACCCGAGATGCCCTCGCATCGGGCGGTCTGCCGGAGATGGCCGATGCTCGATCGCTGCGGATCGGCGCACCCCTCGTCGCACCGGGCAAGATCGTCTGCATCGGGCTCAACTACCGTGACCACGCGGAGGAGACGCACGCGGACATCCCTACAGAGCCTGTCGTCTTCATGAAGGATCCGTCGACCATTGTCGGGCCGAACGACACGGTGTACATTCCGCGGGCCTCAGTGAAAACGGACTGGGAGGTGGAGCTAGGCGTGGTGATCGGCGCGACAGCCCGCTACCTCGAATCCCCGGCAGATGCGCGCAGGCACGTCGCGGGCTACGTTCTCTCGCATGATGTCTCCGAGCGCGAGTTCCAGATCGAGCGTGGCGGCCAGTGGGACAAGGGCAAGAGCTGCGAGACCTTCAATCCGCTGGGCCCCTACCTCGTGATGGCCAACGAGATCGCGGACCCGCAGAACCTCGGCCTGCGCCTCTGGGTCAACGGGACGCAGCGTCAGAACGGCACGACGGCGAGCATGATCTTCGGGGTCGATCACGTGATCTGGTACCTGAGCCAGTTCATGGTGCTTCGCCCCGGTGACCTCATCAACACGGGAACGCCGGCCGGCGTCGCGCTCGGGCTGCCGGAACATCCCTATCTGCGCGCGGGCGACGTCGTCAAACTTGAGATCGATGAGCTTGGTCGTGCCCGCCAGGAATTCGTACAGGCGTAAGGAGTCGGACATGGCAGAATTCACGGGACTCGTGGCAGCGGTCACGGGCGGGGCATCGGGCATAGGCCTTGCGACGGCGAAGCTTCTTGCAGAACGCGGTGCGCGAGTGGCGGTGCTCGACATTGCACCGAACGAGCTGCCGGACGGGATCGACGGCATCGTCTGCGATGTGACCAGCCGAGAGACGATCGCTGCCGCCATCCAGACCATCAGAGACCAGCTTGGCGGCCTCGACATTCTGGTCAACAACGCCGGGATCAGCGCGGTTGGCACGGTCGAGGACAACGACGACGCCGAGTGGGCGCGGGTGCTCGACGTGAACGTGATCGGGATGGCACGCGTAACGGCTGCCGCGCTGCCGCTGTTGCGCGCTTCTGACGCGGCCGCGGTGGTGAATCTCTGTTCCATCGCGGCGGTCAACGGTCTGCCGCAGCGCGCGGTCTACAGTGCCTCGAAGGGCGCGGTGCTTGCGCTCACCTTCGCGATGGCGACGGATCACGTGCGCGAAGGCATCCGTGTCAACTGCGTGAGCCCCGGCACGGTCGACACACCGTTCGTCAACAGGATGCTGCAGAAGTTCGACGATCCGATCGCCGAACGTGCCGCGCTGGATGCCCGGCAGGCGACTGGGCGAATGGTGACCCCAGAGGAGGTCGCCGGCGCGATCGCGTACCTGGCGAGTCCGCTCTCCGGCTCGACGACGGGCACCGCACTCGAGGTCGATGGCGGCGTGCACAATCTGCGCATGCGAGCGCAGTAGGCAGTCGCAGGAGTTGGACTAGCCTGTGGGGCCGCTAATCCTCCGATGACTGGGTGGTAGCGTCACCCGCTCCGAGATCAGGCTGTGGGCTATGAGAGTGAGGGACGATCGATGGGACGACGACCGGCTGGGCGTCCGGGCGGTGGCGCGGACCGAGGGGGCCTTCGACTGGAGGGTGGTCGTCCGGCGGGGTCCGGGCTGAGCGTTACTGATGGCGCTATCTTGAAGATCAAGAGCCTGATCGTGGACGGCGAGCTGCTGCCCGGTGACCGGTTGCCCACCCAGGACCGGTTGGCGGCCCAGCTCGGCCTGTCCCGCAGCTCTCTGCGCGAGGCGGTGAGCGCGCTGACGCTGCTCGGGGTGCTGGACGCCCGCCAGGGTGACGGCACCTACGTCACCAGCCTGCGCCCCGACCTGCTGGTCGGGGTGATCGGCTATGCCCTTGATCTGCTTCAGGATCGCAGTTTGCTGGAGCTGTTCGAGGTGCGACGCGTGCTCGAGCCGGCAGCGACCGCGATGGCCGCGACCCGCATCACCGACGACGAGCTCGCCGGCGTGCGCGACTGCCTGATCCGGATGGAGACCCTGAGCGATCCGGAGGAGTTCGTCGCTGCCGACATGGAGTTCCACGACCGCATCGTGCAGGCGGCGGGCAACGCGACGCTCGCCTCCCTGGTCCGCGGGTTCTCCCAGCAGACGACCAGAGTTCGCGTCTGGCGGATGGCTGCAGTCGCCGGGGTGCCGGAGTGGACCAGGTCCCAGCACGAGGCGATCTTCCGGTCTCTGGTGGATCACGACGCGCAGCTGGCGCTCGCGACCGAGACCGTCCACGTGGCCGAGAGCGAGCTGTGGCTGCGGCGCTACCTCGAGAGCGAGTGACCCTCGAGCCACCCGCTGTTCGGCGAATTACTCCGACGAATTCGTTGACACCCGCGAGTTTCCTTGCCTAGTCTTCGTGAACGGCGGCATTCCTGGAATGTCGCGAATGTCACGAATGTGGCAGGGCGGCGACGCGCGGTCGCCGCCCCCAGCCTCGTACCGACGGGAGCCAACCGAGTGGCACAGCAGATCGAGAGCCGGTCGCCCCAGGACCCCACGGACGTCGTGGTCAGCGCGCCGGCCGCCACCTCCGGGCAGGTGCGGGCGGCCGTCGACCGGGCCCGGGTGGCCTCGCGCGAGTGGGGCACCGCCCCGGCCGTCCAGCGGGCCACCGCGCTGCACGCGGCTGCTGACGCGGTCGCGGGTGCGGCGACGGAGCTGGCCGCCCTCATCGTCCGAGAGGTGGGCAAGCCGGTCGGCGAGTCCCGTGGGGAGGTGGCCCGTGCGGTGGCCATCCTGCGCTACTTCGCGCAGCAGGCCCTCGACCCCGACGGGGAGACCTACCCCTCGGCAGACGGCCGCGCGCTGCTGCTGGCCAGACATCGTCCGCGCGGGCCCGTGGGGCTCATCACGCCCTGGAACTTCCCGATCGCCATCCCGCTGTGGAAGACGGCCCCGGCGTTGGCGTTCGGCAACGCGGTGGTGCTCAAGCCCGCCCCGGATGCCAGCGCCGTGGCGATCAGGCTGGAGGAGCTCGTGCGGACGGTGCTGCCCGACGGCGTGCTGCAGGTCGTCACCGGTTCGGCGGAGGCGGGGCGGGCCCTGGTGGAGTCCGTCGACGCGGTGTCGTTCACCGGGTCAGCCTCGGTCGGTCGCTTGGTGGCGGTGGCCGCCGCCGCCCGCGGGATCGCCGCGCAGTGCGAGATGGGTGGCCAGAACCCCTCGATCGTGCTGCCCGACGCGGACATCGAGCAGACTGCGGCCATCATCGCCAACGCCGCGATGGGCTATGCCGGGCAGAAGTGCACGGCCACCAGCCGAGTGATCGTCGTCGGCGACGCGGCACCAGTCACGCAGGCGCTGGTGGCCGCGGTGGAGGGCCTCGCGAGCGGTGACCCGGCGGACGAGGCGACGGTGGTCGGACCGGTCATCACCGAGGCGGCGCGCGCGCCCGGGTGCTGGAAGCCGCCGAAGCGGCGGTCGGCAGCGGGGGCCGGGTTCTTACCGGCGCGCGGTCAGGGGACGGCGACGGGTGGTTCGTGCAGCCGACCCTCGTCGACCGAGTGGGCGCCGGCTCGCCGATCGCCCAGGACGAGGTCTTCGGGCCTCTCTGCGCACTCCTGCCCGCAACCGACGTCGAGGACGCGCTGCGGATCGCGAACGGCGTCCCCTACGGCCTGGTGGCGTCGGTGTTCACCCGCGACCTGAACACCGCACTCGACCTGGCGCAGCGCCTGGACGTCGGCCTGGCCCGGATCAACGCACCGACGTCGGGCGTTGACTTCCACGCACCGTTCGGTGGCGAGAAGGACTCGAGCTACGGCCCGCGCGAGCAGGGCAAGGCGGCCAGGGACTTCTACACGTCCACGCGCACGATCACCATCGCGCCGGGAGCCTCGTGACCGCCCAGGCGCTGTGGCGGGTAGCCGTGGACGGTCGGGTGCGCCTTGCCCGCGGGCCGGTCGACCAGGGACCACAGGAGCTGCTCGAGTCGGCCGGCGACGTCGACGAGCTACTGGGCGAGGGGCCGCAGACCGTGGCCTCGGCGATCGAGGGCCACGCGGTGGGCGTGGTGCCCCCGGGCGCACGCACCCTCGTTCCGATAGCCGGCCAGGAGGTGTGGGCTAGCGGCGTCACGTACGAGCGCAGCCGCCAGGCGCGCAACGAGGAAGCCGGCTCGCCCGACTACTACGACCGCGTCTACGAGGCGGCTCGCCCGGAGCTGTTCGCGAAGGCGGGCGCCGGCCGCAGTCGCGGCCCCGGTGAGCCCATCGGGATCCGCGCCGACTCCGGCTGGGACGTCCCCGAGCCTGAGCTCGGCCTCGTCGTCGACAGCCGAGGCGAGATCGTGGCCTACGTCGTCGGCAACGACGTTTCGTCGCGGACCATCGAGGGCGAGAACCCGCTGTACCTCCCGCAGGCCAAGGTCTACCGGGGCAGCTGTGCTCTGGGCCCGTGTCTGGTCCCGACAACCACGGCGCCTGCGTTCAGCGAGCTCGAGATCTCGCTCAGCATCCGGCGCGACCACCGGGAGCTGTACGCCGAGACCGTTCCGGTGAGCCGGATGCGCCGCCGCCCCGAAGAGCTCGCCGACTGGCTCTTTCGCGGCATGGACTTCTCCGTGGGCGTCGTCCTGCTGACCGGTACCGCGATCGTGCCGCCGCCCGAGTTCACGCTGTGCGCCGGCGACGAGGTCGTCATCGCCATCCCCGGCATCGGCACGTTGACGAACCCCGTCGAGGTGGTCGACACGGGGGCTCGCGCCGGCGCGGAGAGGCGGCCCGGATGAGCACGAGGACCGGCACCGTGAAGGTTGGCGGCGTCTTCGTGGCGCTCTTGACACCGTTCGACACACAGGGCGCGATCGACGTCCGCGCACTGACCGATCTGGTCGACGGACTGGTCGCGGCCGGCGTCGACGGGCTGGTCGCGCTCGGCACGACCGGCGAGTTCGCGGACCTCACCGGTGACGAGCGGCGGCTCGTCACCGACGTCACCGTCGCGGCCGCTCGTGGCCGCGTACCGGTGATGGTCGGGGTGGGTGCCCTCGGCACTTCGGACGCGTGCAGCTACGCCGAGCAGGCCGAGCACGCGGGTGCGGATGCGGTGCTGAGCCTGCCGCCGCTGTTCTGGAAGCTCGACGACGCGCGGCTGTTCGCGCACTTCGCGGCCGTTGCCGCGGCGACGGCGCTGCCGGTCTTGCTGTACGACATTCCGCTCTTCGCGGGGGCGAGCCTGTCCCCGCAGCTAGTCCGGCGAGTGGCAGCCGAGCTGCCGTCCGTGATCGGCATCAAGCTCACCGTCTCGGACTTCCGATCGGTGTCAGAAGTGCTTGCCGCGGTGAAGCCGGTCCGGCCCGACTTCAGCGTCACGGTCGGCTTCGAGGACCTCGCCCTGTCCGCGATGCTCGCGGGCGGCGACGGCGTGATCAGCGGCATGGCCAACTTCTGCGCCCCCACTCTCCTGCAGCTCGTCGCTGCCGTACGCCGTGGCGACCTGCCGGACGCGGTCGCGGCACACCAGGAGGTGATGCGGCTGTTCCCGGTCTACTTCCAGTCCAACCCGCCGATCCTGGCGCTAAAGATGCTGTCCCGCGAGCTCGGTGTACGGATCGGGCCAGTGGTCCGCACTCCGGTCCACGAGGACCCCGATGTCCTGCAGCGGGTCGGCGCGTGGGTCGGTTCCCGTATCACCGAGGGCACCTTGTCGTAGGACCTGTCCCATCACTGTCAGTTGACCTGTGTACACACCAAGGAGCGAGATGCGCAAGAGAACAACAGCCAGAACGCTGGCGGCCAGCCTGACCGCTGTGCCGATCTTCCTCACGGTCTCGTGCGGTGGTGCCCCGGCGCCGACGACAGCGGGCGCCAAGGCTGGCGAGGGCCAGATCCAGACGGACTCGTCCGGCAAGGTCACCTGCAAGGACGGCTCGCCGGGCGTCAGCGCCAAGGAGATCAACTTCGGTGTCAACGCTGAGCTGACGGGCAAGGCGGCCCTGTCGGGTGCCATTGCCAAGCGCTCGCTCGACATGGCGGTCGACGACCTGAACAAGGCCGGCGGCATCTTGGGCAAGCAGGTCAAGGTCGTCTACGAGGACAACCAGTCGACCAACCCCGGCGCCGTCAACGCGATGAACAAGTCGCTGACGCAGGACAACATCTTCGCGCTGATCGGCCCGATCCGCTCCACCCAGGTCAAGGCGATGGAAGAGACGATCAAGTCAAAGAAGGTCCCCATGATGGTCGGTGGGACCAACGCCGATCTCACCAAGGACGGCGGTGGCCTGATCTTCCGCTTCCGCCCACCGGACTCGCTCACGGGCGTCGCGATCGTCGCGTACGCGCAGAAGGAGTACAAGCCCAAGAAGATCGCCGTCCTGTTCGACTCCGATGCCTTCGGCTCGGGTGGCGCCGCCGTCGTGGAGAAGGCCGCGAAGGATGCGGGCATCACCGTCCAGAAGACCTCGTACACCACCGGGGACAAGGACTACACGGCGCAACTGTCCACGATCAAGCGCTTCGCCCCCGATGTCATCACCACCTATGCGACCAACTCCGAGGACGTCGCGATCTTCGCCCGGCAGATGCAGGAGCTGGGCATCAAGACCCCGGTCGTCGGTGGTCCGTCGATCACCTCGCAGGTGACCTACGACCTCGGCAAGCAGTTCATCCAGGGCTGGCGTGCCGTGGTCGACTTCCGGCTAGACTCCAACCCGGTGAACACGGCGTGGGCGAAGGAGTACGAGCAGCGGTACGGTTCCAAGCCCGACCTCTACGGTGCCTGGCAGCGGGACGCTCTCTACTTCATGAAGGCCGCCTTGGAGAAGTCCGGCTGCGACACGGGGGCCTTCACCAAGGCGCTGCACGAGGTCGAGACCGACGGGGTACAGGGTCACCTGAAGTCCAACGACATCGGTGACGCCAACCGGAACCTGCTCGTCGTCCAGGTCCAGGGCGACGGCACCAAGCTCGTCGAGGACGCCACCAAGCTGCTGCCCTCGTCATAGCAACGTGCTGGTGGTGGCCGGCCCGCCCGGCCACCACCAGCGACACCCCTGTCTTCTCTCCCCCTGTCTTCGGAGGCGATTGGTCGGATGGACGTCATTATCCAGCTCGGTGCGGCCGGTCTCGCGATCGGGATGATCTACGCGTTGGTTGCCCTCGGCTTTGTCCTCATCTTCAACGCGGTCAACGTGGTGAACTTCTCGCAGGGCGAGTTCGCGATGTTCCCGGCGTTCGTCGTCTCGTTCCTGCTCACCTCGTCCCATCTGCCCATGTGGCTGGCGATCCTCGGGACGATCCTGTTCGCTGCCGTGTTCGGTCTGGTCTTCAACCGGCTGGTCTACTACCCGCTGCGCAAGCGCTCCTTCGTGCCGGTCATCATCGCCACCATCGGTGTCTCGGTGTTCCTCAAGAACATCGCCCTGGTGCTGTTCGGTGCCGACCCACGCAAGGTCGAGCCGCTGATCAGCGGGGTGGCCAGCATCTTCGGCACGAGGGTCAACGCGCAGTATCTCGTCATCATCGGGGTCACCGCCGTTCTCCTGGCCCTGCAGTACTTCGTGTTCGACCGCACGATGGTCGGCAAGCGTCTCCAGGCGACAGCTCAGAACCGTGAGATGGCGTCGCTGCTCGGTGTCAGGACCCATGTCATGATCGCCGCGACCTTCGCCTACAGTGCCGTTCTCGGTGCGGTGGCGGGCATCCTCGTCGCGCCCCTGTTCGGTGTGACGACCGAGATCGGCTCGCTCATCGCGCTCAAGGCGTTCGCGGCCACCGTCATCGGGGGGTTCGGGTCGGTGCCTGGAGCAGTCGTAGGCGCGGTCTTCCTCGGCCTCGTCGAGATCTTCGGGGCCGAGTACATCAGCGCGGACTACAAGGACGCCTTCGCGTTCGTCATCCTCATCGCCGTACTCATCTTGCGTCCGCAGGGGTTTTTCGGCGAGAAGATCGGGCAGAAGGCCTAACCAGAGCAGGAAGGAGGAGTCGTGTCCGCACTCGCTGACCAGTCACCGAGCGTCACGTCCGGGTCCACGTCGGCCGTGAGTCGCTTCATGGACAAGCCGTACGCGCTGATGGCGTTGCTCGTGCTCATGGCGTGCCTGCCGTTCCTGGTGAACCCGTATTACCTCGGCGTGGTGGTGCTCGGCGCCATCTACGCGATCGCCGTGCTGGGCCTGTACTTCGTCATGGGCCTGAGTGGTCAGCTCTCGCTGGCGCAGGGCGCTTTCTTCGGGGTCGGGGCGTACACAGCGGCGATCCTGTCCACCCGGTACGACTGGCCGTTCCCGGCAACGATGGCCGCGACGGCGGCGGCAGGCATCGTGGTCGGAGTATCGCTCGGCTACGCGACACTGCGCCTCACGGGCCACTACCTGGCGCTGGCGACCATCGGCTTCGCCGTCATCGCGAACATCATCTTCCTGCACTGGAAGCCGGTGACCAACGGCCCGGATGGCATCTCGGGCACCAAGCCGCCACGGATCGGCAGCTTCATCCTCGACCAGAACTTCTACTACTACTACGTCGTACTGGCCTTCCTGGTCGTGCTGGCTCTGGTCGGGTGGAAGATCAAGCTCAGCAGGGTCGGCCGGGCCTTCCTCGCGATTCGCGAGGACCAGCTGGCCGCCTCGACGATCGGCATCAACACGCTGAACTTCAAGGTGCTCGCATTCACCTTGTCAACGGTCTACGGCACGGTCGCCGGCGGCCTGTACGCACACGGCCTCACCCACTACATCAGTCCCGACAACTTCGTTTTCGAGCTGTCGGTGACCATGCTGGTGATGCTGCTGCTCGGCGGCCAGGCCACCGTGCCCGGGGCCATCATCGGGGCCATGCTCGTCACCGCCCTGCCGGAGACGCTGCGGTTCCTCAACCAGTACTACCTGGCGGTGTACGGCGTCGCCGTCATCCTGCTCGTTATCTTCCTCCCCCAGGGTCTGTGGGGGTGGCTGGAGTCGGTGGTAGCACGGCGCAGCTCCCGGGGACGCGCAGAGGTGTCCGAGCCGATGGAGACCGTCGCGGACCAGCCGATCGCGGCCGGGCCGGGATCGAAGGTGCGGCCATGACGCGGTCCCAGGACGGCTCGGCCCCCAGTCTGCGGGACGGCGATCGCGCCGCCGCGACCGACCGGACCGGCGCCGCGGTGCTCAAGCTGGAGGGACTGTCCAAGTACTTCGGCGGGGTGAAGGCTGTCGACGACGTCAGCCTCGACGTCACGTCGGGCCACATCCACTCACTGATCGGACCGAACGGGTCCGGCAAGTCGACCCTGATCAACGTGCTCACCGGGCTGTACGTCCCGACCCACGGCAAGGTCACCCTGCTGGGCCACGAGATCACCCGGCGCAGGCCGGACGAGCGCGTCAAGCTGGGCCTGGCCCGGACGTTCCAGAACATTCGGCTCTTCAAGGACCTGCCGGTGCTGGACAACGTCATGACGGGGCAGCACTGCCGGACGTCGTCCGGGCTGTTGCGGGTCCTGCTCAGCCCGGGCGCTCGTCGCGAGGACGCGGCGACGCACGAGCGGGCCCGCCAGGAGCTGGAGTTTGTCGGCCTCTCCAACGCCGGCGACGTGCTGGCCGGCGGCCTGTCCTACGGACGGCAGCGTCTGGTCGAGATCGCCAGGGCACTGGCCAGCGATCCCACCATGCTCCTGCTCGACGAGCCGGCCGCGGGACTGAACCCGCACGAGACCGAGCTGCTGGACCAGATCCTGCGCCAGATCGTGGGGCGTGGGATCACGGTCCTGCTCGTCGAGCACGACATGAACCTCGTCATGGGGATCAGCGACTACATCACGGTGCTGAACTTCGGCAAGAAGATCGCCGAGGGCAGGCCGGACCAGGTACAGGCCGACCCCGACGTGATCGCTGCCTACCTGGGCACCGAGGATCAGGAGGAGATGGATGCTCAGCGTTAGAGATCTCGACGTCCGCTACGGCGAGATCCGCGCGTTGCGCGGCGTCTCCTTCGATGTCGCCGAGGGCGAGGTCGTGACGTTGCTGGGCGGGAACGGCGCCGGCAAGTCGACGACCCTGCGCAGCATCAGCGGCCTGATCGGTCCTGCCGGCGGCAGTATCACCCTTGACGGCGAGTCGATCGTCGGCAAGCCGCCGGAGCGCATCGCCCGGATGGGCATCGTCCACGTTCCCGAAGGCAGGCAGATCATCCCGGGCCTTAGCATTCTGGACAATCTACGGCTCGGCTCGTCCAACGGGCGGATGAGCCGCAAGGACGTCTCCGCGGGCATCGAGCGCACCTTCGAGACCTTCCCCCGCTTGCGGGACCGGCAGGGTCAGCTCGGCTGGAGCCTGTCCGGCGGTGAGCAGCAGATGCTCGCCATCGGACGCGGACTGATGGCCAACCCTCGGTTGCTCATGCTCGACGAGCCGTCGCTCGGTCTCGCCCCCATCATCGTGCGCGAGGTCTTCCGGATCATCCGCCAGGTGCACCAGGCGGGCACGACGGTCCTGCTGGTCGAGCAGAACGCCTACCAGGCACTCAAGGTCGCCGACCGGGGCTACGTTTTCGAGACCGGTCGCGTCGCGCTGGAGGGGCGCGCGCGCGAGCTCCTCGACGACGAAAAGATGCGCGCCGCGTACCTGGGCAAGAACACCGCCGGAAGCCCCGGAGCGTCCAGCGTCGAGGGCGCGCTGTCCACCGCGTCTTCGGCGCCGCAGGACCAAGGTGGTGGCCAGGCATGACCATAGTGGGCAGGACAGGGCTACCCCGCCTGGCCGTGGTGGCCGACGACCTCACGGGTGCGGCCGACGCCGCGGCTCCGTTCGCGAGTCGTGGAGCCGAGGTCAGCCTCACGTTGTCCGGGCCCCCTCGCGGAGACGTCGACGTCCTGGCACTCGTCAGCGACAGCCGCTGGCGCGAGGCGTCCGACGCCGCCAACCGGGTCGGTCAGCTGGTCAGGCAGGCACGCGCCTGGGGGGCCGACGCCTTGTTCGTCAAGGTGGACTCGACGCTACGTGGCAACGTGCGCGCCGAGGTCGGCGCGGCTCTGGCGGCGTGGGGCGACGCGCAGGCCATCGCGGCGCCGGCCTTCCCCACTCAGGGTCGCGTGGTGCGACACGGCGTCCTCGTGGTCCACGGGGAGCCGCAGCCCGGATCGGTAGCCGGCTGCTTCCCCGAGGGCGTGAGCCTGCTCGACGCCGAGACCGACGAGGAGCTGGACGAGATCGCTGAGCGGGTCCTGAACGACGGGTCGGTGGCCATCGGCTCGGCCGGCCTGGCCCGAGCGCTCGCCGACGTGATCCTGCCGGGTCCACCTGGTCCACAGGGTCCACGGCGGCCGACCGGGCCGGTCGGCGGCGTGCTCGTCGTCGTCGGCACCGCTCATCCCGCCAGCCGCGCGCAGGCGCTCGCGCTCACCGGATCGGGCGCGGTGTGCGTCCTCGTCACGCAGTCTGCTCCCGTCCGCATCGAGGAGGCCGTCGTCGCGCTCGCCCGCGGTGGACACGTCCTGGTCACGACGGACATCGCCCACCACGTCGAGGCCGACACTCCGGGCGCCGCTGCGGTGGCGGCGGAGCTGGCCCTGGTCGTCCAGGCCATCACCGACGCCGTGCCCACCGCGGCGCTGGTGCTCACCGGGGGCGAAACCGCGCTGGCCGTGTCGCGGGCTTTGGGCGCCCGCGAGCTCCGGCTGCTCGCTGAGCTCAGCCCGGGCATCGCGATCGGCGAACTTGTGCTGGCCGATCGCAGCATCCCGGCAATCACCAAGTCCGGTGGCTTCGGAGCGCACGACGCGCTGCTTCAGGCCGTGACCACGTTGGAGGTATGCGCATGATCCCACTTCTTGGCCTGACGGTAGGCGATCCGGCGGGGATCGGCCCGGAGATCACGCTGATGGCGGCTCGTGACCCGAGGTCGGCGGCCGCTCGGTTGGTGGCGATCGGCAGCCTGCAGGCACTGCGTGCTGCCTGCGACGTGGTCGCGGAACCCCCGAGGCTCCGGGAGGTCGCTGCGCCGTCGATGGCCCGCTTCGAGCCTGGCTGGCTCGACGTCGTGACGGTCCCCTCCGACCGGCCTGTCACCTTCGGCCGGCTGTCCGCCGAGGCGGGCCAGATCGCCTTCGAGGGCGTGCAGCGGGCGGTCGAGCTCGCCGTCGCGGGCGACATCGACGGGATCGTGACGGCTCCATTGAACAAGGAGGCCATCGCTTTGGCCGGCCACCCCTACCCCGGTCACACCGAGATCCTCGCGGACCTCACCGGGACGCGCGACTTCGCCATGATGCTCACCGCCCACAAACTGCGTGTGGTCCACGTGACCACCCACGTCAGCCTGCGGGAGATGCTCGAGCTGGTGACGACGGAGCGCGTGCTCACGACGATTCGGCTCGCGGCCCGGGCACTGCAGGACATGGGCATCGAGTCGCCGTCGGTCGGCGTCTCGGGGCTGAACCCGCACGCCGGTGAAGGCGGACTCTTCGGCGACGAGGAGGCCCGGGTGATCACCCCCGCCATCAAGCAGGCACAGGCGGCCGGCATTGACGCCAGCGGACCGTGGCCTGCCGACACGCTGTTCGGGCGCTCGGTGGCAGGAGACTTCGACGTCGCGATCGCCATGTTCCACGACCAGGGCCACATCGCCGTCAAGGTGCTCGGCTTCGAGACGGGCGTGAACGCGACCATCGGCCTGCCCATCGTCCGGACGAGCGTCGACCACGGCACCGCGTTCGACATCGCCGGCACCGGACGGGCCAGTCACGACAGCCTGGTTGAAGCGATCCTGGTCGGGGCGGGGATGGCGCAGGCCCGGGCGGCGGCGGGCGCCGGGGCCGCGACAGTGGCGACAGGAGATCAGACCGCATGACCTACCAACCAGGCGAGCACCTCGGCCCCTTCGAGGCGGTCCGCGAGCTGAGCTACGACGCCCCCTTCCCCCGGATGCTGTCCGTGCGCCAACGATTCGAGGCCCCACAGCTGGCCGACGTCGCCGCCGCCACCGCAGCTGCGCTCGAGCCGTTGCGAGCCCGGATCACGCCCGGCATGACGGTGGCCATCACCGCCGGCAGCCGGGGTATCCACGACAAGCCGACGGTGGTGCGAGCCGCCGGCGAGTGGCTGCGCTCGGTGGGCGCCGAGCCCTTTGTCGTGCCCGCCATGGGATCGCACGGCGGTGCCACCGCCGAGGGCCAGGTGGGGTTGCTCGCCGAGCTCGGCATGACCGAGCAGAGCCTCGGCATGCCCATCCGCGCCACGATGGAGACCGTCGATCTGGGAGCGGTGCCGGACGGCCCGACCGCCTACCTGGACCGCAACGCGGCGGCGGCGGACGCGATCCTGCTCATCAACCGTGTCAAGGCGCACACCGACTTCAAGGGTGACATCGAGAGCGGCCTCGCGAAGATCGCCGCGATCGGCCTGGGCAAGCAGCGCGGCGCCGAGGGCATCCACCTCTACGGGCCCGCGAACCTCGGGTTCTGGATCCCGCGCGTAGCGCGACGCATCATCGACACCGGCAAGGTGCTCGGCGGAATTGCCATCCTCGAGAACGCCTACGACCGGGCCGCGAAGATCCAGCTCGTCGAGCCGGAGCAGATCGGTGGCCAGGCCGAACAAGAGCTGCTGCGCGAGGCGAAGCGCCTGATGGCGACGTTGCCGTTCGACGCCCTGGACGTGGCGGTCATCGACGTCATGGGCAAGGACAAGTCGGGTTCGGGCATGGACACCAACGTGATCGGCCGCATGATGATCCGCGGGAGTGCCGAGTTCGACCGCCCGCGCATCACCAACATCGCCGTCCTCGACGTGAGTGACGCCTCGCACGGCAATGCCATCGGGCTGGGCCTGGCTGACTTCATCCCGTTCCGGATCCTCGAGAAGATCAACCTGCGCAGCAGCTACATCAACGCGATGACCTCTGGCCTCGGCGGACCGCAGCGCGGTCAGATCCCCATGGCGATGCCCACCGACCGCGACGCCATCGCGGCCGCGATCCTGACCTGCGGTCGCGCCGACCTGGGCAGTGCCCGGATCGTGCGGATGCGCGACACGCTCGACCTCGAGCAGCTGCTGGTCTCGGAGTCGCTGTTCGACGAGGTCGAGGCCAACGCTGGTCTCGAGATCGTCGGCGAGGCCGCACCGATGTCCTTCGACGCAGAAGGACGGATCGAGAAATGGCAATGATCGACAAGCTCACCTCGCGTACCCGTGTGGCACCCGCGACTGTCGCCCTGTTCGTCACGTGCGTGGGCGATCTGGTGTCACCTGGGCCGCCTCGCGCCGCCGTCGAGGTGCTTGAGGCGATGGGTGTGCGGGTCGAGGTTCCGCGCGGCCAGACTTGCTGCGGGCAGCCGGCCCTCAACTCCGGGTACCCGCAGGAGGCACGCATCCTGGCCCGGCGGTGGCTGCGGACGTTCGCGCCATACGACGCAGTTGTGAGCGTCTCGGGCTCGTGCACCGCGACCGTCCACCACGCCTACCCGCGGCTCCTCGAAGGAACCGAGCGACAGCAGGCGCAGGACCTGGCGGCCAAGAGCTGGGAGTTCACCCAGTTCGTCGCCGAGTTCGGTCACGATCTGCAGCTGCGTCTGGATGCCACGGTGACCTACCACGACTCGTGTCATATGCTGCGCACGCTCAACGAACGCGAGTCACCGCGCACGCTGCTCGGCCGGATCGAAGGCCTCAGCCTCGTCGAGATGAGCGACTCG
Organism: Jatrophihabitantaceae bacterium; assembly: GCA_036833255.1. GTDB lineage: Bacteria > Actinomycetota > Actinomycetes > Mycobacteriales > Jatrophihabitantaceae > QHCC01. The sequence continues at coordinate 15,970 of DAITQD010000022.1, forward strand.
GAGGTGTGCTGCGGCTTCGGCGGCACGTTTGCCACCAAAATGCCGGACGTCTCGGTGACCATGGCCGACCATAAGCTGGTCAACGCGCAGGAGACCGCGTCGCACTACCTGGTGTCCGCGGACCCGGCCTGCCTGATGCACCTGCAAGCTCGCGCCGACGCCACCCGGGCCGGTGTTCAGACCCGGCACATCGCCGAGTTAGTACGCGAGGCACTTGTCGTGGAAGAGGTGGGGGCATGACCTCCACGGACGGACCGGTCCCTGACGCCGCGACCACGACTGCGCCCGACCCGGCGGCGGGCGAGTCCCGCAACCGCAGATCGGCTGCCCTGTCGGGCCGTGAGCGCATCGTGCCCACCCGCCCGGACTGGGCCGCTGCAGCGATCCCGGCGCACCGCAAGCCGCTGCCGATCCTCACCCGTGACGCGATCGGTCAGGCGGGTACGACGGCTACCCACGCACGACTGTCGGGCAAGAACCGGGCACAAAACGACTCCGGGTGGCCACCCGAAATCGCCGCCCTGCGTGAGCGCGGATCGCAGATCCGCCGGGAGACGCTGGAAGACCTCGAGGGCTATCTGCAATCCCTGACCGAGAAGGCCGAGGCCAACGGGGTTGTCGTGCACCGGGCCGCGACCCCCGAGGACGCCGCACGGGTCGTGAGCAGGATCGCGGCCGAGGGCGACGTCAAGCTGGTGGTCAAAGCCAAGTCGATGGCCACCGAGGAGATGCACCTCAACGCCCATCTGGAGGGGCAGGGCATCGAGGTCGTCGAGACCGATCTGGGGGAGTACATCGTCCAACTAGCCGACGAGCGGCCGAGCCACATCGTGGGCCCCGCGCTGCACAAGTCGCAGGTGGAGGTCGGAGCCCTCTTCAACGAGCTGGCCGGACAGCAGATCCCCCAGGAGGCGGAGGATCTCGCCGCGTTCGCCCGGGAGCGGCTGCGCACCGACTTCCGCCGCGCCGACATGGGGATCACGGGTGTGAACTTCGCGGCGGCAGACACCGGGACCCTGACGCTGGTGACCAACGAGGGCAACGCCGACATGGTCACCTCCCAGCCGCGCATCCATGTGGCCGTCATGACGCTGGAGAAGGTGATCCCCCGTTTCCGGGACCTCGCCGTGCTGGTGCCGTTGCTCTGCCACGCCGCCACCGCGCAGAAGCTGACGGTCTACCTGACCATGCTGAACGGGCCGCGCCGGAAGGACGAGGCTGACGGGCCAGAGCAACTGCACCTTGTGATCTTGGACAACGGGCGCAGCTCGATCGTCGGGGGCCCTTACGAGGAGGTTCTGGCGTGTATCCGCTGCGGCAACTGCCAGATCGCCTGCCCTGTCTACCGCACCGTCGGCGGTCACGCCTACGGGTCGGTGTATGGGGGGCCGATCGGCGCCGTCCTGACCCCGCTGCTTGAGAACACCCGTGACGGCGCGGACCTGCCCTTTCTCTCCTCGCTGTGCGGCGCCTGCTACGACGCCTGCCCGGTCAAGATCCCGCTGCCAGACATGCTCGTCGACCTACGTGCGGATTACGAGTCGAGGGCAGCGCGCCCCCGCAGGTTGCTGTGGCGGCGGTGGGCGAGGCTGTGGGACAGCCCGGTCGGGTTCCGGCTGACGGTGATCGCGCTGCGCGTCCTCGGCCCACTGCTCCCGCGCGCGCTGGTCCGGCTGCTGCCCGGGCCGGGCAAGAGTTGGGCCACCGGCCGGGCTCTTCCGGCAATGGGCAACGCCGGCAGGTTCCGGTCCTGGTTCGCCGCGAGGAGAGCACGATGAGCGGGATCGATCTGGCCGAGCAGTTCCGGGCCGCACTGACCGCGGTCGACGGTGTCGCGCACCTCTGCACCTCGGCAGCCGAGGCGCACGACCGGGTGGTCGACCTCTGCGCTGCCGCGTCGGTGGTGATCGACCAGGGCCACCCCGACACCGCCGGCCTAGCCGAGCGTCTGCGTCTGGTGGACGACCCATGGAAGGCGGACGTTGGTGTCACGGGGGTGGACGTCGCGGTCGCTGAGACCGGCACGCTGGTTCTTTCCTGGGGCTCCGGACGGCGCCGGAGCACTCCCTTGGTGCCGCCGGTGCACGTCGCACTCGTCCCGTTGCACCGGTTGGTGGCCACCTACGCCGACGCCATCGACGTCCTGGCCGCCATGAATCCAGCGCCCTCGGGTATGCAACTGGTCACCGGACCCAGCCAATCGGCCGACATCGAGATGAAGCTCGTCAAGGGAGTGCACGGGCCCGGGCAGGTCCACGTCGTGCTCTACCCGCAGCCGGACCGGGCCTGCACCTGATGACCACGAAGCCCGCAGCCCAGCAGCTGAGCCCGGTGAGCGCGGGCGAGCTGTTGTCTGGGCAGCCCCCTGAGCCTTCTGTTCCTCACGCGATGGCCACCATCCGGGACCGGGTCAAGGGTCAGGGCACGCACATTGCGGTGCTGGACGACGACCCGACCGGTACACAGTCCGTGCACGGGGTGCCGGTGCTGACCACCTGGGAGTCCGCCGATCTGCGCGCCGCACTCAGGCACCCCTCCAATGCCTTCTTCGTCCTCACCAACTCGCGCGGCCGCTCACGCCCGGGGGCTGCGGCCATCAGCCAGACCATCGCGACACGGCTGGCGGATCTCGCCGACGAGCTCGGGATCGACGTAGAAGCGATCAGCCGCAGCGACTCGACGTTGCGCGGCCACTTCCCCACCGAGATCGACGCCCTGCAGCAGGGGTTCGGTGAGCGGGGTCGGCGTTACGACGGTGTCATCATCTGCCCCTGCTTCCTCGAGGCCGGTCGGGTCACCGTCAACGACGTACAATGGGTGCGTGAGGGGGATCAGTTCGTCCCGGCGGCCGGCACGGAGTTCGCTGCCGACGCCACGTTCGGCTACCAGAGCTCGAACCTGCGCGCCTGGGTGCAGAAGAAGACGGAGGGCCGGATCCCGTTCGAGGAGGTCCGGTCGATATCCCTGGCCGACATCCGCAACGGGGGACCGCGCCGGGTCGCCCAGCTGCTGCAGGAGCCCGCTGGACGAGCCGTCATCGTGAACGTCGCGAGCTACGCGGACCTCGAGGTCTTCGTGCTCGGGCTGCTCGAGGCGGAGGGTGCCGGTCGTCGCTTCCTGTACCGAACTGGCCCCTCGTTCGTCCGGGTGCGTGCGGGGATCGAGCCGAAACCCGTTCTCGGGCCTCGAGACATCTACCCGGACGGTGACCGGCCCGGATCGGGGCTCGTCGTCGTCGGGTCGCACGCAGCGCTGTCGACGCGCCAGCTGGAGGCGGCGATGGCGCTGGGGGGACTGCATCCGGTCGAGCTGTCCGTTCCCCGGCTCCTCGGCGCCGGACGCGACGACGAGATCGATCGAACCGTCGAGGAGGTCGCCGAGCGGCTGCCGGACTCCGACGTGGTGCTGTACACCAGCCGGGACCTGGTCCGCACCGACGATCCCGACGAGAGCCTCACGCTGAGCCGGTCGGTGTCGAGCGCTCTGGTCGACGTCGTCGCGCGGCTCGACCGCAGCCGACCACCGCGCTTCCTCGTCGCCAAGGGTGGGATCACGTCCAGCGACCTCGCGACCGAGGGCCTGGGCGTACGCCGGGCCGAGGTGGCCGGACAACTGCTCCCGGGCGCGGTATCGGTATGGTTGCTCACCGCCGACAGCGACTTCCCCGGACTGCCCTACGTGATCTTCCCGGGCAACGTGGGCAGCACGGAAACGCTCGCCCGCGTCGTGAGCATCCTGCGAGAGAGGCCGAACGCATGACATTGGAACGAGTCGGATTCATCGGCCTCGGAGCGATGGGGGCGCCGATGGCGGCGCGTCTCGTCGACGTCGCCGACACGCTGACCGTCTTCGACCCCGTCGCCGAGCGACAGCAGTCCCTGGCCGACCAGGGAGCGGTCAGCGCACAGTCGCCGCTCGAGGCCGCCAGGGAAGCCGACGCGCTGTTCGTCATGGTCGTGAACGAGGCCCAGTGCGAGGAGGCGTTGTTCGGCAGCGACGGGGCCGTCGCTGCGCTGCCGCAGGACGCGGTGGTCGTGATCATGAGCACGGTGGGTCCCCACGCCGTGCGTGCTCTGGCCGAGCGTCTGCACCGACGCGGGGTTCAGCTCGTGGACGCCCCGGTCAGTGGCGGGGTCGCCCGCCCCGGCGCCGGCGACCTGCTGATCATGGCGAGCGGACCGGCTGGCGCGCTCGACGTCGTCCGGCCGGCACTGACCGCGATGGGTTCCACCGTCGTCGACTGCAGAGCCTCGGCCGGTGACGGGCAGTCGGTGAAGCTGGTCAGCCAACTGTTGTGCGGCGGGCACATCGAGGCGGCCGGCGAGGCGCTCGGCTACGCCCGTGCACTGGGCCTGGACCCGGCGGCCGTGCACGAGACGATCCGGCACGGGCTGCCGGTTCGTTCATGCTGGATGATCGCGGCGCACGCATGCTGTCCCGCGAGTTCCAGCCGGCCAAGAGCGCCCTCGAGATCTTCGTCAAGGACATGGGACTGGTCACCGAGGCGGCCGCGGGACGAAGATTCCCGGCGCCGCTGGCGGCAACCGCGAACCAGCTCTTCCTCATCGGCGCCGCTCAGGGCTATTCCGGCGATGACGACTCGGACATCGTGCGGGTGTTCGAGCAGTGGGCGGACAAGCCCGATGCGTGACGTCCCGCACGGCACCGAGTGAAGCGCGATCGCGCCACTGGATGCGTGTACCTCGCACCGACAAACCGACACTGCTGCAGAACAGCGGGAAGAAGAAGATCATGACGACATCGACCGAGCAGGGAATCGGCGTGCGGCTGCACCCAGCCGACAACGTCGTGGTGGCAACCAGCGACCTCGCAGCGGGCATCGAAGCCGGGACGCTGACGGTCCGTCAGGCCGTGCCGCGAGGGCACAAGATGGCCGTCGCGTCCATCGCGGTCGGCGAGCCGATCCGCAAGTACAACCAGATCATCGGCTTCGCGACGGAGGCCATCCTTCCCGGCGCGCACGTCCACACCCACAACACCGAGTTCCGGGCGTTCGAGCGGGACTACGCCTTCGGTGCCGACGTCGTCCCGACCGCGATGGTCCCTGAGTCCGAGCGGGCCACCTTCCAGGGGATCGTCCGCGCCGACGGAAGCGTCGCGACCCGCAACTACATCGGCATCATCACCTCGGTGAACTGCTCGGCGACGACTGCCAAGTTCATCGCCGAGTCGATTCGTGCCAGTGGCGTTCTTGACGACTACCCCAACGTGGACGGCGTGGTCGCGCTGGTCCACGGGATGGGCTGCGGGATGGCCGGCAGCGGGGAAGGGTTCGACGTCCTCCAGCGGACGCTCACCGGCTACGCAGCGCACCCCAACTTCGCCGGCTTCCTGCTGCTGGGTCTCGGCTGCGAGGTCAACCAGATCTCCAGCCTGACGGCGCAGTGGAAACTCGACCGGTCGAAGATCGTGCACTCGTTGACGATCCAGAACGAGGGCGGCACGGCGAAGACGGTCCGGCGAGGTGTCGAGCTCATCCGCGAGATGTTGCCCGAGGCCGACCGCGTGTCGCGGACGACGGTGCCGGCCAGCGAACTGATTCTGGGTCTGAACTGCGGGGGATCGGACGCCTACTCGGGAATCACCGCCAACCCGGCGCTCGGTGCCGCCGTCGACATCCTCGTGCGCCACGGCGGCACGGCGATTCTGGGGGAGACACCGGAGATCTACGGGGCAGAGCACCTGCTGACGCGGCGGGCCGTGAGCCGCGATGTGGGAGACTCGCTCGTCGAGCTCATCCGGTGGTGGGAGAGGTACACCGCCGCCAACAACGGCTCGATGGACAACAACCCCTCTCCTGGCAACAAGCAGGGTGGCCTGACGACCATCCTCGAGAAGTCGCTCGGTGCGGTCGCGAAGGGTGGCACGACGAACCTGACCGGCGTCTACCGCTACGCGGAGCCGGTCACCGCGAAGGGCTTCGTCTTCATGGACACCCCCGGCTACGACCCGGTGTCGGTGACCGGGATCGTGGCGGGCGGGGCGAACGTCATGTGCTTCACCACCGGCCGAGGCTCGGTGCTGGGGTGCAAGCCGACGCCCAGCCTTAAGCTCGCGACCAACACCGAGATGTACCGCCGCATGTCCGGCGACATGGACGTCAACTGCGGCGTGATCATGGACGGCGAAGCATCGGTCCAGGAGGTCGGCCAGCAGCTCTTCGAGCTTATCCTGCAGACGGCGTCCGGGCGCAAGACGTTGAGCGAGGAGCTGGGCTTCGGGGAAGAGGAGTTCGTGCCGTGGCAGCTCGGGGCGGTCATGTGATGGCGACCACGACGCACGTTCGAGGGACCGACCTGCAGCTGGACTTCGCCGACCAGGTGGTTCTCGTCACCGGCGCCAGCAGCGGGATCGGTGCAGCGGTGGCCAAGGGGTTCGCGGCACTGGGTGCGCGGGTGGTCCTGCACTACAACCAAGGTCACGACGCGGCGAAGGAGGTGCAGCGAGGCATCGAGGCGGCAGGTGGGCGCGCCTCGACCGCGGCCGCCGACCTCGGGACGCGCGGCTCGGCGGCAGCGCTCGTGGACAACGTGCTCGACGAGTACGGCCGCATCGACGTGCTGGTCAACAACGCAGGAGACCTGTTTCGGCGGGCGCCGGTGAGCGAGACGTCCGATGAGGACTTCGATCGGATCATCGCGTTGAACCTCGCGTCCGTCGTGGCCACCTGCCGCCAGGTGATCCCCGCCATGCGAAGGCAGGGCGGCGGAGCGATCGTGAACCTGACGTCGATCGCTGCGCGGACCGGAGGCGGCGGCGGCTCGGTGCTGTACGCCACGGCAAAGGGCGGTCTGAGCACGTTCACCCGGGGGTTGGCCAGAGAGCTCGCTCACGAAGGGATCCGGGTGAACGCCGTCGCTCCTGGCATCATTACCACGCCGTTCCACCGGCACACCGCCGACGACCAGATGCGAGCCATGGTCGACGGCATCCCCATGGGACGAGCGGGCGACCCGCAGGAGTGCGTTGGAGCCGTTCTCTTCCTCGCCTCAACCGCACTAAGCAGCTACGTCACCGGACAGGTGCTCGAGGTCAACGGTGGCCAGCTGACGCCCTGACCACCGACGGACGGCGCGCACCCCTGCCAGAGCCGGATCGAAGCGCAGACACCAGGAGGCGTCACATGGAGTACCGCACACTACCGGGGACGGACATGCAGCTGCCTCGCCTCGTCCTGGGCACGATGACCTTCGGCGCGCAGGTCGACCGGGAGGCCGCCGCCGCGATGGTCGACTCGTGTCGTGCTGCGGGCATCACGATGTTCGACACCGCCAACTCCTACAACGCGGGAGCCTCAGAGCGGATCCTCGGCGAGATCGTCGCGCCCTTTCGGGCCGACGTCCTGATTGCGAGCAAGGTGTTCAACCCGACCGGGGACGGATCGAGTTACCGGGGCCTGCGCCGACCTGCCATCAAGGAGGCACTCGAGGCGACCCTGCGCCGGCTGGGCACCGACTACCTGGATCTGTACTACCTGCACGCCCCCGACCGGGACACCCCCATCGAGGAAACGCTCGGGGCGATGGCTGACGCGGTGGCGGCGGGCAAGGTGCGTCAGGTGGGCGTCTCGAACTACGCCGCCTGGCAGATCGCCGAGATCCGGTGCCTGTCGGAGCGCCACGGGTGGCCGACGGTCTCGGCGTCCCAGCCGATGTACAACCTGCTGGCCCGCCGCGTCGAGGACGAGTACGCCGCCGGCTCGGTACGGTACGGCCTGCACAACGTGGTGTACAACCCGCTCGCCGGTGGTCTGCTCAGTGGCAAGCACACCGACCCGCGACGCCCGCAGGAGGGTGGACGGTTCGCATCTGACCTCGGCCCCATGTACCGCGAGCGCTATTGGAGCGACCAGCAGTTCGGGGCCGTCGACGCGCTGCGAGAGATAGCCGGCGACGCCGGCCTGACCCTTCTCGAGCTGGCCTTCCGCTGGCTGCTGGGCCGCCCGCTCGTCGGCAGCATCCTGCTCGGTGCCTCGAGCACGGACCAGCTGTCCGCGAACCTCACGGCTGCCTCCGGGCCGTCTCTGTCGCCAGAGGTGCAGCAGGCCTGCGACGAGGTCTGGACGACGCTGCGGGGGGTGGCGCCGCTCTACAACCGCTAGCTGCGCGCCTGCGCGCAGATCACACAGCCGTGTCCAGGTGCCCACGGTCCAACCGTGGCAGGAGAAGGGTGGAATGACGATGAAGCTCATGCGGGTCGGTTCGGTGGGGCAGGAACGTCCTGCGGTCCTGCACCAGGGTCGGGTGCTCGACGTGTCGGCGCACGTCGAGGACTTCTCACCTGCGTTCTTCAGTTCCGACGGGATCTCGCGCCTGCGGCAGGTCGTCGAGGAGCGCGCGAGCGAGCTGCCCGAGGTAGATCTCGCCCGCGAGCGGATCGGTGCCCCGATCTCGCGCCCGTACAAGGTCGTGTGTGCGGGACTCAACTACGCCGACCACGCCCGCGAGTCGGGCATGGACGTGCCGAGCGAGCCGGTGATCTTCTTCAAGGCCAGCAACACGGTGGTCGGCCCGAACGACACCGTGCTGCTGCCGCGAGGAGGAGAGAAGACCGACTGGGAGGTCGAGCTCGGGGTCGTCATCGGTCGTGAGGCCCGTTACCTGCAGGACGAAAGCGCTGCGGTCGATGCCATTGCCGGGTACTGCGTGTCCAATGACGTGTCCGAGAGGGCGTTTCAGCTGGAGCGCGGCGGCCAGTGGGTGAAGGGCAAGTCCTGCGAGACGTTCAACCCCCTCGGGCCCTGGCTCGTGACCCCGGACGAGGTGGGAGACCCCCAGTCGCTCGACCTGTCGCTGCGACTCAACGGCAAGATCGTGCAGAAGGGAAGCACGACCACGATGGTCTTCCGGGCGGCGTACCTGGTCTGGTACCTCAGCCAGTTCATGGTGCTTGAGCCGGGCGACCTGATCAACACCGGCACGCCGCCGGGTGTCGGCATGGGGATGACCCCGCAGCGGTTCCTGCGCGACGGCGACGAGATGGAGCTGACGATCACCGGTCTCGGGGTCCAGCGCCAGGTGTGCCGGTCGGCGCCGTGAGCGGGGACGAGTTCGCCGGCCAGACCGCCGTGGTGGTCGGTGGCGTCGCCTGCCTCGACCGCAACTTCGACGGCGCCCAAGAGTCCGTCGACGCGCTCGGGCCCGACGCGATCGCGCTGGAGATGGACGTCACCGACGACCGCGCGGTCGTCGCGGCGATCGGGGAGGCCGAGCGCCGGCTGGGCCCGATCGCCGTACTGGTCAACTGCGCCGGGATCACCGGAGTCACCGATCGGCGCAGCCAGGACGTGGACATCGAGGACTTCGACCTGGTCTGCCGGATCAACCTGCGAGGGGCGTTTCTGCTCTCGCGGGCTGTCCTGCCGCGGATGGTGTCGCAGGGCTACGGTCGCGTGCTGCACGTGGCCTCGATCGCCGGCAAGGAAGGCAACGCCGGGATGGTGGCCTACTCCGCGTCCAAGGCCGGGCTCATCGGCATGGTGAAGGCGCAGGGCAAGGAGTACGCCGAGACGGGCGTCACCGTCAACGCTCTCGCGCCGGCGGTCATCCGTACCGCGATGGTCGACGCGATGCCACGCACGCAGGTCAACTATATGACCGATCGGATCCCCATGAGACGGACCGGCACCCTGACCGAGGCCGCAGAGACGATCTGCTGGATCGCCTCTCCCAAGTGTAGTTTCACCACGGGCTTCACCTTCGACCTGTCCGGTGGCCGGGCCGTCTACTAGCACTGTTCGCGTGATGACTGGAGGTAGGCATGAACCAGGAAGAGAGTCCTCGCCTTCGCAGCGCCGAGTGGTTCGGACTGCCAGGGAGGAACGGGTTCATCCACCGCTCGTGGATGAAGGCACAGGGCTTTCCGAACGACGTGTTCGACGGCCGGCCGGTCATCGGGATCTGCAACAGCTGGTCGGAGCTGACACCCTGCAACGTGCATCTGCGCCGGGTCGCGGAGTCGGTCAAGCGCGGGGTGTGGGAGGCCGGTGGGTTCCCGCTGGAGTTCCCGGTGATGTCGCTCGGTGAGACGCTGATGCGGCCGACGACCATGTTGTTCCGCAACCTCATGAGCATGGACGTCGAGGAGTCGATCCGGGCCAACCCCGTGGACGGCGTCGTCCTGCTGTCGGGATGCGACAAGACGACCCCGGCCTCGCTGATGGGAGCGGCGAGCGTTGACCTGCCGACGATCATGATCAGCGGCGGGCCGATGCTCAACGGCAAGTACCAGGGCCGCGACATCGGTTCGGGGACCGCGGTGTGGCAGTTCGCGGAGGAGGTGCGCGCCGGACGGATGACCGCGGACGAGTGCGTCCTGGCCGAGTCGTGCATGTCGCGCAGCAACGGGCACTGCATGACGATGGGCACCGCGTCCACGATGGCCATCGTCGCCGAGGCGCTGGGCATGCAGCTGCCCGGCTCGGCCGCCGTCCCAGCAGTGGACTCGCGGCGGTACACCATGGCTCAGCTGTCCGGGCGGCGCATCGTGGAGATGGTGCACGAGGACCTACGGATGTCGAAGATCCTGAACCGGAAGTCGTTCGAGAACGCCATCCGGGTCAACGCGGCGATCGGCGGCTCCACGAACGCGGTCATCCACCTGCTCGCGCTGGCTGGTCGGGTCGAGGTGGACCTCGCGCTCGACGACTTCGACACCCTCACGCGGGAGATCCCCCTGCTCGTGAACCTGCTGCCGTCCGGCAAGTACCTGATGGAGGACTTCTTCTACGCCGGTGGCCTCCCTGTTGTCATGAACGAGCTCAGCCGGGTGCTGCACGGCGACGCCGTCACGGTCACCGGACGCAGTGTGCTCGAGAACGTCAGCGCTGCCGTCAGGCCGGAGGATAGCGAGGTCATCCGACCCTTCGACGACCCGCTCGGTGTCGGCGCCGGAACCGCCGTGCTGCGCGGCAACCTGTGCCCGGACGGAGCGGTCATCAAGCAGTCGGCGGCCTCGCCGCAGCTGATGCGGCACCGGGGCCGTGCGGTGGTCTTCGAGAGCATCGAGGAGTACGACGAGGGTGTGGACTCTCCCGACCTGGACGTCGACGAAACCTGCGTGCTCGTCCTCAAACACGCTGGGCCCCGCGGTTACCCGGGTATGCCGGAGGTCGGCAACATGGAGCTCCCCAAGCGGGTCCTGGCCAAGGGGATCACCGACATGGTGCGGATCTCCGACGCCCGGATGAGTGGTACGTCCTACGGCACAGTGGTGCTCCACGTGGCGCCGGAAGCCGCAGTGGGCGGCCCGCTCGCGCTGGTTCGCAGTGGCGACATGATCGAGCTGGACGTGCCGAACCGCACGTTGCACCTCGAGGTGTCCGATGAGGAGCTAGAACGTCGCCGCCAGGAGTGGGTACCGCCGAAGCCGGTGCGCGAGCGGGGCTACGTGCGGCTCTACATCGAGCATGTGCTCCAGGCCAACGAGGGTGCCGACCTCGACTTCCTGGTCGGTCGCAGCGGCGACGCCGTGCCGCGGCAGTCGCACTGACGAAAAGGGATGACATGAGCACTCGGCGAGCGGTCGTGCTGCCCGCTCCGAACCGCCCGCTGGAGGTCGTGGAGCTCCCTGGGAGCGAACCCGGGCCGGGTGCGGTCGTCGCCCGCGTCGAGCTCGCCGGGGTCTGCGGCACCGACATGCACCTGCAGGACGGCCGGATGGCGATCCCGACCCCACTGGTCCTCGGCCACGAGGCGGTCGGGCGGGTGAAGGCGCTGGGAGAGGGCGTGAGCACTGACGCCAACGGTGCTCCGCTGCGACCGGGCGACCTGATCGGGTGGGCCTCGAACATCCCGTGCGGACGCTGCTACTACTGCGTCCAGGAGCAGGAACGCTCACTGTGCGAGAACCGCACGGTCTACGG
>DAITQD010000023.1:0-20342 GCA_036833255.1 Jatrophihabitantaceae bacterium
CCCGGCGCCGACGCGTCCGGCAGCATTCGCGCGGCAGCCACCCCGAAGACATTAGCTATCAGGCCGGTAGCCGCACCGGGAGCGGCTCACCCAGATCAGCGCACGCCGTGGGTGCGGAACTGGATGCTGATGCGCTGGCCGACGCGACGGGCGGTCTTGGACACCGCGTGTTCCCAGGTGCGCTGGCAGCTCCCGCCCATCACGATCAGGTCGCCGTGGCCGAGCTCGTAGCGCAGCGTCGGACCGCCGCCGCGCGGGCGCAGCGCCAGTGTGCGCGGCGCGCCGATGGAGACGATCGCGACCATGGTGTCCTCGCTGCGCCCGCGGCCGATGGTGTCACCGTGCCAGGCGACGCTGTCGCGTCCGTCGCGGTACAGGCACAGTCCGGCGGTGACGAACGGCTCGCCGAGCTCGCCTGCGTAGTGCGCGTCGAGGACCGACTTGGCCGCGTCGAGAGCCGGGTCGGGTAGCGCGTGACCTTCGCCGTAGAAGCACAGCAGACGCGGAACGTCGACAATCCGCTCGTACATCTGGCGTCGCTCCGCGTGCCAGGGGACGACCTGCACCAGCCGCTCGAACAGCGCGTCCGAGCCGGCGAGCCAGCCGGGCCGGACGTCGAGCCAGGCCCCGTGCCCGAGTTCTGTGCGCCGCACCGAGTCACCGAGCGGCGCGGGCGCGACCTCGTCGCCGAGATCGAGTAGCGAGCCCTGGAATGCAGCCGACATGGGAACCAGCATACCGCAACTATCAAACAGGTGTTCGACCCGTACGAGTGCCGGCGAGTCGTGAGGTCCGCCGGGTCGCGATCATGATCAAGAGGGACTTGTGGCTGTATATCGACCACAACTCGGTCTTGATCATGGGCAATCAGGCCGGGCGGCGTCAGACGTCGACCGATTCGCTGGCGTGGAGGTGCCGGAACTCGCTGCCGTGTTCGGCGCCGATCCGCGTCAGATGCCCTTCGACGAAACCCATCCCGATCTCGTTCAGCAGCCCGTCGTGGATCTGGTGCACGTGTCGGGCCCGCACCGAGACGACGAAGTCGATCACTTCGGCCGTCTTCGACCAGGGCGCGTGGATCGGCGCGAGCAGCGTGCGGACCGGCACGGGCGGTACGACGAGCGAGTCGCCGGGGTGATAGACGCTGTCGTCGACGAGGTAGGCGACGTTCGCGACGACCGGGATCGTCGGATGGATCAGCGCATGCTGCCCGCCGAACGTCCGCACCGCGAAGCCGGCCGCGTCGAATGACTCCCCCGGCCCGACCGCGACGACCTGCTCGCCGAGATCGCCCAGCGTCGCCGCGACGCCGGCCGGAGCCCAGACGCGCAGTCGCGGATCCTTTCGCACCGCGGCACGCAGCCGGTCGGCGTCGATGTGGTCGGCGTGCTCGTGGGTGATCAACACGCCGCCGGCCCCGTCGAGGGCCGACTCGACCTCGCTGAAGACGCCCGGGTCGAGCACCAGCGAGCGATTGCCGTCGTCGAGGCGCACGCAGGCATGAGTGAACTTCGTCAGCTGCATCCGGATCCTTCCTCGATCAAGGTTGCGAGCTTTGCGAGCCGGCGTCCGTCTCCGCGTCGACGTCGGTCTCGCTCACGTCCGGCACCTCCTGGGCCAGCCGCTGGTCGAGCGAGTCGCCGGCCCGCTGCTCGTCGGCGGTGGTGCCGTAGCGAGTGGCTGTCGGCTCGCGGTCCGGCGGCGAGTAGCCGGCGTCCAGCGGATCGTCGGTGTTGTCTCCGGTCAGGGACTCGGACGGATCAACCTGATCGCTGCCCTGGAAGGCGGCGTCGCTCATGTCGTCGGAATCGCTCATGCTCGGAAGGCTTCCCCGATCCGTGCGTCGCCAATCACGCGGCCGGTCCATGATCAACACGCTCGGAGGATGGCCACCGCCATGTCGAATGCGTGTTGATCTAAGGCCAGCTCCGATGCCACTCCGTGACCGGCTCGCCATCAGAGGGGCTGGATGCCCCAGGACCCGGTCCAGGAGTCGCGCGGCGTCAGGACGATCAGTCCCGTTCCGGAATTGAACGCGTCGGCCGGGCAGGTCATCGGCTCGACCGCAACACCTGGCAGCCCGCCGGCCACCAGATCGGGCGTGAACACCTGCACGAACCGGAACGTCTCGTCGAACCAGACCTGCGCACCGCCCGACCGCGTCCGCACGAGCACGGCGCCGCGTCCACCCGCGGTCGAGAGCCCGGTGAATCCGTCGTCCAGCCGCAGGGCACCCAGCCGACGGCCGCGGCGCAGGTCGTACGGCGTGCCCGCGACCGACTGCATGCCTACCGGCACCTTCGCCTCGTCGAGGACGATGCGGTCCCGTGCGGGCACCTTGACCGTCACTTCGCCGATACCACGCCCGCGCGTGGACAGGTAGGGGTGGAAGCCGGCCCCGAACGGCGCCCTCCCGGTGCCGGTATTGCGGGCGACGCCGGTCACGGCCAACCCACCCACGGCGTCGAGGGCGTAGGTGACTTCGACGCGCACCTCGAAGGGCCACCCGGCCTGCGGCACGATGTCGAGCGCGAGCGTCACGGCTGACGTTTCGTGCCGGACCGGCACCCAGCGGACCCACCGGCCCAGGCCGTGGATGGCGTTGCCCGTCGGCGGTTCGGACAGCGGTAGTTGATACGCCTTGCCGTCGAAGCTGTACCTGCCGCCGCGCAGGCGATTCGGCCACGGCACGAGCACCGCGCCGCACCCTTTGGGCGGCAGGTCACCGTCGCCGTAGGTGAATGTGACGTCGACGCCGCGATGGGCGTAGCGACGCAGGCCCGCCCCCACCTCGACCACCGTCGCCTCGTGATCGCCCGCGGCGATCGTGAACTGCCGACCCGTCAAAGCCATGATGCGAGGCTACTGAGTCACGGCGGCCGCAGCGCCGGCCGCACGCGCGTCGTAGCGCCAGAACGAGCGGGCCAGGTAGCCGGCAACGAGCACGATGGCGATGCAGGCGACACCGCCGATCACCCAGGAGAACTCCGGCGTCGTAGCGGAGGCAGTGGCGCCCGCCCGCACGTCACCCAGACGCGGGCCACCCGCGACGACTGCGATGAAGACACCTTGCATCCGCCCGCGCATCTCATCCGGCGCGTAGGTCTGCAGGATCGTCTGCCGGTACACGGCGCTGACGAAGTCGGCGGCACCCGCCAATGCCAGCAGGACAACGACCAGCCACAACTGGTGCGCGAATCCGGACACTGCGACCGCCGCGCCCCAGGCGACGATCGCGATGACCAGGGCCCTGCCCTGCCGGCGCACCCGGCCGATCCATCCGCTGGTCAGCCCCGCCACCAGCGCACCGATCGCAAGCGCGGCATAGAGCGGTCCGACATTGCCCTGAAAGCGCAGGTCGGCGAGGGCGGGAAACAGTGCCCTGGGCATCGCCAGGGTCATCGCAACGATGTCGACGAAGAAGGACATGAGCAACACCGGCTGCGCCGCGATGAACCGCAGTCCCTCGGCGACATCGCGCAGGCCCGGACGCCGCTCGATCGTGCGATCCGGCGGGATCGGCGGCAACCGCAGCCCCGCGACCAGCGCCGCAGTGAACGACAGCGCGTCGATCCCGTAGGCGTAAGCGAAGCCGTGGGGCAGGTTCACCAGGACACCGGCGAACAAGGGCCCGACGACCGAGCCAAAGCTGCCGACGGTGAAGTTGAGCGTGTTCGCCGCGGGAACGAGATCGGGATCGACGATGCGCGGGATGATCGCGCCGCGCGCCGACGATGCGATGGCGAACATGGCCGACTGCACCGCTACCAGGGCAAGGATCAGCCCGATGTTGCGCAGGTCGACCAGCGTCTGAACAAGCAGGGCAAGGGTGACGACCCAGCTGCCGAACGAGGACCACAGGTACAGCCGGCGGCGGTCGATGGCGTCGGCAATCGCACCGCCGTACAGACCGAAAACGATGATCGGGATCAGCCCGGCGAGGCCCACGAAGCCGACGTACAGCGACGAGCGCGAGATTGCGTATACCTGCACGGGCACTGCGACCTGGGTGAGCATCGAGCCGATGAACGACGCGCCCTGCCCGATCAGCAGGCGCCGGAACGGCGCAACCGCGAGGGGTCGAATGTCGACGGCGTGCCGTCCGAGCAGTCCGCGCAGCGTCCGCAACTGTTCGGCAGCCTCCGCCGGATCGGGGGCGTCCAGCGGATCGGTCACGGGGCAAGCCGCTCGATCACCCACGCGTCGCCGTCGAGGCGGTACCGGATCCGGTCGTGCAGCCGGTCAGCGCGGCCCTGCCAGAATTCGACGACGTCGGGCGCGAGGCGATAGCCGCCCCAGTTCGGCGGCGCGGGCACCTCGCCGCCGGCGAAGCGTTCCTCGATCTCCCGGACCGCATCCTCGAGCGCCGCGCGGGACGGCACGACCGTCGACTGCGGTGAGGCCCAGGCACCGAGCTGGGAGCCGCGCGGGCGGGCGGCGAAGTAGGCCTCGGTCTCGGCCCGCTCGACGCGCGTCACCGGCCCCGAGAGGCGCACCTGCCGCTCCAGGGGCAGCCAGACCAGAACGGCTGCGGCGGATGGCCTCGCGTCGAGGTCGCGCGCCTTCGCCGATTCGTAGTTGGTGTAGAACACGACCCCACGCTCGTCGAGCCCCTTGACCAGGACAGTGCGAACGGACGGGCGGCCCGCGGTGTCGACGGTCGCCAACTGCATCGCGGTCACCTCGACGACGCTCGGCTCGGCCGTCGCGTCGGTGAACCAGAGGCGCAGCTGGTCCAGCCAGGTGCGGGCAACGACGTTCTCGTCCAGCTGGCCGCGCTGGTAGCCACGGCGCGTTCCGGCAGGGTCGCTCATCGTGTCCATCCTCCCACCTGCTGGCCACCGCGATGTTCGGTGCGGGCAGAATGGGCGGGTAGGGGGTGCGACCCACCCGACCAACGCGCTGCGCCGAAATTACCCGATCGGAGCCCACTTCCATGGCAGAGGACTACAGCCCGGGTCTGGAAGGCGTGATCGCCTTCGAAACCGAGATCGCCGAGCCGGACAAGGACGGCGGCGCATTGCGCTACCGAGGGGTCGACATCGAGGACCTGGCCGGGACGGTCACGTTCGGCAACGTATGGGCGCTGCTGGTCGACGGCAAGTTCGGCCCAGGCCTGCCGCCGGCCGAGCCGTTCCCGATTCCGGTGCACACCGGCGACGTCCGCGTCGACGTCCAGGCCGCGTTAGCCATGCTCTCCCCGGTCTGGGGCTACCGGCCGCTGCTCGACATCAGCGACGAGGAGGCCCGCGAGCAACTCGCGCGCGCCGCCGTCATGGCGCTGTCCTATGTTGCGCAGTCCGCGCGAGGGCTGGCCAACCCGGCCGTGCCGCAGTCGCGCATCGACCTGTGCTCCACGATCGTCGAGCGGTTCATGGTCCGCTGGCGCGGCGAGCCCGACCCGGCACACGTCACGGCGGTCGACGCATATTTCGTCACCGCGGCCGAGCACGGCATGAACGCCTCGACGTTCACCGCGCGCGTCATCGCCTCCACTGGCGCCGACGTCGCTGCCGCGATGTCCGGCGCGATCGGCGCGATGAGCGGTCCGCTGCACGGCGGTGCGCCGGCCCGAGTGCTGCCCATGATCGAGGAGGTCGAGAGAAACGGCGATGCCCGCAAGGTCGTAGCCGGCGTCCTCGATCGGCACGAGCGGCTGATGGGCTTCGGCCACCGCGTTTACCGCGCCGAGGACCCGCGCGCCCGTGTGCTGCGGCGTACCTGCCAGGAGCTGAATGCGCCGCGCTACGAAGCTGCCGACGCGCTCGAGCAGGCTGCGCTCGCCGAGCTGCGCTCGCGGCGTCCGGACCGTCCCATCGAGACGAACGTCGAGTTCTGGGCGGCCGTCATCCTCGACTTCGCCGACGTGCCGCCGCACATGATGCCGGCGATGTTCACCAGCGCACGCACCGCCGGCTGGTCGGCGCACATCATGGAGCAGAAGAAGACCGGGCGGCTGGTGCGGCCGTCGGGGCGCTACATCGGCCCTGCGCCGCGCAAGCCGTCCGAGGTCGACGGCTGGGGCGACATCGCGCACGGCTGACAGGGCGAATGTGCCGCCACGCGTTGATCAACAGCAGGTTTCGGTCGCCCTGACGGCCATCGCGCGCTGTTGATCACGGGACGGAGGGCGACGGCATGACGACGTGGACGAACTGGGCAGGCACAGTCACCGCCCACCTGAGCGAAGTCGATGAACCCGCCACCATCACCGAACTGCAGCAGGCGCTCTGCGCCGCCGCGACCAAGGGCGCGCGGGTCAAACCGATCGGGGCCGGCCACTCGTTCACGGCCATCGGCCAGACCGACGGCGTGCAACTCCGCCTGGACCGGCTCGCGGGCATCCTGCGTGCCGATCGCGAGAGCGGACTCGTCACCGTCCTCGCGGGCACCCGGTTGTGCGACCTCAACGAGGCGCTGTGGCACCTCGGGCTGGCGATGAGCAACCTCGGCGACATCGATGTGCAGTCGATCTCGGGCGCGATCTCGACCGGCACGCACGGCACCGGTGCGAAGCTCGGCGGCCTGGCCACCCAAGTGCGCGCGCTGCAACTCGTCCTCGCCGACGGCAGCCTGCTGAACTGCGATGCGAGGGAGAATCCGGACGTCTTCGCGGCCGCCCGGGTAGGGCTCGGCGCGCTCGGGGTGATCGCCACCGTCACGCTGCAGTGCGAGCCCGCGTTCGCACTCGCCGCCGCCGAGGGTCCGGCCGAACTGGACGACGTGCTCGCCGACCTCGACGCCAACGTCGACGGCAACGATCACTACGAGTTCTCCTGGTTCCCGCACACCCGCCGCGTGCTGAGCAAGCGCAACAACCGCGTGCTGCGCGGCACCGAGATACGCCCCATCGGGCGGCTGCGGGCCTACGTCGACGACGAGTTTCTGTCCAACACCGTGTTCGACGCCATCAACAAGCTGACGACGCGCCGCCCCGCCCTGATTCCGCGCGTGAACGCCGTCGCCGCCCGGGCGTTGAGCGCACGCGACTACATCGACCGCTCCTACCGCGTTTTCGCCTCGCCTCGCCGCGTCCGGTTTCGCGAGATGGAGTACGCCGTTTCCCGCGCCGCCGTTCCCCACGTGCTCGCCGAGATCGAGCTCTACCTCGCACGCAGCGGTGAGCACGTCGCCTGCCCCGTCGCGGTGCGTTTCGCCGCGGCCGATGACATCTGGCTATCGACGGCGAACGGCCGCGAGACGGGATACGTCGCGGTGCACCAATACGTCCGGCGCGACTACGACAGCTACTTCCGGGCGGTCGAGGCGATCGCGAAGGATGTCGACGGCCGGCCGCACTGGGGCACGCTGCACTACCGCGACGCCGACTCGCTGCGTGACCTCTATCCCCACTTCGACGACTTCGTCGCCGTACGCGACCGCCTCGACCCGCACCGCGTCTTCGGCAACGACTACCTCGCCCGCGTCCTCGGCAGCTAGCGACACTGCCTCCCGCCTCGACCGGATCTTGTTGAGTTATGCGCGTCATGACGCGCATAACGCAACAGAATCGAGGCACGTGGATGGAAGAATCCCACTGTGACAACTCAGCTCACCATCCCCGAGGGCATCAAACCGGCCGACGGACGATTCGGCTCCGGGCCGTCGAAGGTGCCCATTTCGGCTGTCGCGGCGCTCGGCGACACGGGCGGCACCGTGCTGGGCACCAGCCACCGCCAGGCACCGGTGCGCTCGCTCGTCGGCCGCATCCGGGCCGGTCTGGCCGATCTGCTGGCGCTGCCCGACGGCTACGAGATCGTGCTCGGCAACGGCGGGTCGACGGCGTTCTGGGACGCCGCCGCGTTCGGCCTGATCCGCGACCGTGCGCAGCACCTCGTCTGCGGCGAGTTCTCCTCGAAGTTCGCGGCAGTCACTGCCGGCGCCCCGTTCCTGGGCGAGCCGTCGGTGCGGCGCGCCGAGTACGGCAGCGCTCCGGTCGCGGTCGCCGAGGCGGGAATCGACGCCTACGCCTGGCCGCAGAACGAGACGTCCACCGGCGTAGCGCTGCCGGTCGCACGGGTTGCGGGCGTCGACGACGGTGCCCTGATGCTCGTCGATGCCACTTCGGCGGCCGGTGGGATGGCCGTCGACCTGGCCGAGTCCGACGTCTACTACTTCGCGCCGCAGAAGGGCTTCGCCAGCGAGGGCGGGCTGTGGCTGGCTGCGTTCTCCCCCGCCGCACTCGACCGCGTCGCCGCGCTGCACACCGAACGCTGGGTGCCGCCGTCGCTCGACCTGACGCTGGCGATCGACAACTCCCGCAAGGATCAGACCTACAACACCCCCGCGGTCGCCACGCTCTGGCTGCTCGCCCGCCAGGTCGAGTGGCTACTCGCCTCCGGCGGACTGGACTGGGCGGCCAAGCGCACCGCCGACTCCTCCGGTCGCCTGTATGCGTGGGCGCAGGCGTCCGCGTACGCGACCCCGTTCGTCGCCAACCCCGCTCTGCGTAGTCCGGTGGTCGGAACAATCGACTTCGACGAGGGCGTCGATGCCGCCGCGGTGGCTGCGACGCTGCGGGCCAACGGGATCGTCGACACCGAGCCCTACCGTGCGCTCGGCCGCAACCAATTGCGCGTCGGCATGTACCCCGCAGTCGACCCCGCCGATGTCGAGGCCCTCACCGTCTGCATCGACTACGTCGTCGAGCGCCTCTGATCCGGTGCCCAGTCGCCGCGGCAGGCTCCGGCGGAGGCGGCGCAACACGCGGGACCCCCGATTGCCTCGGCGTGTGCTACCACGATCCGGCGTGCCGCGCGCCTATCGTCGGGCCATGCGAGCGCTTCGATTCCTGGGCCCCGGTGTCGACGACAACCACCTGATCGTCGAGACTGCCGACGGCGGCGAGCAGTTCGTCCTCTCCATCAACGTCGCGTTGCGTGACGCGGCGCGCTCGGACCTGCCCCGCCTGCATCCGTCCGCGCCGGAGCCGGAGGCCACGATCAGCCCGCGCGAGATTCAGATGCGGGTGCGGGCCGGCGTCTCGCCGCAGAAACTTGCCGAGGAACACGTCATGACGCTCGAGCGGGTGCTGCGCTTCGCCGGGCCGGTGCTCGACGAGCGTCGCCGCGTCGCCGACGAGGCCCGCCGCGCCAAGGCCCGCCGCAGCACGACCGAGGGCCAGACCGTCGTCTTCGGCGAGGCGGTCGACGGACGCTTCACCGCGCACGGCATCGATCCGAGCACCGTCACGTGGGACGCGCACCGCCGCGCCGACGGCCAGTGGGTGGTCACCGCGGGCTGGGTGGGCGGCGACGCCAACCGCGTCGCGGAATGGGTGTTCCACCTCGCCGCCCGCCAGGTCACGCCGGTCGACGACACCGCCGCCGACCTGCTCAGCGACCGGCCGATCCACCCGATCATGCCGCTCGACGAGCCGGCGCGGCCCAGTCTCGTCGCGGCGCCGCCGCTGGCCCGCGGCGTCGTCGCCTTCCCACCGATGGTGGACGACGTCTTCGACCAGGACGCGACGGCCGATGACCCGCGGCAGGTCACACCGCGGCGCGCCTCGAGTGAAGCGAGCGAGCCGGACTTTCACGCCCCGCCGCTGCCGCTCCGGCTGGCCGAAGCGACCGAGACCGCGCCGGCTGGTGACGCGCCGGCCCCGTCCGCCGCGCGGACGACGCGGCTGCCCAAGGTCACCAACCTCGGCCTCGCGAGTCGTCAGGGCGAGAGCGACAAGGAACGATCCGCCCACCCGAAGGTCCCCTCCTGGGACGACATCCTGCTGGGCGTGCGCCGCAAGAGCGACTGAGCGGCTGCGGCGCGGAGGAAAAGCATTCGCCCTGTGTCAGGGGTAGGACGTAGCGTCAATCAACGTGACTGCACTCGCCAACGAGGCCGAGAACGCAGCCGAAGCGAGTGCCCTGACCTCACTGCTGCGGCTGCGCGCCTGGACGCGCCCGCACCGCAAAGCGATCGTCGTGATGATCGTCGCGGCCAGCGGTGCCATGCTCGCTCAGTCGCTGGTGCCGCTCGTCGTCGGACAGGTCGTCGACGGCCCGATCCGGCACCACGACACGTCCGGGCTATGGCCACTCGCCGGGCTTGCGCTGCTGTTCGGCCTCGCCGAGGCGGTGCTGTTCTTCATCCGCCGCTACGCGATGGCCAGCGCCGCACTCGGCCTCGAGACCGACATGCGCCGCGACCTGTTCGCCCACGTGCAGCGCCTGCCGGTGTCCTTTCACGACCGGTGGCCGTCCGGCCAGCTGCTCTCGCGCCTGACCACCGACCTGTCGACGATCCGGCGCTTCATCGGCTTCGGCTTCGTGTTCCTGATCGCCAACTCGGCGACCGCCGTGGTCGTCCTCGTCCTGCTGCTGCACATCCATCTCGTGCTCGGCCTGTTTGTGCTCGTGGCGATGACGCCGCTGGTGCTGTTCACCCGCCGCTTCGAACTGCGTTACAGCCGCGAGGCCCGGCACGCGCAGGACCTCACCGGTGACCTGGCCACGTCCGTCGAGGAGTCGGCGCTCGGCATCCGGGTGATCAAGTCCTACGGGCGGCGGCCGCAGATGCTCGCCGGGTTCACCCGCGACGCCCAGCGGCTGCGCGGCGCGGAGCTGACCAAGATCCGCACGCTCGCACAGTTCTGGGCGCTGCTCGAAGGCCTGCCGCAGCTGATCCTCGCCGGCGTGGCGTTCGGCGCCGTGTTTGCCGTCGCCCACCAGGAGATGACGCTCGGCCAGCTCGTCGCGTTCTTGACGTTGTACCTACGCCTGATCTGGCCGATCGTCTCGCTGGGCTGGCTGCTGGCACTCACCCAGGAGGCGGCGAGCGCGGCGCGGCGCATCTTCGAGGTCATCGACACCGAGTCGACGATCCTCGACCCGGCCGAGCCCACGATCGCGGAGCACGGCAGCACGCTGCGCTTCGAGAATGTGACGTTCCGCTACGAGGGCGCCGACGAGGACGTGCTGCGCGGCATCGACCTCGACGTGGCGGCCGGCGAGACGATGGCGCTGGTCGGCGGCGTCGGCTCGGGCAAGACGACGCTCACCGCGCTCGTCGCCCGGCTCTATGACGTCACCGGCGGGCGGGTGCTGCTCGGCGGGGTCGACGTGCGCGAGCTGCGCCTGGACCAGTTGCGTCACGCCGTCTCGACCGCGTTCGAGGAGGCGACGCTGTTCTCCGCGAGCGTGCGCGAGAACCTCAGCCTGGGGCGTTCGGGCATCTCCGACGACGACGTCAGCGAGGCGATCGAAGTCGCCCAGGCGGGCTTCGTCTACGAGTTGCCCTTCGGGCTCGACACCCGCATCGGCGAGCAGGGCATGTCCCTGTCGGGCGGCCAGCGCCAGCGGCTGGCGCTGGCCCGCGCGGTGCTCGGGCGCCCGCGCGTGCTCGTCCTCGACGACCCGCTCTCGGCTCTCGACGTGCACACGGAGGCGCAGGTCGAGTCGGCGCTGCGCCGCGTGCTCGCCGGCACGACTGCCCTCGTTGTCGCGCACCGGCCGTCCAGCGTGGTGCTCGCCGACCGGGTGGCGCTGCTGGTCGACGGCCGGATCGCGGCGGTCGGCACGCACAGCGAGCTGCTCGCGAGCGTCCCGGAGTACCGCAACCTGCTCGCGCAGACCTCCGAATTGGAGGGGGCGTCGTGACCGATCCAGAAAATATCGAGACTCCTAGCGACCCGACGAGCTGGCAGGGCAGGCTGACCCCCGACGCCAGCAAGGCAGTGCGGGTGCACGACGAGGTGGAGGTCACCGGTCGTCCGCGGTTGCGGTCCGATGCGCGCCAATTGCTGGCCGATCTGATCCGTCCGCACCGACGCGCGATCGGCTGGGTGCTGCTCGCCGTGCTCGTACAGGTTGCCGCGACAATGGCCGCCCCGTGGCTGATCGGAGTGGCGATCGACGACTCGCTGCCCGCCGCGACCGACGGCCACTACAACTCGCTGATCACGGTCACCGTCGCGCTGGTCGTCTGCGCGCTGGTGTCCGGTTGGCTGCGGTCGGTGTTCGTGCTGCGCAGCGGCGTGATCGGGCAGGACATCCTCTTCGACCTGCGCCGCCGCGGCTTCGACCACATCCAAGCGCTGTCGGTGTCATTCCACGAACGGTTCACCTCGGGGCGGGTGATCTCGCGGCTGACATCGGACGTCGACACCCTGACCGAACTGCTCGACGCCGGCCTGGACGGTCTGCTCACGGCCATGTTCAACATCGTCGCGATCAGCGTGCTGTTGCTCATCCTCGACCTGCCGCTGGCACTGATCGCACTCGCGTCGCTGATTCCGCTGTGGTTCCTCTACCGCTGGTTCTCGGCACGCGCCACCGTGGCATTCCGCCGCACCCGCGAGACGGTCGCGACGATGATCGTGAGCATCGTCGAGACGTTCAATGGCATCCGCGCGGTGCAGGCCTTCCGCCGCGAGAAGCGCAACGACGGCATCTTCGCCGCCCTCAACGACGACTACCGAGAGGCCAACCGGCAGGCGTTCAAGCTGCATGCGGTGTTCATCCCGGGCACCTCGCTCATCGGCAACGTGGCCACGGTTGCGGTGCTGCTCGTGGGCGGTTATCGGGTCGCCGACGGGACACTCGCGCTCGGTGTGCTCACCGCATTCATCCTCTATCTGCGGCAGTTCTACGACCCGATGGAGGACGTCGCGATCTTCTACAACTCGCTGCAGTCGGCGAGCGCCGCCCTGGAGAAGATCTCCGCGGTACTGGCCGAACGGCCGTCGGTGCCCGAACCCGTTTCGCCGAACCCGCTCCCGCGTCCGATCCGCGGTGCGCTGACGCTGGACGCGGTCGAGTTCGGGTACTCCGCCGAGCGCCCGGTGCTGCACGAGGTGTCCATCGACGTCCCGGCCGGGCAGACCGTGGCCCTGGTGGGCGCGACCGGCGCCGGCAAGACGACGATCGCCAAGCTCATCTCGCGCTTTTACGACCCGACGTCGGGGGCGGTACGCATGGATGGGCGAGACCTGCGCGAGATCGGTGAGGCAGACCTCCGCGCGGCCACGGTAATGATCACGCAGGACGGCTTCCTGTTCTCCGGCTCGGTCGCCGACAACATCGGTTTTGGCCGCCCCGGCGCGTCCCGGGACGAGGTCGTGGCCGCGGCGCGGGCGGTGGGCGCGCACGACTTCATCGCGCTGCTGCCCGAGGGCTACGACACCGACGTGCGCAAGCGCGGCGGGCGGCTCTCGGCCGGGCAGCGGCAACTCGTAGCGTTCGCGCGCGCGTTCCTCGCCGACCCGGCCGTGCTGATCCTGGACGAGGCGACCTCGTCGCTCGATGTGCCCACCGAGCGGGCGGTGCAGCGTGCCCTGCGCACCGTGTTGGTCGAGCGCACCGCGCTGATCATCGCCCACCGGCTCTCAACAGTCGAGATCGCCGACCGGGTGCTGGTGCTCGCCGACGGCCGCGTCATCGAGGACGGCACGCCCGAGGCGCTGATCGCGTCCGGCGAGGGTCAGTTCGCGGCACTGCACGAGTCCTGGAGCGACTCGCTCGCCTGACCCTCTCCCGGCTTTGACCCCGCCAGCGTCGCTGTTGCGCCGCAATCGCGACGCTGGCGGGGTCAAAGCCGGGGATCAGGCCAGGTGGGCGAAGGCGACGGCCGCCGCCGTCGCCACGTTGAGCGAATCGACACCGTTCGCCATCGGGATGCGCACGAGCCGGTCGGCGTGGGCCATCGCGTCGTCGGTGAGCCCCGGGCCTTCGGCGCCGAGCAGCACGGCCCAGCGCGGCGGCGAGATGACCTCGCGCAGCGGCACCGCGTCCGGTGCGGGGGACAGCGCCAGCAGCGTGAACCCATGATCGCGCAGCAGATCCAGCGACTGCGGCCATTCGCCGGGCAGCACCGCGAACGGCACCCGCAGCACGTGCCCCATCGACACCCGCACGCTGCGCCGGTACAGCGGGTCGGCGCAGCGCGGGTCGAGCAGCACCGCGTCCACCCCGAACGCCGCCGCGTTGCGGAACAGCGCGCCGAGGTTCTCGAAGTCGTTGAGCGACTCGAGCACGGCGAGCCGACGGGCCCGGCCGAGCAGTGCGTCCAGGTCCGGCGGGACGGGCCGGGTCGCGGCGGCCAGGATGCCCCGCGTGACGCGGAAGCCGACGACCTCCGACAGCACCCACTTGTCGACGACGTAGGCCGGCACGTCGACCGTGGCCAGCGCCGGCTGCAGGGCCTCGATTCGTGAGCGCACCCCGATGACGGCGCGCATCGGGTACGGGGAGCCGGCCAGCCGTTCGACGACGTTGGCACCCTCGGCGATGACCACGCCGCGACGGTCCGGACGCACGTCGGCGTCGACGAGGTCGCGAAAGTCGCTCAGCCGCGGATCGCCGGGGTCGGCCACCTCGATGACATGCACGCACACATTCTGGCTGCCTTGGGGGCCGAGCTCAGGCGTGGGCGCCCGCAGCCAGGCGAGTCGACACGTCGGCCGGCGTCAGCCCGCGGCGGCGGGCGATCACGGTAGCCAGGCTCAGCGTCGCGATCAGGCAGATCAGACCGCCGCCGATCAGGCCCCAGCGCGGGCCGAACGCACCGGCCACCCAGCCGATGATCGGCGCGCCGAACGGCGTCCCGCCCAGGAAGCAGACCAGGTAGAGCGCCATGACCCGCCCGCGCATCGTCGGCTCGACGCCCAGTTGCACGGACGCGTTCGCGGCGGTGGTGAACGTCAGCATCACCAGACCGGTCGGCACGAGCAGCAGGGCGGTCGAGTCGAAGCCCGGCATCGTGCCGGCACCGATCTCGAGGACGGCGAATACGAGCGCCGTGCCGAGCAGGAACAGTTGCGTCGGGCGCCTCGTCCGTCGGGTGGCGAGCACCGCGCCGACGCACGCGCCGATCGCGAGCGCCGTCGACAGCAGGCCGTAGCCGGACGCGGAGCGGTGGAACACCTGCTTGGCGAGCAGGGCGGTGGTGATCTGGAAGTTCAACCCGAACGTGCCGATGACGAACACCAGCACCATCGTGAGCACCAGATCGGCGCGCCCGCGCACGTAGTTCAAACCCTCCCGCAGCTGGCCCCGGGCCCGTTGCAGCGGCGGCGACAGGGACAGTTCGGCGGGGCGCATCAGGCCGAGCGCGAGCAGCACACCCACGCTCGACCCCGCGTTGATGAGGAACACGAACCCGGTCCCGATCCCGCTGATCATCACACCAGCCAGGGCCGGCCCGAGGACGCGTCCGGCGTTGAAGATCGTCGAGTTGATGGCGACCGCGTTGGCCAGATCGTCCTTGCCGACCATCTCAACGACGAACGACTGTCGCACCGGCGTATCGAGCGCCGAGATCGTTCCGAGGGCGGTCGCCAGCACGAGCACGTGCCAGTACTGCACGACCCCACCCACGTCGAGCAGGCCGAGCAGCAGCGCGACGAGCGCGAGGCCGGTCTGGGTGGCGAGCAGCATCTTGCGCTTGTCGTAGCGGTCGGCGAGCACGCCGCCCCAGAGCCCGAGCAGCAGCGACGGCCCGAACTGCAGCGCGGTGACGATGCCGAGCGCCGTGCCGGAGTTGGTGAGTTCGAGGACGAGCCAGTCCTGCGCGACGCGCTGCATCCAGGTGCCGGTAAGCGAGACGAGCTGCCCGGAGGCGTACAGGCGGTAGTTGCGGACCTTCAGTGAGCGGAGCATCCCGCCCGAGGCAGGAGTCTGCGGCGGTGCGGGGTGGGCGGCCGGCGACCTCGTGGGCGCGGCCGCAGTCACAGCGCGGCCAGCTTGTCGAGCACGGGGACGACGGACCGGAGCAGGGCACGTTCGTCGGGCGTCAGCTGGGCCAGCCGCAGCGAGAGCCACGTGTCGCGGGAGCGGCGTTCGGAGTCGAGCAGGGCGATACCCGCCTCGGTGATGGCGATGATCGCCTGGCGGCGATCGCCGGGATGTGCGTCGCGACGGACCAGGCCGCGTTCCTCGAGGTTCGACAGCACCTTGGTCATCGACGGCGGCTGGACGCGTTCGCACGAGGCGAGCTCACCCGCGCTCATCGAGCCGCGCTTGTGCAGGGTGGACATCGCCGAAAGCTGGGTCAGCGAGACCGATATGTCGACGCGCTGGTTGCGAATGATCCGGGTCAGCCGCAGCAGCGACGGGCGCAGAAGTGCGGCTAGCTCCGCAATCGTCGTCCTCGTCCTCGTCGGCGTCGTCACAATCGTTAGTCTACCTAACGAACCGTCGATGCGCCACCCGAGCCGAGCAGCGCGGCGAGGGCCCGTACCTCCTCGTCACGTCGAGGTAGCGCGGCGCCGTCGACGGCGTGAATCGCTACGGCACCGCTGAGGCTGCTGGTCCAGAACGCCGCGGTGCCCGTCAGCTCGGCCATTGCGAACGGACGCAGCTCGGTATTGCGGCCAGTGTCGCGGGCGAGGTCGAGCACCGCGCGGCGCGTCACGCCCGGCAGCAGGTCGTCGCGCAGCGGCGGCGTCACGAGCGTGCCGTCCGCGCAGAGCAGGAACACGTTGCCGCGACTCGTCTCCAACACCGTGCCGTCGTCGGCGAGGAACAATGGCACTGCCTCGCCGGCCTCGGCCGCGGCCAGGTACGTTCGGTCGGCCCATTTGTGCCGCCACAGGCCGCGACGGCCCCGGACCGCGCGCGCCACCGACGCCCGGCGCGGCATCGGGGCGAGCGCGCCGGTAACGCTCACCTCGCCGGACTCGGTGACCACCACCCGGACGACCCACCGCCCCCGTTTCCCGATCGCCGCAGGCACCCGGGCGGCGAGATCCGTGGGCAGGCCGAAGCCGTACAGCTCGCGGCAGGAGCGGTCCAAGCGCGCCAGGTGATCGCCGAGCCGCACCGCGACTCCGTCGAGCGCCAGGACCGTCTCGAGCACCCCGCCCGCGAGCTGCTCGGGCGTCGCCGGCACGGGGGGCGTGGCGACGGCCTGCGACGCACCGAGGGCGCCGAGAAGCGGCGCCGCCTTGTGCAGGCATTCGCGCCATTCGAGCATCGGCACGCTGTCTGCGGTGACGCCGCCGCCGACACCGAGCTCGAGGCGCTCGCCGGAGACCTCGAACGTCCGGATCGCGACGCTGAGCTCCAGGCCCCAGGAAGGGCTGGCGAAACCGATCGCGCCGGTGTATGTCCCGCGTGGCCGGCTCTCGAGTGACTCGATCGCCTCGACTGCCCGCAGCTTGGGCGCACCCGTCACCGACCCGGGCGGGAATGTGGCCCGCAGCAGCTCGTCGTCACCGACACCGTCGGGTAGCCGGCCGGCCACTGTCGACACCAGGTGCCACACACCCGGATGCGGCTGGACGTCGAGCAGCGACACCGCGCGCACCGTGCCGGTTTCGCAGACTCGCCCGAGGTCGTTGCGCATCAGGTCGACGATCATCACGTTCTCGGCGGCGTCCTTCGCCGAGCGCCGCAATGCCTGCGCTCCTGCACTGTCGTCCGCCGGCCGCGGCCAGGTGCCCTTGATCGGCGACGTCACGACGTCGCGGCCGCGTCGGCGCAGGAACAGTTCGGGACTCAAGCTCGCGACCGCGCGGCCGTCCGCCTCGACGTAAGCCCCGAACGCGGGCTGCAGCGCCGTCGACGCGTCGGCGAAGAGTCCTGCGGCGCTGCCCGCGAAGGATGCCTCGAGCCGGGTGCAGACGTTGACCTGGTAGATCTCCCCCGCCCGCACGAGCTCCACAGCGCGCTCGACGGCCTGCAGGTGATCCGGCAGCGACGCCCCGCCGAACTCGCCGACCTGCCACCCCGCCGCGGCGTCCGGGCCGTCGAGCAGGGCGGCCAGCTCCTCCCGCCGGGCCTGCAACAGCGCGTCGCGTTCGGCGCTCCACAGTGCCTCGAAGCTCCAGGCGCCGGTGCCGTCGTAACGCAGCAGGTGGTCGTAGAACGCCAGCCGAGACGCTCCGTCGTAGCCGAGCCAGCCGAACCAGCCGCCGCCGACAACCCCGCCGACAACCCCGCCGCCGGACTCGACGCGCGGTTGGACGCCCAGCGCGGCAACAGGATCCGCATCTGCAAGTACGAACAGCGGCTCGGCGGCGAGCAGCGCGCCACCGCCCGCCCAAGAGCCGCACAGGCAGACCAGACCGTCCGAGCCGGCGGCGCGGCGCAACAGCTCCGCGGGTGCGGGTCCCGGGCCCAGCGGCTCGCGAACGACCCGGCAGCGCAGTGCGGACAGCTCACGCAGCTGGTCGGTCACGGCGCCCCCGGCGAGTTAGAGAAGTACGCTGCGCATCATGGCCGACAAGCGGAAGCTTGTGCAGCCGCCGGCCGTCCAGATCAACGCCCGGCGGATCACCGCGATCGGTACGGCGATCTTCTTCGTGGCCTTCCTCGCGCTGCTGCCGTTCTACAGCTGGCTGGGCCGCCACGATCACCGAGTCTGGCTGTGGACCAGCCTCGCCGGCGGGATCCTCGGCCTGCTCGGCTACACCATCATGCGCAAGCACCGCAGCGAGGGCCGCACGATCTAGTGTCGCGTGTCACTAGTTGGCGCCGTCAAAAGAGTGGGCCGTCGTCGAAGACGTCGCCGGTGAGCTCGGCCAGCGACGGCACCACGACGGCAGCCTCGGAATGCGCCCCGCAGCCGTACTCGACGCTGACCACCCGGCCGTCCGTCGCGCTGATCTCGTTGCCGCACACGCCGAAGCCGGCCTGCAGCGACCCGGCCAGGGGCAGCAGGAAGCCACAGGTGCCGCAGTGCGCCGGAGCCTGCTTGGCCATCGGGTTGTCTGGGCCGCCGTCGCCGTCGTACCACCGCTCTGCCGTGTCCAGCCGACCGTCGCGAGACATCACTCGGACCCGCCCCAGACCCAGCTCGAAGGCCACCGACTCGACGGCAGGATCGTCCGAGGCAACGTAGGCCGGGACGAGCCGCGGGTCGTCGGCGACGCTGGGCAGCAGGTCGCCGGGACTGAGATCGCCAGGAAGCAGCCGCTCGTGCCACGGCACCCACTCGGGCGCGAGCAACGCGTCGGCTCCCGGCAACAGCACGATCTCGTCGACGGTGGCGGCCTTGGCCCGCGGCGCGCGGGCCAGCGTCACGGCCCAGTACCAGCCGGCATAGCCGGGCAGGGTGGCCGCGAACGCGTGCGTGACGATGCGCTCTGCTGCCGCGACGGCGGCGAGGTGCTCGCCGACGGACGAGCCGCCCACCTCGAGCGCGGCCTCGCGGGCCTGCTCGACGGCGGCCGCCAACGCGGCATCCGGCTCGGCGGCTACCGGCGTGGCCTCGTCGGCGGCGATATCGGTGGTCTGCTCGGTAGGGGTCACGGGCTCCATTGTGGCCGATGGGCCTGCGGGGCGGCCCTCGCGGGCAGGTAGGGGCGCGCGTTCGGGCTTTCCGCGTCGGCATCGTGGGGCAGGATGGTGACGTGGCCCGGCAGCGAGACGATCGACCGCGCAAGCGGCTCTCGCGCTCTGGGCACACGAGCCACGGGCGGCCCCAGTACCCGCCGCAGCCGCCCTACGGCCCGCCGCCAGCCGGCCCCGGACCGTACGGCAAGCCGACCTACCACCACCTCACCGGCGCCCAGCCCGAGACCGCGCAACCGCCGAAACAACCGGCCAGTCCCGCCGTCGCGATGACCCGTGCCGCCTTCACCCAGACCAACCGCGCGGCCCGGGTCGTCACCCGCAAGGTCATCAGCGCGAGCAAGGCCGACGGTGCCAACGAGTCCGGGCTGACCGCACTCATCTGGAACCAGGTACTCAGCTACGGCACCGACGCGATGATCGTCGTCGCGCTCGCGGGCACCGTCTTCTTCGGCGCGTCGACCCATGCGCAGCGGGGCAACGTCCTGCTGTACCTGCTGATCACGATGGCGCCGTTCGCGGTGGTCGCCCCGGTGATCGGCCCCGCTCTCGACCGGCTCCAGCACGGGCGCCGCTGGACGATGGCCGGCACCGCGATCGGCCGCGCGATCCTCGCCCTGATCATGGCCAGTCACCCGAGCGACCTGTTCGTCCTGTATCCCTGTGCGCTCGGCTCGCTGGTGCTGTCGAAGGCCTACGGAGTGGTACGAGCCGCGGCCGCGCCCCGTCTGGTGCCGCCCGGGCTGAGCCTCACCGAGGCCAACGCCCGATTGTCGATCTTCGGCCTCGGCTCGACGCTCGTCGCGGGCGGTTTCATCGGCGTCGTCATCAAGGTCAGCGGCTCCTACAGCTTGGGCCTCGTCCTCACCGCCGTCGCGTTCGGCGCGTGCGCATTCTTCGCCTTCCAGCTGCCGCCCCAGGTCGACTCGTCCGTCGACGCGCCGCGCCACCCGCAGGAACCCCCCCGGCCGGCCGGCCAGCGGCGGGTGCCGCCGCTGATGCGCCTTCAGGGCTGGGCCAGGCGCGGGTTCGCCGAGCACCTGGTCATCGCGCTGCAGGGCGAGTCGGTGCTGCGGTTCCTGTCCGGCCTGCTCACGATCTTCCTGGCGT
>DAITQD010000023.1:20442-26517 GCA_036833255.1 Jatrophihabitantaceae bacterium
CAGGGCGAGTCGGTGCTGCGGTTCCTGTCCGGCCTGCTCACGATCTTCCTGGCGTTCTACATCGAGACAACCGCGCACGGACTGCAGGCGGCCCTCGAGCTGGGCGCCATCATCGCAGCGGCCGGCGCCGGCACCTTCACCGGTACCGCCATCGGCACGAAGCTGAAGCTGCACCGGCCCGACATCGTGATCATCGCGTCCGTCGCCGTGGCCGGCGCCAGCTGCCTGCTGGTCGCGCTGCTGTTCAACGTCACGGTCGCAGTCGTCGGCATGTACGTCTTCGCCGTAGCCAACGCGCTGTCCAAGATCGCCCTGGACGCCCTCATCCAGCACGACGTCGTCGAGACGCTGCGGTCCAGCGCCTTCGCCCGGTCCGAGACGTTCCTGCAGTTGGCGTGGGTGGTGGGCGCGGGAATCGGCGTGCTGCTGCCGTCCACGCACGGCGGGTCGATCGGCTTCTGGGTGGCGGGCGTGGTCGTCAGCGCGGTCGCGGCCGTGGTCATACTGCGTTATCGGGCGATCAACCGGACCACATCGGCCCGCGAGTGGCAGGAGCACCCCGGAAGCGTTGCCCGGCGCGATCCGCGCAGCGAGTCGTGAAGCTCCTCGTCGTCACGGCCGTCGCGGCCGAGCGCGACACGATCCTGGCCGCGCTCCCCGATTGTGCAACCGCGTGCGGCCTGAGACCGCGCGGGGTTGCACAATCCGGCGAGATCACTGTCTTGGTTGGCGGGGTCGGGCCCGCCGCCGCGGCCGCCGCTGCCTCGGCCGCGCTCGCCACCGCCGAGTACGACCTCGTCATCAGCGCCGGCATCGGCGGTGGCTTCGGGCCAGTCGGCGTCGGCGGGATTGCGGTCGCCTCGACGATCGCGTTCGCCGACCTCGGCGCCGAGACCGACCGCGGCTTCGCGTCGGTGTCCGCGCTGGGGTTCGGCACCGACCGCTATGACGTAGCCCCACAGCTGGCCATCGAGCTCACCGACCGCACCGGCGGCCACCTGGGCACCATCCTCACCGTCGCGACCGTCACCGGAACGGCGGCGAGCGCCGATAACCTGCGCGGCCGGTTCCCCGACGCCGTCGCCGAGGGCATGGAAGGCGCGGGCGTCGCCGCGGCCGCGACGCTGCACGGCGTGCCCTTCGCCGAGGTCCGGGCGATCAGCAACCCCGTCGGCCCGCGCGAGCGGGAGGCCTGGCGCATCCCCGACGCTCTCAGCACGCTCGGCCGCGCAGTCGCCGCGATCACCGCCGCACCGTTGGAGCTCGGGTGAAGCTCGCCTTCTCGCCGTGCCCGAACGACACGTTCGTCTTCCATGCCTGGACGCACGGGCTCATCGCTGACGCGCCCCCGGTCGAGGTGAGCTTCGCCGACATCGACATCACGAACACCGCGGCCGAGCGCGGCGACTTCGATGTGGTGAAGGTGTCCTACGGGGCGCTGCCATGGCTGCTCGACCGATACACCCTGCTGCCCAGCGGCGGCGCCCTCGGGCGCGGTTGCGGTCCGCTCGTGCTGACCCGTGGCGAGCTGCCCGACCTGGACGGGCGCACCGTCGCCGTCCCCAGCGAGCGCTCGACGGCCTACTTGCTGTTGCGGCTGTGGGCGGCCGGCCAGCGCCCGGCGCGCATCGACATCGTGCCGTTTGCGTCGATCATGCCGGCGGTGCGCGACGGCAGCTACGACGCCGGGCTGGTCATCCACGAGGCGCGCTTCACCTACCCGGACTACGGGCTGACGGCGCTGGCCGACCTCGGCGAGTGGTGGGAGCGCGACACCGGCCTGCCGATCCCGCTCGGCGCGATCCTCGCCAGGCGTGGGCTTGACGCCGCCGCGATCGGCCGGGTCGTACGGGCCTCGGTGGAGTACGCGTGGGCGCACCCAGACGCGTCGGGGGACTACGTCGCGGAGCACGCCGACGAGATGTCACCGCAGGTGCAGCAGCAGCACATCGCCTTGTACGTCAACGACTTCACCCGTGATCTGGGTGAGGAGGGCTACGCGGCGATCTCGGCTCTTCTCGACCGCGCGCACGCCGCCGGCCTCACGCCCAACAGCCCAGCTTTGCACTGACCCAACACGATGAGCGCTCGCGCGAAGAGCCCGCCGGCCGCGACGCGGCCCGAGCGAAGCGAGGTGCGAATCGACGGATCCACCCGAGCGCCAGCGAGCGGTGGAGACGGAGATACGCCCCCGGCGGATCAAATATCGAGGTGATCGGCGAAGGCGCGCAGCAGGCCGGCGACCCTGCCGGCTTCGACCTTTTCCGGGTAGCGCCCGCGGCGCAGCGAGTTGGACACGGTGTCGAGCAGCTTGATGAGATCCTCGACCAGCGGGGCCATCTCATCGGCGGGCTTGCGCGAGGCGCGCGCGACCGACGGCACCGGGTCGAGCAGGCGCACCTGCATGGCCTGGTTGCCCTTGCGGCCCGAGACGACGCCGAACTCGACGCGCTGACCCGGCTTGAGTTCGGTGACCCCGTCGGGCAGCGCGTCGCGGTGCACGAAGACGTCCTCGCCCCCGTCGTAGGACAGGAAGCCGAAGCCCTTGTCCGCGCTGAAGAACTTCACCTTGCCGGTAGGCACCGGGGACTCCTCTGGTACTTGGTCGCTGGGGGGATCACTGCGCCGGGTCTGGCGCACCGAAGGCACCGCAGGCTCGCGGTGCCTTCTGACTACAGGCTACTGGTCCCGGCCCCGATTACACGAGCAATACTTGACTTCGCCAACCAGGTCCGGGCGCGCTCATGCGCCTCGGGCGGCAACTGCGGCGCCTGCAGCAGTCGCGCCGCGAGCGTCCGGTCACCCGTCAAGGCCCGGAACGACTCAAGGATGGTCACACCGTGTTCGGGCCGGTACTCGATGGTGATGCGGTCCCCGGCGCTCACTTCACCGGCCTGCCAGATCCGCAGGTAGGCCCCCGGGCGGCCCGCGACGGTGAACCGCGTCACCAGATCCGGCACGTCCCAGAAGCCGGCGAACGTGCGGCACGGGATGCGCGGGCAGCTCACCTCGAAGACCGCCGAGCCGATCGCCCACCGCTCGCCGATCACCGCATTTGTCACATCCAGGCCCGCCGTGGAGAAGTTCTCGCCGAACGCGCCGCACGGGACGTCGCGGCCCATCCGGTCCGACCACCAGCCGGCGTCCTCGCGGGCATAGGCGTAGACGGCCTGGTCCGGCCCGCCGTGATTGGCCGTGTCGCAGATGGTGTCGCCGACGAGCACGTCGGCGCCGGTTCGGACCGGCCTGTGGACGGGACGCTTGTCGATGCCGGTCTGGCCGATTCGCTGCTTCCAGCCCGGCTCCATCACCCGGGCGAGATTGACCGACTCCAGGCGTGCCGGCGGCGTGACCACGCGTCCAGACTACGAGCATGGCAAACTAGATAGTCCGCGTCTGACCCACCGAGAGGGCACCCATGGCCAGCACCGCGCCCGAACGTCCGGAGCACTACCCCGACGCCCCGGCGATACGCGTCGGCGACTTCCACGTCTCCGAACTCGCCGCCGACATGGCCGGCTCCCTGTCGCCCTTCGGCCCTGAGATCGAATTTCCGTTGCCGCTCGCCCGCCTGCGCTACACCCATCCCGCCGCGGCCGATCGCCCACACCTGGCCGAGGGGCGCTGACCGGCGTACCCCGATCGCCATGCATCGGCCGACCTCGCTGACCGAGTGGCTGCGCGGGCGCAGCGACGCCCAGCTCGCCGAACTGCTGCACCGGCGACCCGACCTCGCGTTGCCCGCTCCGGCCGACCTGGCGATGCTCGCCAGCCGGCTCAGCGTGCGCACCTCGGTGCAGCGTGCCGTCGACGGCCTGGACGCCTTCGTCCTGCGGGTGCTCGAAGCGCTCGTGCTGTCCGCGGCCGGTGACGCCGCTCCGGTCGCCGACGTCGCCCGGTTGCTCGGCGAGGGTGTCACGGCCGCCGACCTGAGTCGCGGCATCGGCGACCTGCTCGAGCTCGGCCTCGTCTGGGGCGCCACCGACGCGCCGCACCTCGTCGCCAGTGTCGCGGAGGCGGTAGGGCCCTACCCGGCCGGGCTAGGACGGCCGGCGAACACGCTGCTGCGCCGGGTCTCCGAGCTGCAACTGGCCCCGGTCCTGCGGGCGCTGGGCCTGCCCCCGGCGGCGCAGCCGCGGGCCGGTGCCGCGGTGGCCGAGGTTCTCGGGTCACCAGAGCGGGTCGCCGAACTGATCGCGCAGAGCGACGCCGCGGAGCGGGAGGTTCTCGACCGTCTCGCCGCAGGACCGCCCAACGGCGGCGTCCGCAACGCGTACCTGCCGGCGACGTGGCAGGATCTGCCGCCGCCGTACCGGCTGATCGCACGAGGATTGCTGGTACCCATCGACGCGCAGACGGTCGAGCTGCCACGCGAAGTCGGCATCGCCTTGCGAGGCACGGCGCTGGGCCCCGTCAGCCCGATGCCGCCGGTGATCGATGCCGTCGAGCGAGATCCCGCTGAGCTCGACCGCATCGGCACCACGGCGGTGCTCGAGACCGTCCGGCTCGTCGAATCGCTCGCCGAAGCGTGGGCGAGCCGGCCTCCGCCGGTTCTGCGCGCGGGTGGGGTCGGGGTTCGCGAGCTGCGCCGGACGGCGCGCGAGCTCGCCGTCGACCCGCCGGTTGCGGCCCTGATCGCCGAAACCGCCTATGCGGCAGGACTCATCGGCGCCGCGAGCGGTCCCGAACCGGTCTACCTACCGACGACCGAATTCGACAACTGGCGACGCCGCGACCCCGCGCAGCGCTGGACCGACCTCGCCGTCGCGTGGCTCGCGATGTCGCGTCAGCCCAGCCTGGTGAGCCAGCGCGACGAGCGGGAGCGGCTCATCAGCGTCCTGGGCCCGGACGCCGAACGCGGCACCGTTGCCGCGCTGCGCGCGCGCGTGCTCGACGTGCTCACCACACTGGGGCCGGGCGCCGCGCCGGCTGCCCGCGCCGCAGTCCTGGCCCGGCTGACCTGGGCGTCGCCGCGCCGGGCCAGCACCCAGCGTCCGCTCGCCGAGGCGATCCTGGCCGAGGCCGACCTGCTGGGCGTCACCGCTGCGGGCGGTGTCACCGGTTACAGCCGCACCCTGCTGGCCGGCTCGCGCGCGGCCGCCGAGCATGCTCTCATCAACGCGCTGCCCGAGCCGGTCGATTACTTCCTCGTCCAGCCCGACCTGACGATTGTCGTCCCGGGGCCGCCCACCCCCGCGCTGGGCACCGAACTCGCTCTGGCCGCCGACCTCGAGTCCGCGGGCGGCGCGAGCGTGTACCGCGTCACCGAGGCGTCGGTCCGGCGGGCGCTGGATGCCGGGCGCAGCGGCGCTGACATCAGGGCGCTGGTCACCGAGCGGTCCCGCACCCCGGTGCCGCAGGCGCTGCGCTACCTCATCGACGACGTCGCCCGGCGCCACGGCGTGCTGCGGGCGGGCACCGCGGCGGCGTACCTGCGTTGCGATGACCAGGCGCTGCTCGCGCGGGTGCTCGCCGACCGCGACGTCGGGTCGCTGCAACTGCGCCGGATCGCCCCGACCATCGTGATCGCCACCGCTCCCGTTGCCCGGGTGCTGGAGGTGCTCCGTGAAGCCGGGTACGCGCCCGCGGCCGAGGCGCCGGACGGCGAAGTGATCACGCTCGGCGGCACCGCCCCGCGCGCCGCGTCGCGGCCACCGCCGCGCTCGATCCGCTCGCGCACCGCCGTTGAATCCGGCGCGCACCTCACCGAGGTCGTGCGACGGATCCGGTCCGGCGAATCACTCACGGCGCTGAGTCGGCGCATCGCGCCGATCGCCCAGCAGGTGCCCGGCGTGACATCGGCCGCGACGATGGCCCTGCTGCGCCAAGCCATCCGTGCGGGACAGCGGGTGCTGCTCGGGGTGGTCGACCCTGACGGCACCACCTCCCGGCGCACGATCCTGCCGATCTCGCTCGCCGGTGGCTTCGTGCGCGGGCACGAGTCCGCAACGCAGCGCCTGCAGTCATTCCCACTGCATCGCCTCACGGCCGTCAGCGTCGTCGACGACGCCTTCGACGACGAGGACGACCCCGCCTGAGCGCCTGCCCCGGGCTTCCGCCTTGTCGTTGAGCAGC
>DAITQD010000023.1:26617-27737 GCA_036833255.1 Jatrophihabitantaceae bacterium
GCGACGCCCAGTGTGGCGAACATCGCCAACTCCGACAGGAACGCCACCATCTCCACGACCGGGTAGCCCACCGAGCCACGGCGGGGCGCGGTCTCGCCGTCGGAACCTTGCACCGTAGTCACCCGGTGAGATTACAAAGCCGAACCGGTCGGCGTCGCGCTGAAAGCGCAGAACTCGTTGCCTTCCGGGTCGGCGAGGACGTCCCAGTCGAGATCCCCGCCCCTCGGCCACACCATCCTCGCTCCCGCGGCGATCAGCCGTTGCACGTCGTCGACCATGACCTCCCAGTGGATGCGGTTCTTCACCGTCTTCGGCTCCGGCACCGGGGCGAAGTCGAGGGTGAGGTCCAGCCCCGGCACCCCCGACACGGTCGAGTAGCCCTGCGGGTGATCGACCACCTCGCCGCCCAGCAGGTCTACCCACCACCGGGCCTGCCGGGGCGGATCCACGCTGTCGACGCCGAGGCCGTGCAGACGAGGGCCGGTCGGCTGCTCGCGCAGGAACGCACAGAACTCGCCGCCTTCGGGGTCGGCCAGCACGGTCCAGCGCCGGTCGCCGCCCTCGGCGAGCACGACGGAGGCGCCCAGTGCCTCCAGTTCGGCGGTGCCGCTCGCGTAGACGTCGATGTGCACGCGATGCTTGACCGCCTTGTGCTCGGGCACCCGGCAGACCCACAGCACGGGCTGGCGGGTGGTTGCGTAGATGCCGCCCTCACCGTTCGCCGCCGGTTCCCAGGTCAGGTCGAGGACGGCCGCCCAGAACTTGCCCAGCACCCCGGGGTCGACCGCGTCGATGCAGATCTTCTTGAAGCGGGCAACAGCCATCTATTCACCGTAGGACACGCGGAACAGGCGGGACCCTGTCGTCGTTTGCGACAATGGGCTGTTGCCCGCTCGCACACGACGAGGAGACACGTGACCGACGGACCGTTGATCGTCCAGTCCGACAAGACGCTACTGCTCGAGGTCGACCACCCGCAGTCCCAGGAGGCACGCGCGGCGATCGCGCCGTTCGCCGAACTGGAGCGCTCGCCGGAGCACGTGCACACCTACCGGCTGACCCCGCTGGGGCTGTGGAACGCCCGCGCCGCCGGGCACGACGCCGAGCAGGTCGTCGACGC
>DAITQD010000024.1:0-1254 GCA_036833255.1 Jatrophihabitantaceae bacterium
CCTTCGCACGGAACTGCGCGTCAGTGGCTTGCTGCTGAGCGCTGCCTCTAGCTTCGCTTGGTACACGTCGAGATGGAGTGAACGGTTCACCCAACCAGAGAGTTCTCTGTGCGTCGCAAGGGAGCACGCACGTGACCGCGGTGCGGTTCGGCGCGACACCGGGCAAGTCAGTGCATGTGGTGTCGGCAACGAGGCTCTACATCACCAGCCCGCCGCATGCCGCTGGTACGGTCGGCGTTCGGGTCGTGACCACGCACGGCGCCTCGGCGGGACGCACCGCCGATCACTACACCTACGTGGCACCGCCGGCGATCAGCGCGATCAGTCCGACCAGTGGACCCACCGCCGGAGGCACCCGGGTCGCATTGACCGGCAGGAATTTCCGGCACGTCAGCGCGGTGCGGTTCGGGACCACCGCCGCCGGCACGGCGGTGCATGTGACGTCGTCTACGAAGCTCTACGTGACTGCCCCGGCGCACGCTGGCGCGCTCGTCAACGTGCGCGTCACCACCGCGTACGGCGCCTCGGCAGTCCTAGCCGCCGATCATTACGCGTACGTGGCGCCGCCGGCGATCAGCGCGGTCAGCCCGGCGGGTGGGCCGACTACGGGTGGCACCCGGGTGGCAGTGTCGGGCAGCAATTTCCGGCACGTCGCAGCAGTCATGTTCGGTACCGCTGCGGGCACGGCGGTGCATGTGACGTCGTCGACGAGGCTCTACGTCACCGCGCCGGCAAATGCTGTCGGTGGCGTCGACGTCGGCGTCAGGACCGCCTACGGCACGTCACGGGTCGTGGCCGCCGACCAGTTCAGCTACGTCGTGGCGCCGACGATCAGCACCGTCACACCGGGCATCGGCACTAGCGCCGGCGGAACGACGCTCACCGTGACCGGCACCGGTTTCGTGAACGTCACCTCGGTCACGTTCGGGGGTATCCCCGGCACCGCGACGGTCGTCAACTCAGCCACGGAGCTGACCGTTCAGACCCCTCCGCACTCGGCCGGGAGCGTCGACGTGCAGGTCACCATCACCTACGCCATCTCCGCGGTCGACACCGACGCATTCACCTTCGAGTGAAAGCGACGGCCGCTGAGACGGCTTGCGCCGCCCGGCAACGCGAAGCGGAACGGGGTCTGGACCGAGCTCAGCGCTGAGCGCCGTTACGGGCCGGGGCTCGTCGTGCTCGACGCGGCGGCGCTGCTCACCGGCAGGCTGGAACTCGCAGGTGCGGCCGTTGTCGCTGGCACGCTCGTGC
>DAITQD010000024.1:1354-26624 GCA_036833255.1 Jatrophihabitantaceae bacterium
GTGCGGCCGTTGTCGCTGGCACGCTCGTGCCCGGTGCCGTGCTCGTGCCCGGTGCTGTGCTCGTGCCCGGTGCCCTAGCGGTCGACGACCCAGCGCTGCTGCTTGCCGAGCTGCTCTGCGGCGTGCTGCGCGTGCGCGTGCTGCGCGTGCGCGTGCGCGTCGCGGTCGGGCTGGCAACCGGGTCGTTCGCCGGCACCACCGCGCTGCTGTGGGTGCCGGGCGAGGTGGAGCCGGTCGCGTGGTTCGAGGCACCGGGCGGTCGGTTCACCGGGGGGGTGCGATGGGATGTGGGCCGCAGGAGCAGGGCTCCGCTGACCGCGAGCGCCGCCAGTAGCCCGGCCGCGGGGAGCAGAAACGCTGCGCGCCCGCGTCGAGTCCGCTGATCGGTCGCTTCCGACGGGTCCACGACCGCCGACGACAGGCCTGCGGCGTGCGCCCCGACCGCCGCAAGGCCGGCGGTCTCGGCGTCTGCCGCACCGGCGGCACCGGCCACACCAGCGACTCCCGCCGCGATCGGCAATGGTACTGACTCGGAGCGTCCGTCCCGCAGCAGTTGCGCCACCTGCGCTGCTGTCGGTCGTGCCGCTGGATCGCTGGCTGTCATCGCCGCCAGTAGCGCCGGCCACGGCGGCGGGAGATGCCCCGGAACCTCGGGGTCGCGCGCTAGGCGCGCCACCACTGCCTCCAGGGGCGGTCCGTCGAACGAGCGAACTCCCGTGGCAGCCTCGATCAACACCAGTCCTAGGGAATAGACGTCGGCAACCGGCCCGACGTCCGAGCCGCGGGCCTGCTCCGGGGCGAGGTAGGACGCGGTCCCGAGCATGAAGTCCACGCTGGTCAGCCGTTCGCTGCCCAGCAGGCGGACGATGCCGAAGTCCGACAACCGCGCCCGGACGGTGCTGTCGCCGGTAGTGCAGTCGGTGCCGAGCAGAATGTTCGCGGGTTTGACGTCACGGTGCACCATGCCCTCGGCGTGCACGTAGGCGAGCGCGTCCGCGATCTGGATCCCCACCTCACGCACCTCCGGCTCCGTCAACGGGCCGTCTGCGATTCGGGCTGCGAGGGTGGGACCGTTGATCAGTTCCATCACCAGGAACGCCGGGCCGTCAGCGCCGGTGATCGAGCCGTCGAACAGCCTGATCAGGTTGGGGTGGTTCAGGTGGGCGAGCGCGTGCAGTTCGATCTCCTGGCGCTCGATGCCGGTCGCCGTGTCGGGATTGACGGGGTGCATGCGGAAGACTTTCACGGCGACATCACGAGCGAGCAGTTCG
The DNA here is from genome assembly GCA_036833255.1 of Jatrophihabitantaceae bacterium. Classification (GTDB taxonomy): domain Bacteria; phylum Actinomycetota; class Actinomycetes; order Mycobacteriales; family Jatrophihabitantaceae; genus QHCC01. Next base: position 2,626 of record DAITQD010000024.1, read on the forward strand.
TCGTGCGCGCGGAACACTTCCGCCATGCCCCCGGCGCCGACGCGGTCGATGACCCGGTAGCGAGCACCGAGCAGCCAACCCGACCCCGTCGCGGGCGGATGGGGCATCGCTTCGGTGGCGGGGCGATGCGCCCCGGTGTGGTCGGAGATGACTCCTCCAGGCTGGTTGGGCTCGCGCGGTGTCATCACTGGTCTTTCCCGTGATACCGGGCTGCCAAACCGTCGCGCCCGAGTGGCTCAAGCCCGACAGGCACCCACCGGACCGTCAGCTCCGGGTGGCCGTGGTCTCGATGGCCTTCTGCTCAGCGTGACCTGCGCGTCAAGAAGTGGAGGGCAGCGCCAGTTCGTGGCGATCGAGCCAGCGCGTGACGTGCTCGATGACGGCGTCAGGCGATTCGAGCTGCGCGGTGTGGCCGACGCCCGGCAGGATCACGCCCTCCCACCGCGGGTTGGCGGCCAGCGTCGCGCGCGCGGCCGACACCGGGACCAGCCGGTCGCGGTCGCCGTGCACGAGAAGGACCGGCAGATCAAGACGATTCATCAGGGCCTGGTAGCGCCGCGGACGGGCGAGCACGCGCATCAACGAACGGGCCGCCTGCATGAACGCCGCCTCCTGCGCGGGCATCGTGCGCCGCTGTCCGACAAGTGCAGCAGCCGTGTCCAGCAGTTCGCCGGACGCTCTCGAGGGGTCCGCGAAGCAGAGGTCGATGACGCGTTGCACGAGTTGCCTGTCGGTCAACTTTCGCCGGCTGGAGGCCAGGTAGCGCTCGCCGAAGAACGGCACCGCGTAGATCAGGAACTGCGAGGCGATCTGCCTGTCGGGGAGCTGTCGGGGCACGGGCAGCGAGGGATCGATCAGCACCAGACCCGCGACGGACGCGGGACGGGCATCGGCCTCGAGCAGCGAGATCATCCCGCCCATCGAGTTGCCGATCAGCACCGCAGGCCCGCCGGTGATCTCGCGCACGAACCGGTCCAGCACGGCGGTGTTGGCCTGCACCGTCGCCGCCCGATGGCCCGCGGTCGTCAGGCCGAAGCCCGGCAGGTCGAGGGCGAAAACCCGGCTGCGCTGGGCCAGTGCCGATGCCACCAGCACCCAGTTCAGATGCGATCCGCCGAGTCCGTGCACCAGGACGATCGGGCTGGCGTCGGCGGGGCCGCCGAAGTCGACCCAGTGCACCGGGCCGTCGAGGTCGCAGACGTGGCCGGTGCCTCCCCAGGGCTCCGCGAACGACCATGGCGCCAGGTCGTCGTCCTGCTCAGTGCTGTGCATCGTCTCGGGGTCCTTTCGGGCGACGGTTGCCGACCCGTCACTTCGTAGGGTGAGTATGTGGCGTTTTCGGTCGGCTGGTACCCACTGGCCGGTCGACCGTACAGGTGTCGTCCCCATTATGCCGACCCGTTACGCGCACACGGCTGTTGTTCGGGGGTACCGTCTTGACTGAGCGGGTCGGGCCGCTTGCCGTGGATAGGGGCAGTGATGACGAAGTTCACAGGCGACGGCGAGCGTCGCCCGAACGGCCTCAGCGATCGAACCAAACTTGATGGTCCGCTTGACGCTGGCGACATGCGGCGCGAGTCGATGCTGGAGCAAGCTGATCGCGAGGATGACGACCTCCGCGAGAGCGTGGGTGCATTGTCGCGGCTGGCGACCGGACAGCTGGAACTCAAGGATCTGCTGACCCGGGTCGCGGAGTACGCCGTGGCGGCCATTCCCGGAGCCGACGGCGCGGGCCTCACGCTCCTGGAGAAAGGTCACGCCGCAACGATCGTGGCCAGCACACCCTTCGTGTCGGAGGTCGACGCGATCCAGTACGACATCGGCGAAGGGCCGTGCATCACCGCGGCGCGAGAAGGGCGGACGGTCCGCTCGGGTGTTCTGGGCGGCGACGCGCAGTGGCTCAGGTTCGGCCCTCGGGTCGCGCATCTCGGCGTGCACAGCGTTCTGTCCCTACCGCTGATCATTCCCGACCAAGTACTTGGCGACCGAATCGTCGGCGCGATGAACGTGTACGCCCACCCCGAGAACGCCTTCAGCGACGAGGCGGTGGCGATCGGGGAACTATTCGCTGCGCCTGCCGCGATCGCCGTGCTCAACGCGCAGGTGCTATCGCAGGCAAAACGTCTTGCCCACCAGTTGCAGGCTGCGCTCACCAGTCGGGCGGTGATCGACCAGGCGTTGGGTATCCTGATGAGCCGGACCGGCAGCACAGCGGGCGAAGCATTCGACCGGCTTCGCGAGCGGAGTCAGGCGGACAACGTCAAGCTGCGCGACGTGGCGCAACGCGTCGTCGACGAGGCGGTGCGACGGGCCCGAGCACGGCGCACCAGCCCCGGAGCCCATTGAGCTGACGGCGCCTTCGGTCAGGATTCATCCGGGAGCGGGTGCCGACGGATGCTGTCCAGCATCCACTGAGCGCTTGCGTGCAGGCTTCCATGTTCGGTATGGGCATGATGGCGCAGTTCGGTGTGCGCCGACTCCGGCGTGTGGCCGCGGTCGATGAGCGCACCGACGGCTCGATTGACAATAGTATGCCCGCGCAGTCCGATCACGCTCTTCGACGGCACCGGCACCGCGAGGTGCTGGTCGAGCACGAAAGTCGACGGGTCGAGCGTGAGGGTCCAGGCCAGGTCGGCGGCCAGGTCGACGAACGCGCCGGGGGTCGCGGCGTAGAGCACCAGCGCGCTCCCCGCCCTGCTGTCGGTCACTGCCGACAGCGGGATGCACAGCGAGGTGCCGGCCTGGGTGGCCCGCTCACTCAGCGTGAAGCTGATCTCGTGAGCTTCGACCGCGATGGTCATGGTGAGCCCCAGGAAGGAGCCGACCGCCCCGCGCAGATCCACGACGAAGGACTCCAGCCACCTATTAAGGTCGCCGTCGGAGTCCTCGATCGCGGCAGACAGCAGGCCCAGGTCGGCCGCCAGTGCTGAGGACAGATCCACGGCGCTTGCTCCGGTGGCGTCCCGATCGCTGCTCTGCCTCGTGCGCCGGTCCGGCGAGGACAAGTCATCGTCGTCGGAGCCCGAGCCCGATCCGGGTCGAGTCCCGGATCGTTGGCGTCAGGACGTCAACTCTACGCCCCGCCATGACTCGGCACGCACCAGCGGGTACACCGCGCGAGGTGCTCGTGGGCGCAACGTTCATCGGGCTAGGCTGGGTAGGAGGTGCGGCGCTGCCGTTCGTGTGGGTGCATGCCGGGATCGCCGCATTCGCAGTGATGCTGGCGGGAGGCTTGTTGGATATCCTCGCCGCCCTGCTCTACTGATCATCTGACTCGGGCTGATCGTCAGCGAACCGAGTCGCAACGAGAGGACAGGGGAATGGGTCGCAGTAGAAAGGCTCACGCGGGACTGCAGAACGTGGGGGACGTGCGTGATCTCGCCGGCTCCGCGGTAGAAACAGTTCGCGATCACGCCACGGCCGCCGGCGAGAGCGTCGGCAGCGCCGTCACGGCCGCCGGCGAGAGCGTCGGCAGCGCCGTCACGGCCGCCCTCGACACCGTCGCGGCGCGCGGGCGCCGGGCGCGCAAGAAGGCCCAGAAGAAGGCCCGCAAGCAGTCCAGGTCCGTGCGGTCGACGGCGCAGAGCAGCGTCGACGGCGCCCGCCGGCAATCGGCGCGCCAGCTGCGCAAGGCGGCCGTGAAGGCCGCCGACCAGCTCGAGAAGCGGGCGGCCCAGCTCGACCAGCCCAAGCACCGGCGTGGCCGGGTGCTCAAGGCCGGTGTCGCCCTTGCCGCGCTGGGTGTAGTCGCGGCCAAGTCACTCGGCGGCAAGGATCCAGCACCAGACCAGCCCACCGAGCCGGAGCACTAGACAATCGGTGCGCGTCACGCGAGTACGCAGACCGGCGACGCGCACGTGACCGCCGCTGCCGTTACCGACGCGGCATCGGGCGCCGACCCGGGTTTCACGCACCGGCAAATCCTGGTCATCATGTCCGGGCTGATGCTGGGCATGTTCCTCGCGTCGCTGGACCAGACGATCGTGTCGACGGCGCTGCCTACGATCGTCGGTGACTTCCATCGCAGCGACCTGCTGTCGTGGGTGATCACCTCCTACCTGCTCGCCAGCACCGCGTCCACCCCGCTGTGGGGCAAGGCGGGCGATCTCTACGGCCGCAAGCGCGTCTTCCAGCTCGCGATCGTCGTGTTCCTCGTCGGCAGCGCGCTGTGCGGCGCGGCGCAGAACATGTACGAGCTGATCGTCTTCCGCGGCGTGCAGGGCATCGGCGGCGGCGGGCTGATCTCGCTCGTCTTCGCGATCATCGGCGACGTGATCTCGCCGCGGCAGCGCGGCCGTTATCAGGGGTATTTCGGCGCGGTGTTCGGCGTCTCCAGCGTCGTCGGGCCGCTGGCGGGCGGATTCTTCGTCGACAACCTGAGCTGGCGTTACATCTTCTACATCAACCTGCCGCTCGGCATCCTCGCGTTGATCGTGACGAACCGCGTCCTGAAGCTGCCGGTGCGCACCCGCAAGGTGCAGATCGACTGGTGGGGTGCGTTGTTACTGGTGGCGGGCGTGTCCGCGGTTCTGCTCGCCACCCAGTCCGGCGGCAAGAGCTACCCGTGGGGCTCGTGGCAGATCGTCGGGTTGTTCGCGCTCGGCGCGCTGCTGCTCACCGGCTTCGTCGTGCGGGAGCGGATGACGGCCGAGCCGATCCTGCCGCTCGAGCTGTTCCGGATGCAGATCTTTACGGTGAGCAACGTGGTGTCCTTCGTCAGCGGCGTCGCGATGTTCGGCGCACTGGCTTTCCTGCCGCAGTACCTGCAATTGGTGCACGGCGTCTCGGCCACCGAGTCCGGACTGCTGCTGCTGCCGCTGCTCGTCGGTGTGCTGACGATGAGCATCGCGTCGGGCCGCTACATCTCGCGCACCGGCAACTATCGCTGGTTTCCGCTCGCCGGCACCGTGCTCGTCACCGCCGGGCTGGCTTTGCTCACCCGTATCGGCGCGCACACCTCGCTTGCCGTCGTCGGCGTGTACATCCTGATCTTCGGTGCGGGTCTCGGGTTGTTCATGCAGGTGCTGACCCTCGTCGTCCAGAACGCGGTACCGATGCGGCAGATGGGGGTCGCGACGTCGTCGGTGACGTTCTTCCGCTCGATGGGCGGCACGATCGGGGCCTCGGCGCTCGGTGCGGTGTTGACGGCGCGACTGGCGGTCGAGTTCCCCCGGTTCGTGCCGCGCACATCGGTGGCCGGGGGAGGCGACAAGGCGTCGCAGCTGATCCAGAGCCCGCAAGCACTGAATGCGCTCAAGCGCACCAATCCGGCGCTGCACGAAGGGATCATCCAGGCGTACTCCCACGCCATCGACCGGATGTTCCTCGTTGCGCTGCCGGTATCGATCCTCAGCATCGTGGTGGCCATGTTCATCAAGCAGGTCCAGTTGCGCGGCAGCGACCCGGTCGCCGGCCCCGTCGACGCCGGCACGGACGGAGTTAGCTGATGCCGGGCGTGGCGATCGCGGCGCCCTACGGCGCGGGCGGCAGCACCGTCGCGCCCGCTGTCGCGCGAATGCTGGATCTGCCGCTGCTCGATCGAGCGATCACCGTGGCCGTAGCGACTTCGCTGGGCGTGAGCGTCCACGAGGCCGAGACCGCCCAGCCGTCGCGTTCGCTGGCCGACCGGTTCCTGTCGCTGCTCGCGCCGCTCGCCGGTGGCGTCCTCGGCGCCGGAACCGATGCGGCGCCCCCGCAGGACGAGCCACCGCCCGACGACGCGGACGCTTTTCGCGAACAGGCCGAGCGGGTCATGCGCTCCGCCATGGATGCCGGCGCGGTCATTCTCGGCCGGGCCGGCGCCGCGGCCTTCCGCCACGAACCCGAGGTACTGCGGGTCCGGCTTTTCGGACCGAAACAGGCACGCCTCGTCCAGGCCGCCCGCCGCGAACAGGTCGACCTGCGGACCGCCACCGAGCGGATGAAGCAGGTGGACGCGGCCCGCGAGCTCTACATGCGCAGGCTGTACCACTGCAGCGCGGACGATCCAGCGCTCTTCCAGCTGCAGATCGACAGCACTGCGCTCGCACTGGACTCCTGCGCCGATCTCATCGTGGCCGCCTACCGATCCCTCACCGCCAGCTGCGATCAGTAGTAGTGCTTGCGCCCGCCGATCGCACGCCCGCTCGCCCCGGCGATCGCGAGCACGGCGCCGACGACGATCGCAATGATTCCCAATATCCAGATGATCTGGATTTTGGCTATGAAGCCGATGAGCAGCAGTATCACACCGAGGACGATCATCGAGGTTCCTTTTCTTCCGAGGTCGCCGCCGGCCGCGGCAATCGGAGTGATACCCGCTCGTCGGCGGATTCTAACGAGCAGTCATGGCCGGTGGCCTGCCCTCGCACCGATCGTCGCGAGCGCTTGGCTGTCCATTACTTGACGCCCGATATGCCCGAAGCGAACTTGCGGGGCCATGCCAGCGCGCCTTAGCGTGCCTGAAACACGCGCTGGATCCTCGACGATGGCGAATCGTGGAGGCGACTCCGACGCGACACGGAGGGTTGGTCGTGTCCGACAGTTCGCCCCGCTTCGAGCTGCCGCCCCCGGGCGGCGTCGCCTGGCTCGACGTGTCCGCCGAGGACTCGAACGGGAACCACGGCCGGACCCGGACCGGACCGCTCGGTCTGCAGATCACCCCGCTCACCCAGTCGCGCGCACCCTACTTCTTCAAGGGAGCCCGGCTGCGCGGGACGCGCTGTATCTGGTCGGCCTCGACGGTGAGCGGTGCCGAGCTGTACCGAGCGCCGCGTGAGCTGTCCAGCCAGCAAGTCGACGGCCACATCCACGTGCTCGCGCGCAACGATTGCCCGGGCTCGGTATTCGACCCGGTCGGCTCCTCCCTGCACGGGGAGCTGCGGATCATCGACCCGGCAGAAGAGATCGTCGAGCAGTTCGTCGCCAACGCCCATCTGTACACGCTCAACGTGCCGCAGGCGGCGATCGGCGTCGAGCCCGCCACGCTCGCCGGCATGGTCGACCGCACCTTCGAACTCACCCCGTTCCAGAGTCAGCTCCTGCGCTCGGCGGTGAGTCTGCTGCTCGTCGGCGTGGACGAGCTCAACAGCTCGGCCAGCCTGGTCGGCGTCGACCGGTATCTCTCCTCGCTGACCGGCCTGTTGCTGCGCACCGCCGTGCGCAAGCCGGGGGCTGAGCTCGAGCAGATCGCGTCGGTGCGGGCCCGGACCGACGCGATCATCTACGAGCAGGCTGCCGATCCGTTGCTGACGCCCGCCACGATCGCCGCGCAGCTGAACATCTCGCTGCGACAGCTCTACCGCGCGTTCAACGGGACGGACAGTCCGGCCGCGCGGATCCGCAGCCGCCGCCTCGAGCATGCCGCCGAACTGCTGTCCGCCCGTAGCACGCAGCCGCAGGTCGAACGGGTGGCGCAGGAGTGCGGGTTCGTCTCGGCCGAGTACTTCTCGCGCGCGTTCCGCCGCGAGTTCGGGTTGAGCCCGCGCGCCTACCGCGCCGCGAATAAGGACAGACCCCCATCGACAATGCCGTCAGTCGCTGGCGGGTAGCCCCAGGTTGCGGTTGGCGATGCGCACGGCATCGGCGGCGCTCGCTAGCCTCTTCGACAGTTGCATCGCAGGCTCGACCCGTTCAAGATCATTTCGGTTTCTCGCTCTGCTGCTTGTCACCAGTGCGGAAACTCGAAGCACGGCCGCCCGTCGAGTTAGGGTCCTCGCAAAGACCTGGCATCGCACGGCAGTACGAGCTGATCGATGGAGGCGCACAACATGTTTACTCGGGTCGCGGTGGTCAACCGGGCTGAGCCTGCGGTAAGGCTCATCCGAGCGGTGCGGGAGCTGAATGAGGAACATGGCTACGGCATCAAAGTCGTCGCCCTGCATACCGAGGCTGAGCAGCGGGCACTGTTCGTACGTTCGGCCGACGAGTCGGTTTGCCTGCGCGACGTCGGCTCTCCGAGCGGGCCGTATCTCGACCACGAGGAGCTCGAGCGGGCCCTACGGGTCAGCCGGGCCGATGCGGTGTGGGTGGGTTGGGGCTTCGTGGCCGAGGACCCCGGCTTCGCGGAGCTCTGCGAACGCCTGGGCCTGGTCTTCATCGGTCCACCGGCGCAGGCCATGCGACAGCTCGGCGACAAGATCGAGGCCAAGCTGCTGGCCGAGAAGACCGGTGTTCCGGTAGCCGCGTGGAGCGGTGGACCGGTGACGAGCCCGCAGGACGCAGCTCGACATGCCGACGCCATCGGGTACCCGCTCATGATCAAGGCTAGGAGCGGCGGAGGCGGCCGGGGCATCCGGGTCGTGCGATCGGCCGATGAGCTGATGCTCGCGTTCGAACGCACCCAGACCGAGGCGGAGAATACGTTCGGCGATCCGGTCGTCTTCATGGAGAGCCTCGTCAGTGGTGGTCGCCACATCGAGGTGCAGGTCATCGCCGACGCGCACGGCACGGTCTGGGCGCCCGGCGTCCGCGACTGCTCCATCCAGCGGCGCAACCAGAAGCTGGTCGAAGAGTCCGGCTCCCCGGTGCTCAGCGACGAGCAGCAGTCCGAGCTCCGCAGGTCGTCGATCGCGTTGGTGTCGGCCGCCGGTTACCGCGGTGCGGGCACGGTCGAGTTCCTTTACCAGCCGCAGGACAAGACGTTCGCGTTCATGGAGGTGAACACCCGGCTCCAGGTGGAGCACCCGGTCACCGAGGCCACCACCGGACTCGACCTGGTCAAGCTGCAACTCCTGGTGGCAGCGGGCGAAAAGCTGACCGGAGCGATGCCCCCAGAGATTGGGCACGCCATCGAGGTCCGGCTCAACGCCGAGGACGCCGATGAAGGTTTCGCACCCGCCCCCGGCACCGTCACCCTGTTGCACCTGCCAACCGGGCCCGGCATCCGGGTCGACACCGGCATCGCCGCCGGCGAGGTGATTCCGCCCGACTACGACTCGATGGTGGCCAAGGTGATCGCCTGGGGCCGTGATCGTCGCGAGGCATTGGCCCGCCTGCGTTGCGCCCTGCGCGAGACGACCGTGCTCATCCAGGGCGGCACGACGACCAAGTCGTTCTTGCTCGACCTGCTCGATCGCCCCGAGGTGGTCTCCGGCGAGGCCGACACCCAGTGGCTCGACCGCGTCGGCGCCGAGCTGGCCAAGACGCCGGCCAGGCACGCCGACATCGCCCTGCTCAGCGTGGCGATCGACGTGTACGACGCAGAAAAGACGCTCGACCGCGCGTCGTTCCTGGCCTCCGCACGCGGTGGCCGCCCGCGTGCCGGCCACGTCATCGGCCGCAGTGTCGAACTCGACTACCAGGGGCAGACCTACGTCTTTGTGGTGGCGCAGGTCGGCCGCCAGCGCTACCGGCTGCAGGTGAGGGACCGGCTCGTCGTCGTCGACCTCGACCGTCTCAACGAGTACGAGAGCCGGCTGGTCGTGGGCGGACGTCGCTACCACGTGAACGGTGTCGAAGGCCCGGGCAGCCATGTCGTCGAGGTCGACGGCTTCAGCCACCGGGTGGTCCGGGACGAGGCGGGTCTCGTTCGCGCCCCTGCGCCCGCGGTGGTGGTCGCGGTGCCGGTGAAGCCGGGCGACGAGGTCGAAGCCGGCGCGACGGTGGCGGTGCTCGAGAGCATGAAGATGGAGACCGCCGTGCGCGCCCCGCAAGCGGGCATCGTGCGCGAGGTCCTCGCTGTCGTCAACTCGCAGGTCGACGCCGGAGCACCACTGCTGCGCCTGGACCCGATCGGCGAGGAAGCCGAGGAGTCCGACGCTGCGTCGGTTGACTTCGAAGAGACCGACGACACCGACGCCGACGACCCACGGACCCGGGCGCTGACGCTGCTCGGAGACCTGACTGCGCTGATCACGGGGTACGACGTCAGCGCCAAGCGCGGTCATGCACTGGCCGCCGACTACCTACGGACGCGCGAGGCGATCGAGTCCGCCGACAGCGATCTGCTGCACGGCGAACTTGCGTTGATGACCACTTTCGCGGACCTGTGTGATCTCTCGCGCAACCGCCCGGCCGACGAGGAGGAGTCGGCCGATGAGCAGGTGCACAGCCCGCGTGAGCACTTCCACACCTACCTGCACTCCCTCGACGTCGAGCAGGAGAATCTGCCGGAATCCTTCCGGGTGCGGCTGTCGCGCGCCCTGCGACACAACGGTGTCACCGACCTCGCGCCGAGCCCCGAACTCGAGGAGGCCGTGTACCGCGTGTTTCTCGCCCAGCAAGGCGCCGCCGACCACGTCCCGGTCGTCGCGTCCCTACTGAAGCGTTGGCTGGGCCAGAGCGAGTCGGTGACCGGGTCCGCGCGCGACGAGATCGGCGAGGTCATCGACCGACTGATCAGCGCCACCCAGCTGCGCTACCCAGTCGTGGGTGACCTGGCTCGAAGCATCCGCTTCCAGCTGTTCGAGCAGCCGCTGATCCAGCAGGCCCGTGAGCAGGCCTACGCGGATATTCGCGGGCACCTGGACTACCTCGACGAGCATCCCGACGCCGAGGACCGGGCGGAGCACATCGACGCGATGGTCGCCCTGACCGAGCCCGTCGTCCGGTTGCTCGCAGCGCGCGTCGAGGCCAGCAGTTCCGGCCCTGAACCCCTGCTCGAAGTGCTCACCCGACGCTATTACAAGGTGCGCACGCTCGAGAACGTGCAGTCCTTCCTTCGCGAGGATTCGCAGTTCGTCACGGGCAGCTTTCTCCTGAACGCTCAGCGGCTGCATCTGATCTCCACCGTGACCGACTTCGACCGGCTTCCCGCGGCGGCACAGGCCGCGTCGACGCTGGCGCAGGAGGTCGAGGATCCGGCGAACCTCGTCGTGGACCTCTACGTGTCGTGGAACGCCGCGCCGGATGACACCGACGAGGTGGCCGCGACCCTGCGCGGCCTGCTCGCCGACGTGCCGCTGCTCGACAGCGGTCGCCGAGTGACCGTCACCGTCTTCGACCGTGGCGGCGAGCACGTGCGACAGGTGACCTTCCGGCCGTCGGAGGCTGGCCTCCAGGAGGACCGGGTGATTCGGGACATGCACCCGCTGACCGGTCAGCGGCTCGACTTGTGGCGGCTGAAGAACTTCGACGGCACGCGACTGCCCTCGGCCGAGGACACCTACCTGTTCCACTGCGTGGCCAAGGACAACCCGGCCGACGAGCGGCTCGTGGCGCTGGCTGAGATCCGCGACGTGACCCCGCTTCGCGATGCCACCGGGCAGGTCACCGCGTTCCCGGCGGTCGAGCGTGCGCTCGCGGCCTGCCTGGACAGCATCCGGCGTCATCAGGCGCAGCAAAGCGGCCAGCGGCTCGACGCCAACCGCATCTTCCTCTACATCTGGCCGAGCATCGAGGTCTCGTTGGCGGAGCTGGGTGCCTTCGCCCGAGCTACCGCGCCGCTGACCGTAGGGGCCGGCCTGGAGGAGATCATGCTGCTGGGCCGGCTGCACAACCAGCCCGATCAGGAACCTCGCGACGTCGCGCTGTTGTTTTCCTATCGACCCGGGACCGGGGTCCGGGTATCGGTCACCGAGCCGCCGACCGAGCCGGTGCCACCGTTGGACGCCTACACCCAGAAGGTACGGCGCTCGAGGGCCCGGGGCGCCATATATCCCTACGAGCTGATCCCGCAGCTCATCGGTGCCGATGGCAGCTTCGCCGAGCACGACCTCGACGCGGACGGCCGGCTCGTCCCGGTCGAGCGGCCACCGGGGCGCAACACAGCTGGGATCGTCGTCGGTCTGATCTGCACCGCCTCGGCCCGCTACCCCGAGGGCATGACACGGGTGGCTTTGTTCGGCGACCCGACGAAGGCGTTGGGCTCGGTCGCCGAGCCGGAGTGCTCGCGGGTGATCGCCGCCCTCGATCTCGCCGAGCAGATGAAGGTTCCCCTCGAGTGGTACGCGCTGTCCTCAGGCGCCGAGATCTCGATGGAGCGCGGCACCGAGAACATGGACTCGGTGGCCCGGGCGCTGCGCCGGCTGATCACCTTCACCCAGGGCGGCGGAGAGGTCAATGTGGTCGTCGCCGGCATCAACGTGGGCGCCCAGCCGTACTGGAACGCCGAGGCGACCATGCTGATGCACACCAGAGGCATCCTGATCATGACCCCGGACAGCGCGATGGTGCTGACCGGCAAGCAGTCCCTGGACTACTCCGGTGGGGTCTCGGCTGAGGACAACTTCGGCATCGGAGGCTATGACCGGGTGATGGGCCCCAACGGGCAGGCCCAATACTGGGCGCCGAACCTGACTGCAGCGTGCGCCACGTTGTTCGCGCACTACGAATACACCTATATCGCGCCCGGAGAGTCCTCCCCCCGGCGTGGCGCCACGGCGGATCCGCACGACCGTGATGTCTGCACCTACCCCCACCATCACCCGATCAGCGACTTCACGACCGTAGGCGACATCTTCTCCGCCTCGACCAACCGCGAACGCAAGAAGCCCTTCGACATCCGGACGGTGATGCGTGCCGTGGTCGACCAGGACCACGACGTGCTCGAACGCTGGGCGGCCATGGCCGACGCCGACACGACAGTGGTCCTCGACGCCTACCTGGGCGGCTACCCGGTGACGGTGCTCGGCGTCGAGTCGCGACCAATCCCGCGACGGGGCACCTTCCCGGCCGATGGTCCTGACCAGTGGACCGCGGGAACGCTGTTCCCGCAATCGTCGAAGAAGACCGCGCGGGCGATCAACGCCGCCAGCGGCAACCGTCCGCTGGTGGTGCTGGCGAACCTGTCGGGATTCGACGGCTCACCGGAGTCGCTGCGCAAGACGCAGCTCGAGTACGGCGCCGAGATCGGCCGCGCGATGGTCAATTTCGATGGCCCGATCGTGTTCTGCGTCATCTCCCGCTACCACGGCGGTGCCTTCGTCGTCTTCTCCGGCGTCCTGAACGACAACATGGAAGTCGTGGCCATCGAGGGTTCCTACGCCTCGGTGATCGGGGGGGCCCCGGCCGCGGCGGTCGTGTTCGCCCGCGACGTCACCTCCCGCACGTCCAAGGACCCCCGCGTCACCGCCTTGGCAGCCGAGCTGGCCCAGGCCGACGAGGGGCACCAGGCCGAGCTGCGGATCGAGCTGGCCGACCTGCGCACTGCGGTGCGCTCGGAGAAGCTCGGCGAGGTGGCCGGCGAGTTCGAGCAGGTACACAACATCGAGCGGGCGCTCGCAGTCGGGTCCGTCCACGCGATCATTCCCGCCCGCGAGCTTCGTCCGTACCTCATCGGTGCCGTCGAGCGCGGCATCAGCCGCATGGCGAGCGACGCTCCGACCACGGCGGTCACCTGACCATCGCCCAACCTCAACTCTTCGATGAATAGGACGCGCCATGCAGCCATTCGTTCTCAACCGCCACGACCGGATTGTCTTTCCCTCCAACTTCGTCCCCGAGCTCGACCTCTCGGTGATCGACAGTCTCGATCAGCTGGACAGCGTCATCCGGCGCGACTTCGAGACGAAGGCCCCGACCGGTACGGACATCCTCCGGCGCGTCGAGGAGGGCAGCTACGGCAGCCGGCACGAGCTGATGCGTGACGTCGCGCTCAACCTGTTCTGGGCCGGTCGCTTCGCCCTGACGATGTATGAGAAGCGACCGACTCGGTGGCGCGACGTACCGCGTCGCCGCAGTGACGTCTTCTTGCCGATCCTCACTCCGTGGGTAGACGGTGACCGCAAGGTCGCCGCGGTCCAGAGCGCCTATGACGCCCTGCCCGCGACCTGGGATGGCGCCGCGGAGGACCGGATCTTCAAGCTTCTCTTCGACGTGTTCGGCCACCGCAAGCACCATGCCACCGAGCTGTCGGCGGTCAAGCCGACGGTGGCCGAGATTCTGGCCGACCCCAGCAACCTCACCTTCCGGCTCAACGGATACGACCCGGACTTCCCGACGTTTGCCTACAACGACATCATCGACTGTGCCGAGGATGCTCCCGAGCTCGAAGCCCTGCACCGCTGGGCGATGGTGCTGCACAACCAGTACCCCTGGGACCGCTCTCAGGCCGAGCTCGTCGAAGTCGGCCAGCTCGACGACGACGACTACGTAGTCGTCTTCCACCCGCGCGACCAGGAGGTTCGCCATTTCCTGGGGCGCCTGGACACCGGCGCGACCCGCGCGCCCAGCTCGCCGGCGCGGGCAGCGACCCAGCCGGTTCGGCCTTACCCGTCGGTGAACGTACGCACGCAATTCACGGTGATGCCGCGCATCGAGGCGATGGCCGTGGTCCACGGCGATCAGGTCTGCACCAACGAGGACCTGATCCGCAACGCCGCCTATAACTGGTCACCGATGTCAGCAGAGGAGATCCGCGACAAGACCGGGATCGAGCAGCGGCTCTACGCCTCGGGCACCATCGAGGAGATGGCGCTGCGGGCCTCGCAGAGCGCGCTGGCTCACGCCGGGCGCGGACCGGAAGACATCGGGGCGGTGCTGGTCTGCACCTGCACCAGCACCAGGCTGATTCCCTCGGTAGCCACCTGGCTGTCGGGTCAGCTGGGCATCCAGCAAACCCACGGCTCCTACGACATCGTGGCCGCCTGTGCCGGGCTGGCATACGGCTTGTCCGATGCGACGCGGATCCTGCAGGAGGTGCAGCGCCCGGTGCTTGTGGTGTGCGTGGAGAAGTTCTCGGACAAGATCGGCAACGTGCGGACATCTCGGATGCTCTTCGGCGACGGCGCCGCCGCCATCGTCCTCGGGGTGGCAGCACAGGGCGAACCGCCCGACATCGAGTACCTGCAGTCCTACGCCAGCGGCCCGGCCAGCGAGGTGAACTCGATCCTCTGGCCCAACCCTGCCTTCGACAACAACATCACCATCTTCGGCCCGGAGGTCAAGTCGCTCGCCGGTCGCTACCTCATGCAGATGATCGAGGAGATCAAGGCTCTGCCTGATCCGGACGGAAAGGCCCCGTCGCTCCTGGACAGTATCGACCTCATCGTTCCGCACCAGGCCAATATGACCATGGTGACCGAGCTGGCCACCCAGGCAGGGCTGTCCCTTGACAGCGTCTACTTCAACATCGCTCAGGTCGGCAACGCATCGTCGGCGAGCATCCCGCTGGCCATCCATGACGCGGTGCGCGACGGCGTCATCAAGGAGCCGGTCCGCATCTTCGCACCAGGCTTCGGCGCCGGGGCGGTGGCCGGGTACGCCGTCATGCGCGTCGATCCGGCCGTGGTGGTCGTGACCGACCCGTCGGCCCTGCACGCACCCACGCCGGACTCCGGAACCGCGGCGCCCCCTCCGGAGCAGTCCTCAGAGGACGTACGCCTCGCGTTCGGCTAGGTCAAGACGCCTCTGACAACGCCTTGGCGATGATGGTGGTCGCGTGGTCGAGCGACGCCGGCTGGTGGTAGTCCTGCCCGTCCGGTTGGTCGATGTCTGCCATCCTGTCCCGAACTGCCTCGGCGGTGATCTCGGGGAGCACGACGCCCTGCGTCTCGGCCACGAAGATCCGGGCGACCCGGCCGCCGGCCACGGAGTACACGTTCCCGCTGACCGAGCAGTCCTGGTGGGCGAGGTAGGCCACGAGCGGGCTCACCGACTCGGGTGAGACCCGGGTCGCGAGCTCACCGAGGATGCCCTCGGTCATCCGGGTCGACGCGATCGGCGCGATCGCGTTGGCCTTGATGCCGTAGTCGGCACCTTCGAGAGCCAGTACGCGCGTGAGGCCCGCCAGCCCGGCCTTGGCCGCGCCGTAGTTGGCCTGGCCGAAGTTGCCGAACAGTCCCGATGCGGAGCTGGTGCTGATGATCCTGCCGTAGCCCTGTTCACGCATCAGCCGGAAGGCCGGCTGGCTGACGTAAAAGGCTCCCTTGAGGTGCACGTCGATGACCGCGTCGATCATGGCGTGGTCCATCTTGTGGAACGCCTTGTCCCGCAGGATGCCTGCGTTGTTGACCAGGACGTCGACCCGGCCGAAGGCGGCCAGCGCGGCCTGCACGATGGCCCGCCCCCCTTCGGGGGTGGCCACGCTGTCGTAGTTGGCCGCTGCGTGTCCACCGAACGCAGTGATCTCCTCGACGACCCGTTGCGCGGCCGACGACGATCCGCCGCTGCCGTCGAGCGAGCCACCCAGGTCGTTGACCAGAATCTTCGCTCCGCGACGAGCCAGCTCGAGCGCGTGGGAACGTCCCAGACCGCCGCCGGCACCGGTGATGATGGCCACTCGTCCGTCGAAACGCATATCAAGCATGGTCATAGACCTCTCTGTCGTGTGCTGGGCGTCCGGTGGCCAGGAACGGCTCGACCGTGCTGACCAGCGCCTGCGCCGGACCTCGTCGCTGCAGGTCGTGGCCGGCCGGCAGCATGACCAGCTCAGCGCCGGGGATGCGTCGGGCCAACAACGTGCTGTTCGTTGGCGGCACCACCCGGTCGCGGGTCCCGCAGACGACCAGGGTGGGCGCTCGGATCGCACCGAGGAACGGGATGCTCGACCAGCTGGAGATGGCCAGGAAATGCCACAGCGTCCCCAGGGCGTCCGGCAACGGCCACGGGCGGGCGTCCGACGGCGGATGAAGGCCGCGCAGCGCGTCCTGGCTACCCGGAGTCGCGCCGACGCCACAGGACGTGGACACCAGAACCAACCGACGAACCCGCGCCGGGGCGTCGACGGCGAGCTGCTGAGCGACGGCACCACCGTGGGAGAAGCCCAGCACGTCGGCCCTGTCCAGACCAGCCTCGTCGAGCACCGAGGCCGCGAGTCCAGCCAGCATCGAAATCGACAGCGGCAGGATCGGGGTGGGGCTCCCACCGACGCCGGGCGCGTCGAAGCTGACGATGGTGCGACCGCTGAGCGCCTGGGTGACCGGCCCCCAGCTCTCCAGGGGTCGGGTCAACCCGTTGAGCAACAGCAGCGGGGGCCCATCGCCGGCCACGCGGACGCGGACTTGGAGCCCACGGACGCGGACCACCTGATCGTCGTATGCCGGCGGGCGGGCCGTCGTCACGCCTGGGTACGCACGTAGCTGCCGGGTGCGGGCTCGATCGGTGGATGCTCCTTGCTACCGAGCTGTCGGGGCGGGGCCACCTTCGGACCGCCCTGCTGGGCGATCCACTTGGCCCAGTCCTCCCACCAGGTGCCGTCGTGCAGCTCCGCGGCGTCCTTCCACTCCTGCGGATCGGCCGGGAGGGCGTCGTTGGTCCAGTGCTTGGGTTTCGGGCCGGGCGGGTTGACGATCCCGGCGATGTGCCCGGACGTGCTGAGCACATACCGCGCGCGACCGCCGAGGAGCTGGGTGGTTTTGTAGCCCGCCACCCACGGGACGATGTGGTCGTCGACCGCGGACAGCACGTAGGTGTCGATGTCGACCTTCCCCGGCTCGAGCTTCTGAGCGTCGATCTCGAACTCTCCCCGGGCGAACTCATTGTTGAGGTAGCACGACCTCAGGTATTGCGAGTGCATCTTGGCCGGCATCCGGGTGCTGTCCTTGTTCCACACCAGCAGGTCGAAGGCCGGTGGCTTCTTGCCGAGCAGCCAGTTGTTCACGACGTACTGGAACACCAGATCGTTGGCCCGCAACGCATCGAAGGTGTGCGCCATCTTGTCCGAATCGAGGAAGCCCTTCTTGGCCATCTGCTTCTCCAGACCGGCGATCGTGGCCTCGTCGGTGAAGACGCCGAGGGCCCCCGGAGTGGAGAAGTCGGTGAGGGTGTTCAGGAACGTGGCGGACTTGATCGAGCGGTCGCCGATCGCGGCGTTGTGAGCCAGCCCGATCGCGGTGAGCGTCCCACCCAGACAGACCGAGAGGGTGTTGACCTCCGGAGCGCCGGTGATCTCACGCACGACCCGGACCGCATCCAAGGGGCCCTGACGCAGGTAGTCCTCGAAGTCCAGGTCACGCATGGAGGCATCGGGGTTGCGGTAGCTGATCGCGAAGCAGGTGTGACCGTGCTGGAGCGCCCACTCGATCAGGCTCTTACCGGGAGCCAGGTCCATGATGTAGTACTTGTTGATCCACGGCGGGCAGAACAGCAGCGGCACTTCGTGGACTCGCTTGACCTGTGGCTCGTACTGGATCAGCTCGATCAGGTCGCTCCGGTAGACGACCGCACCGGGGGTGGCAGCCAAGTTGAGGCCGACCTCGAAGTCGGTGCCGTCGACCTGCGATGGCCAGCCTCCGTTGTGAACCAGGTCGCCCAGCATGTTCTTCGCGCCCCGCAGCAGGCTCATGCCGCCGGTGTCGAAGGCCTCGCGGAGCGCCGCGGGGTTGCCGGGCAGCGTGTTGGTGGGCGCGAGGGCGTCGAGGATGAACTTCGCGGCAAAGCGTGCCTTGAGGTCCTCGCGGGCGTCCAGCCCGGCCGCGTCGAGCAGCTCGGTGACGAGCTGGCTGCCCAGCAGGTACTGCTGCTCGAGCAGGAAGTACAGCGGGTTCTCGGCGTAGGCCGGATCGTTGAACCGTTTGTCGCCGTTGACCGGAGACGCCGGACCGGCGGCGTGCTCGCCGACCATGCGCCCGGCCGTCGCGCGTAGCGCTGCCGCAAAGCCGATCATCAGGCGAGCGTTCGCGGCCGCAGCTGCCGTCGGGTTCTTGACCAGTGCGGCACCGACCGCGCCGAGCGAGCGCAGGAACGACACCGGATCGGCGCCGGCCATCGGGTCTTCGGCAACGCCCAGGCTGTCGAGGACTGCACGCGCGGCTGACTGCGGACCTTGTGCTGGCTTCATGGCGTCGGTCTCCTATGCGGTCGGGGAGCGCAAGCGCGATGGCTCTCCCGACGGGTCGGGCTCAGGACTCTGCCTCGGTGTTGTCCTCAACATAGCTGCGGTAGACACTGAGCATTGCGCGGCGTTGTGCGTCCGTGAGCCGCCGGTCGGCCATGATCGCAGACGCCGTCGTCCTGTCGCCCTGCTTGTCGGTGTCACTGATCAGTCCCGCTTGCTCGAACAGCGTCTCCGCGGACACGTTCAACGCGTCTGCGATCGACTTGAGCACGCGTACGGACGGCTCGTGCAGTCCGCGCTCGATCTGACTCAGATAGGGGTTGGAGACCTCGGTCAGCGCAGACAACTGGCGCAGCGACAGGTTTGCCATCTGTCGCTGCGCCCGGATGAAGCCCCCCAGCATGCGCCGGGGGGCGTCCTGTCCTGTTGCCATCAGCTCGTGCGTCTCCTACATCGTGGCCGAGGCCGCGATTCGGATCAGACCGACTTCGCGGGGACGAACACGTCGGCCAGCTGCAAGGCGAAATCGCGCTGCGCGTTGAGCAGGTCGGCAGCGACATCGAAGGTGAACTTGCTCACGGCCTGCACGCCGGGAACGGCGGGGAGGGCGGTGATGCCAGGAACCTTGGGCAGGTCCGGAACGGGAAGCACCGACACGGCCTTGACCCAGGCCTGGGCAGCGTCGACGGACAGCTGCTGACCCTGCCGAACGCTGGAGAGGAGCTGCTCGCGGATCTTCTGGGCAACGTCGGGAATCTCGGTCGTGGGGGTGGTCTTGGTGGTGGTGGTCGCTGTTGCCATCGTGAACTCCTCGTGGTCTTGGAAGGTGCACGACGTCTCCGTGCACTACGCACACCATACATACCAACCGCTTGGCATGTCAAGCGAGGGGTCAGTTGGGCAGTCCGCTACATGTCCATGCCGCCGTTGACGCCCCAGACTTGGCCGGTGATGTAGGCGGACGCGTCCGCGGCCAGGAAGTGAACCACGCGGGCGATCTCCTCGGGACGGCACAACCGGCCCACCGGAATCTGCGTCCTGATCTTGTCCAGCACCTTTTCCGGGACGCTCTCGAGCATCTCGGTCGCCGTGTAGCCGGGTGTCACCGTGTTCACCGTGATCCCGACACCGTCGTCCTCGAGCCTGCCCGCCCGCGCCAGGACGAAGGCCGCCTCCTTCGCAAGCGTCTTGGTCAGTCCGAGCAGGCCGGCCTTGGAGGCCGCGTAGTTGGCCTGGCCGATGCCACCGATCTCACCGACGACGGATGAGACGAAGATGATGCGACCGCTGCCGCGTTCGAGCATGTGCTTGAGCGCCGACTGGGCCATGTAGAACGAGCCCGACAGGTTCACCGCAATAACCGCGTCCCAGTCCGACACCGACATCTTCATGGCCATCTTGTCGATGGTGATACCGGCGTTGTTGACCAGGATGTCGAGCCGGCCGTGCTGGTCGAGCACCTCCTGGACCACCCGATGACAGTCCTCGGGGTGGGAGACGTTGCCCTGGTGGGCGGTCGCGTGCCCCTCGCCGCCGAAGTCCTGGTCGAACTCCTTGAGAAACTGCTCTGCGCGCTCCCGGTTGCCGCTGTAACCGGCGGCAACCGACGCACCCTGACTGGCCAGGCTCCGGCAGATCGCGGCGCCGATACCACGGCTTCCGCCGGTGACCAGAGCCACCCGTCCGGCGAGCTTTTCGCCGGCCATGGGCGTGCTCGGCTTGTCAGACTTCGAGTCGAGGGCGTTCATTGTGGTGCCTCCAAGGATTGCCGATAGATCGCTGAGCATGACAGCGCGCCGTGGCGACTCATCAGGCCGAGATCCGCAACACGGGGCTTGATTTATCCTGCCAGGTCTGGAGGCGCTGTGGGTTGGGTGTCCTGCTCACATATCCAGGCCGCCGTTGACGGCCCAGATCTGGCCGATGACGTAGGAATTTTCGTCGGCGACGAGGAAGCAGACCCCGACGCCGCTGTTGGGGCCGCGGCTCGTTCTTGATCCACTTGTAGAGCCAGGACACGCTGACCCCCAGGATCACGCAGCACACCGCGTACGGGACGCGATAGAAGGTCCTCTGGTCGGCGATGAAGCGTGCCACGCTCACTTCGTCGCCTCCTTCACCCACAGGACCACGGAGCGCTTGAGGACATCGCGCTCCATCCGCAGCTCGGCGTTCTCGCTGCGCAGCCGCTTCAGCTCGTCGATGTCCGCGACGGACAGCCCGTCGGTGCCCTCTCGCTCGGCACGATCCTTGGCATACCAGTTGCCCAGCGTGCCCTCGTTGATCCCGAGATCACGAGCGGCCTGCGCGATCGACTTGCCGGTCTCCCGGACGATCCGCACAGCCCCTTCACGAAACTCCTTGTCGAACTTCCTTCGCTTCTCTGGCATGACTACTCCTCATAGTCCATGCCTCCACGGTTTTGGGGGAGGTTCACCTGCAGGGCTTGTTGGTGTCGACGGGTGGGGTATGGAAGCTGTCGCGGAGTTTCGTCTGGGCCAGATTCCAGGGCCGCGATCCTCGGATTATGTGCTTCGGAGCCACCGCGCGATGTGTTCTGCCACCATGATCGTCGGGAGGTTCGTGTTTGCGTTCGGGATCGTCGGCATGATCGAGGCGTCGGCGACCGTGAGTCCATCGATCCCGTGCACCGAGCCATGCGAGTCGGTGACCGCACCCCGAGCGGGATCGGGGCCCATGGCGCAGGTGCCAACGGGGTGATGGAAGGTGGAGACGGCGGTGCGGACCCATTCCGCGAGTGCGTCTCGGTTGTCGGTCGGGAATGCCGGTCCGGGCGACAGCTCGATCCCGGCGGTAATCGCAGCCACGGGTTCGCTGTGCGCGAGTCGCCGTGCCTCGGTCACGGCGTCGAGCATGCGCTCGAGATCATCGGCATCGGTGAGGTGAGCGAGATGAATTCGGGGTGCGTCGCTCGGCTTGTTTGAAGCCAAACGTACCCAGCCGCGCGATCGCGGTGCCATGAGTCCTGAAACGATTCCGAACACGGCGCCACCCGTACTTTGGTCCGGTCCGACGTCGAAGGGGCCAGCAGTGAACAGCAGCAAGTCGGCGGGTTCGGCGAGGTCCGCTGCCGCGGAATGGAACGTAACGTGAGTTTGAAAGCGACTTGGGCCGGGAGACGGTCGAGTCGGAAGGTCGATGGAGACCAATGGGTGGTCGACGAGATTCGAACCGACCCCGGGCAGATCCACGGCGGGCGCGATGTCGAGCGCCTGGAGTTCGGCGGCCGGACCGATGCCCGAGCGGGCAAGGATCATGGGGCTGGCGTACGTTCCTGCTGCGAGCACGACGCGGTCCGCTTCGATGAGGGTTCCGTCGAGGAGCCGGATCCCGGTCGCACGCCTACCGGAGCACTCGATGTGTGCCACCACGCTGTCAGGCCGAATGGTGAGGTTCGCTCGCAATCGTGCCAGGGCGAGGTAGGTGACCGCGGTACTCATGCGCATGCCGTCGCGGACGTTGCGAGGTGTCGGTCCGGCTCCGACTGCGCCAGGGCGATTGTGGTCCTCGACGTAGCGATGACCCAACGCGACCGCTCCGTCGAGGAATGCCGCCTGGGCGCGGTTCAACTCGTGCGCCGGGTGACGGCGAATCGGGATCAAGCCGTCCGAACCGTGCCACTGATCGCGGAAGTCCTCGTCGCTCTCCAGGCGACGGAAGTCGTCTAGAACGTCGGCGAAGCTCCAGCCGGGATTGCCCAACGCCGCCCAGCCGTCGTAAACCTGCGGCGCGCCACGCAGCGCGAAGCACGCGTTCGTGGCCGAGCACCCGCCCATAATCCGAGCTCGAGGCACCGGGATTTCCCGGCCGAGTTCCGCGTCAGCGGTATAGCCCCAGTCGTGGTCGACAGTCGGCTCCGACGCGTCGATGACGTCGTGTGGCAGTGTGCGCACGTCGGGGTGATCGGGGCCTGCCTCGATGAGCATCACCGTACGACGGGCGTCCTCGCTCAGTCGGGCGGCCAGAACGCAACCGGCCGAACCTCCACCGACGACGACGACGTCATATCCCATCGACCGACCATAATCGCGGGCTCCGGCGGTTGGGCGATTTGCCCGCGCCGGGCACACCTACGGACTGATCTGCGCGGGTCGCACGGTGTACTTCACCGACGGCCCGCCGCACCGATCGACGGCTCTCGCGCTGATGGGCGGGTGTCAGTCGCCGATTGAGGTGCCGCCGCTCCAGCCGTGCCAGCGGTCGATCTCGACGTGGACGCTGACGCGTGGGCGTTCCCGGTTGCGGTAGGGCTGGCCGGTGTAGTGCTGAGACAGTCGGTCGATGTCGCGAAGACCCTCGTCGTCGACGATCGACACGACGTGCCCTTGCACGCTGACGTGGGTGTACCAGTCGTTGTGGGCCAGCGCGGTCAGCGAGAGACGGGGGTCTCGACGCAGGTGGTTGAGACGCGCTCGCGCGGCGTCGAGGCCGAGCAGGATGGTGCCGTCGGGTTC
This sequence comes from Jatrophihabitantaceae bacterium, assembly GCA_036833255.1. GTDB lineage: Bacteria > Actinomycetota > Actinomycetes > Mycobacteriales > Jatrophihabitantaceae > QHCC01. Next base: position 25,735 of record DAITQD010000024.1, read on the forward strand.
GAGCAGATACCACGTTGCCACCGTCACCGGCCGACCGTCCCCAGCGAGAGTCGCCATCACCGCGGGGTTGGGTTGTGCGAGCAACTCGAGGACGTTGTGGGGTAGTGGCGTGGATGGCACCAGAGACCTCCGAGGTTGGGATCAAGATCGAGTATCGGTGGCAGGCGAAGGCGATCAACACGTCTCCCAGGCGATCGATCTGCGCTCCGTTCCGGGCCCGAGGTACGCGCACAGATCGAGGCTTCGCGGCGCGGGCGGCCTCGTCCGTGCCGACCCCTTTCGCGGGCGGCGAACCGAGTTCAGCGTGCTGCGCGCGCGTCCGGGTAACGCCGACTGGGTGCGATAGCCGTTAGGTGTGCTGGCGGGTCGTCGTCCCGCGCGCTTGAGTGTCCGGCGGAGTCGGATGGATGTTGCCGAAACAGTTGGTGGGGGTCGGGCGAGCCGTAGCCTGCTGGCTTGCGGCCGCCTGGACGCGACGTGTCGGTGTCGGGGTGTTCAGCGGTCGGGATAGCGGCCAGTCCTCGCTGATCGGCGGTCAGACGGCGCGGCGGTGTGGGGTCGATTTCGCCACGATCGTGGGGTCGCGGGTGACGATGTCGCCGAGCACCTCGTCGATGCTCTTGATGGCCTCGTCAGGGATCTTCACCCCGGCTGCCTTGACGTTCTCGATGACCTGCTCGGGGCGTGACGCGCCGACGAGCGCGCTGGCGACGTTGTCGTTGTGCAGGACCCAGGCAACGGCAAGCTGGGCCATGCTCAGGTCCAGTTCGCGGGCGATTGGCTGGAGTTGCTGCACTCGGGTGAGCACGTCGTCAGCGATCCACCGCTTGATCATGTCGGCGCCGCCCTTGGCGTCGGTGGCGCGCGACCCGGCGGGCGCGTCCTGGCCC
>DAITQD010000025.1:0-26220 GCA_036833255.1 Jatrophihabitantaceae bacterium
GTCACGATCGTGAACCCGAGCTTGCCGGCTGCGTACTGCGACCCCTTGAGCCCGTTGTCGCCGTAGGCACCCTCGAACGCGATGTGTCCGAGCTTGTCGCCCTTGTGGATGAGGCCCTGGTCGAGCAGGTAGGAGAGTCCGTTGATCATCTCGATGTCGTAGGTGGCGCCGGAAATCAGGATGTCCGGGCTACTCAGCAGGGAGGACGACCAGGTCGCCGTCGCCGACACCATGTGGTCGGCGGTGATGGTGGGCAGCAACGCCGTCGTGGCCGGCGACCCGAGCATCTGCAGGATGCCGGCGATGTTGGGTGCGATCTCTGCGTACTGGCTGACCGCCTTCTGTACGTCGTAAGCGGTGTCCTTGACGACCAGGCTGATCTTGCGCCCGCAGATGCCACCTGCGGCGTTGATCTCGTCGACGGCGAGCTGGTTGCCTTGGGTGACCGTGGTGCCGAGTGCCGCGAACACACCGGACTCGTCCGTCAGCACACCCAGGGTGATCTTGTCCTTGGTGACGCCGGGACCTGCCTTCACCCCATTCTCGGTCTTGTTTCCCGTCTTGTTCGCTTTCGTGCTGCAAGCCGTGGCGCTGAGACTCAGGGCTAGCGCGAGTCCGAGCACCGCTTGGGTGCGGGTGCGGGTGCGGGTCATACCGGGTCCTCCTGGGTGCGGGTGGTGTTGCCCGATCTGGGCGATGTGCGTTTGGGTTTCGCGGCAGTGTCGTCGGTGTCGTGCCTGCGGATGCGGCTGGTTACGCGTTTGCCGAGCGCGCTCAAACCACCAGGTTCGAACAGGACGATCAAGACGATGGCCAAACCGAAGAGAGCGGCACTGATCTTTCCGGCGTCATAACCTCCGCTCGCCGGGGCAGCGACGAACGGAAGCGAATCGGAGTATCGGCTCAACAGCGTTGGCAGCGCGGTGACAAAGACGGCCCCGAGGGCCGCGCCGCCGACGGACCCGAGACCACCGATCACGACCATCGCGAGGTAACTGATCGAGAGTGGCAGAATGAAGTAGTCCGGCGTCACTCGCGTGAATGCCAACGCCACCATCACGCCGGCCAGACCCGCGTACATGCTCGACAGAGCGAACACGCCGGCCTTGGTACGGCGGATGTCGACCCCCAGGGTGGCGGCAGCTACCTCGCTGTCCCGCATGGTCTGCATGGCGCGACCCATCCGGCCGCGAAGCACGTTCGTGCCGAAGATATAGGCCAAAATGGCGAGTACCAGGAACAGGTACCAGAGCCGTTCGTAGCGTCCGTAGGGCACGTTCAGAACCGTGAGCGGCGGATGGTCGGCAGCGAATTGGAATCCGAACAGGGAGAAATCGGTTGCCGCCCGCCCGTTGAAGCCACCGGTTACGCCGCGGGCGTTCTCGTAGATGAACGAGCCGATGAACACCAGGCTGAGCGAGGCAACCCCGAGGTAGATCCCGCGCAATCGTCCGGCGATCGGGCTGAACAGCATTCCCACGATTCCGGCCGTGGCAACGGCGAGCACCATCGCGAGCAACGGCGGCAGGCCCAGCCCGTGCGCCTTCGACGCCTTCGACGGATCCGGCAGGCCGGCGAAGTAGGAGTAGGAGTAGGCGCCGACCGCGAGGAAGAACGCGTGTGCCAGCGACAGCTGCCCCGCGGCTCCGGTGAGGATGGTGAGCCCGATGGCACCGACGACGGCGGCCATCGAAAACAGACCCGTCTGCAAGAGCGAGTTGTCGAGGTACAACGGCAAGGCAGCCAGGATCAACACCAACGCGATTCGGGCGACGGTCGCCAATTTCACGCGGCGCAACCGTGCCGTCAACACCTCAGACACGGGTCAGCTCCCGGGTCCCGAAGATCCCTGAGGGACGCACCAGAAGGATCACCAGCATGACGAGGTAGGGGATGACATCGGAGAGGCTGCCGCCGAGGAACGTGACGCTGTACCCGGCGGTCATTGCTTCGGCGAGCCCGATCGCAAGTCCACCAACCACCGCACCCGCTGTGGAGTCCAGCCCGCCGAGGATAGCGGCGGGGAAGGCGCGCAAAGCGATCTCCCGCGCGCCGGTGTCTAGCCCCGGGCTCGGGAACGCGGTCAAGAACACCACCGCTACCGCAGCGAGGGCTCCGGCAACCATCCACGCCGTTGCGGTAACCCGACCGCGTCTGATGCCCATCAATGCCGCCGCTTCGTTGTCCTCGGCACCGGCACGCATCGCCACACCCCAGCTGGAGTACTTGAATGCGGCGAAGAAAGCGCCGAGCAGCACGAAAGCAACGGTGATCGCGGCCAGGCGCGCTTGCGGCAGGGACAAACCACCGAAGTGCACCAGCTTGTTGCCCCACGGATCTCCGATGGTGAGCACATCGGAACCGAAGCGCCGAGTGAGCTCGGTGATCAGCAGAATGTCGACGCCGATGGTCAGAATGGCCAGTGCGTTGACATCCGCGCCCCGCGCGTTGTGGATGAACACCCGCTCGATCACCAGCGCAGTGAAGGCGGTTGCGGCAACCCCGACCAGCAGCGCCGCAACGAACGGCATGTGGTCGTGGGCCCGAGTTGTGATGTAGCCGCCGAGAACCAACAGGCTCCCGTGAGCGAAGTTCACGACTTCGGTTGCCTTGAACACAATGACGAAGCCCAGCGCGATCAGCGCGTAGATGCTGCCGAGGCTCACGCCATTGAGGACCAGATCGATGAACCGGGTCATCCTTCGCTCTCCTTGGTTGCCTGCCGCCCGGCTGCTGGCGGTGTGTCCCCGTTGTCGTCCTCGCCGGTGCCCAGATACGCGCGCACCACGTTGGGGTCGTCCTGAACCTGAGCCGGAGTTCCTTCGGCGATGAGCCGACCGAAGTCCAGGACCGTGACCCGATCGGAGATCCCCATCACGAGGCCCATGTCGTGCTCGACCAATAGGATGGAGATGCCCAGTTCGCGGCGCACCTCGGCGATCAGCGTCGCCATGTATTCGGACTCCTCGGCGTTCATTCCCGCGACCGGTTCGTCCAGCAGCAGCAACCGTGGTTCGCACGCCAACGCGCGGGCAACCTCGACTCGCTTCTGGTCGCCGTAGGACAGCAGTCCCGCCGGGCTGTCGAGCTTCTTACCGAGCCCGACGAATTCGGCGATCTCACGAATCCGGGCGCCGTGTACCCGGCCCTCCCGTACCGCGGACGGTAGGCGCAGGCCGGAGGTCACGAAGCCGGCGCGGGTCAGCGCATGCCTGCCCAGCATGAGGTTCTCAGCTACCGTCTGGCCCTTTGACAGGGCGATGCTCTGGAAGGCCCGGGCGATCCCGAGTCGGGCGATGCGGTGCGGTCGCAGCCCGATCAGATTGTGATCACCGAACCGCACGGCACCTGACGTGGCGCGGTAAATGCCGGACAACACATTGAAGGCGGTCGACTTGCCGGCGCCATTCGGACCGATGATGGCGTGAATGCTGCCTGGAGCCACGGTGAACGAAACATCGCTCAAGGCCTTGATGCCGGCGAAGGTGACCGAAACACCTTCGACGACCAATGTCGGGATCTCCGGCGCCGGTTCCATTTCCCCCACCGTTTGGGCGCTCATCCCTGCCACCGACTCAGGGTCGATTTCGGACGCATCGGCTCGTTCGGGCCCCGTTCTCCAGTCGCACCCGACAACGATGTTGCCGCGTGCCCGAGGTAGAGGTGCTGTACGTCGTCGCTGGCGGCGAGTTCCTTTGCCGATCCGGACAGCGATACCCGTCCGACGTCGAGGACGTAGGCGGTGTCTGCGATCCCCAGCGCCATCACCGCGTTCTGTTCGACGAGCAGGACGGAGGTGCCGTCGGCATTGATCGCCTGCAGGATTCGTCCGATCTGGCCAACGATCTTCGGTGCCAGGCCGAGGCTGGGCTCGTCCAGGATGATCAGTTTCGGCGCCGCCATCAGGGCACGGCCGATGGCCAGCATTTGCTGCTCACCGCCGGAAAGCAGCGCCGCCCGCTGCCTACGTCGCTCAGCGAGGATGGGGAACAGATCGAATACCCGGTCTTTCGACGAGGCCCGCTGCCGCTTGTCGGCTGCCCCGAGGCCACCTGCCCGCAGATTCTCCTCGACGGTCAATCGTCCGAAGATTCGTCTGGCCTCTGGAACCTGCACGATGCCGAGGCGGACGGTGCGGGCCGCATCCAGCCCCGCGAGGCTCTGGCCGTGATAGGTGATCGCACCACTGACAACCGCGCCACGGTGAAGTCGCAGCGTGGACGACACTGTCCGCAGCAACGTGCTCTTGCCGGCTCCGTTGCTGCCGAGAACGGCGACAACCTTCTGGTCAGGTACCTGGAGGCTAACCCCCTGCAATGCCCTTACGGCGCCGCCATATGAAACGTGCAGCTCCGTGACCTCGAGCATGGACCCGCCCTCTCGATGACACCGGACGCCTGTGCGGCAGGGAGCTCGGCCACCCTTCGAGGAAGCCGGGCAATCATGACGAGGCCACTAACCGCGGCGATGTGGAGCAAACCTAACCCCCATACGTTGACACCGTCTATGTGCTACCCGATAGTCATACGATCAAATCGATGGCTAATCGCACATTCACATTGCACGGTGTGCGTTTCTACGAGACCCCCGGGTGACGGCTGAGCACGGCGTCACCCGGGCGCGGGAATCGCACGCTCTCTAGGATCGTTGGGGCGAAGTACATCGACGAAAGAGGCACTGTGACCGATCAGCGCACCGCCAACTCGGCGAATCATCGCCAGGTGATCGTCATCGGCTCCGGACCGGCGGGCTACACCGCCGCCCTGTACAGCGCCCGTGCCGACCTCGCGCCGCTGGTCTTCGAGGGCTCGCAATACGGCGGCGCCCTGATGACCACCACCGACGTCGAGAACTTTCCCGGCTTCCCCGACGGCATCATGGGCCCGGATTTGATGGTCCATTTCCGGGCCCAGGCCGATCGGTTCGGCGCCGAACTGGTCAGCGACGACGTCGTCTCGGTCGAGCTCAGCGGCCCGGTCAAGGTGGTACGGACGCACGACGCCGAGTACACCGCGGACGCGGTGATCCTGGCCATGGGCTCGGCCTACCGCAAGCTCGGCATCGAGCGTGAGAACGAGCTCTCCGGCCACGGTGTTTCGTGGTGCGCCACCTGCGACGGGTTCTTCTTCCGTGACCATGACATCGCCGTGGTCGGCGGCGGCGACACGGCCATGGAGGAGGCGACGTTCCTGACCCGCTTCGCCAAGTCCGTCACCGTCGTGCACCGCCGGGACTCGCTGCGGGCGAGCCGGATCATGGTCGAGCGAGCCGAGGCGAACCCGAAGATCCGCTGGTCCTGGAACTCTGCGGTGATCGGCATCGCCGGCGAGGGCTCGGTCAACGGGATCCGGCTGCGCGACACCGTCACCGGCGACGAACGTGAGCTTGCCGTCGGCGGTCTGTTCATCGCGATCGGCCACGAACCGCGCAGCGAACTCGTCAAGGGCCAGGTCGATCTCGACGACGAGGGGTACCTCGTGACGACGACCGGAACCCGCACGAACCTCGACGGCGTATTCGCCGCCGGTGATGTCGTCGATCACGTCTACCGTCAAGCCGTCACCGCGGCCGGCACCGGCTGCCAGGCGGCACTCGACGCCGAGCGCTACCTGGCCGCGCTTGCCGACACCCGTGGGGAAGTCGTCAGCGACGCCGCTGCGGAATCAACCGGCGCCGGTTCGGCGTTAGAGCAGTAAGCCAACAGGAGCAGGAGACACAGCATGGGCAACAACACCAAGACCGTCACCGACGCCAGCTTCGCCACCGATGTGCTGCAGGCCGACGGACCGGTGCTCGTCGACTTCTGGGCGGAGTGGTGCGGTCCGTGCCGTCAGGTCAGCCCGGTGCTCGATGAGATCGCCGGCGAGTACGCGGGGAAGATCACCGTCGTCAAGGTGAACATCGACGAGAACCCGGGCATCGCCCGCGACTACCAGATCATGTCCATCCCGACCATGTCGGTGTTCTCCGACGGCCAGATCGTGAAGTCGATCGTCGGCGCCCGCCCCAAGGCCGCCATTCTCAAGGAGCTCACCGAGTTCGTCGCCTGACCGGCGCAATACGGCGACCGCCACCACCCCCGTGACGGTCGCCGTTCGCCGTATTGCGGTGGTGTGCAGCACCCCAGGGCGGCCTCATTTCGGTGACCGGCCGCGGCTGGGGCACAATGGCCGACGAGCCCATCGACACCCGTCGCGAGGACCATTTCGTTATGCAGCAGATCCGCCGCGGCGATGCCGGCCGTGCCGTCGCCGAGGTGCGGTGCATGCTCGCGACCCTCGGGCTGCTCGACAACACCGATACCGCGGCTGCAGACCGTTTCGACGACACCACCGAGCTCGCGGTGCGCCATTTCCAGCAGCGCCGCGGCATCTCCGTCGACGGCACCGTGGGCGGCGAGACCTACACGGCCCTCACCGGCGCCCACTGGCGGCTCGGCGACCGCGTGCTGTCGCACGCTCCGGGCCAACTGTTCGTCGGCGACGACGTGAGCGCCCTGCAGACACAGCTGCTCGAGCTCGGCTACAACCTGGTGCGGGCCGACGGCATCTTTGGGGCATCGACCGCCGAAGGCACCCGTTCGTTTCAGCGCGACTACGGGCTGGTCGCGGACGGGATCTGCGGGCCGGCCACCCTGCGAGCACTGCGCCAGCTGGGTCGACGAGTCGTCGGTGGGCGCCCACAACTGCTGCGTGAGATGGTGGCGGTCGCGGCCTCAGGCCCGAATCTGCTGGGCAAGCGGATCGTGATCGACCCCGGCCACGGCGGCGACGACGACGGTTTCGTACACGGCGACGTGACTGAGGCCGAGATCGCCTGGGATCTCGCCGCACGCCTGGAAGGACGCCTCACCGCCCTCGGCGTCACCACGCTCATGACCCGCGGACCGGGTAACGGGGCCACCGACGCGCAGCGCGCGGGCTTGGCCAACGCCGTAGGCGCCGACCTTGTCATCTCGCTGCATGTCGACGGCGTCGCCTCGCCTCGGCCGCACGGTCTGGCCGCCTACTACTACGGCGCCGAATCCAGCTCGACGATCGGCGAGCGTCTCGCCGACCTGGTACAGCGCGAACTCGTCGCCCGGACCGGGTTGCTCGACGCGCACACCCACGGCAAGGCATGGGAGCTGCTGCGGCTGACCCGCATGCCCACGGTCCGCGTCGAACTCGGCTACCTCAGCTCGCCCATCGACCGGCCGCTGCTCGTCGATCCGCGCTTCCGTGACACCGTGGCCGAGGGGCTGCTCGTCGCGGTGCAACGGCTGTACCTGCCGCTCTCCGACGATTTCCCGACGGGAGTTATGCGGATTCCGGCTGGGGTTGGGCCGGACGGCTGAGGCTCGTTCGGGGTAGCGAACCTGTCGTGGTGCAGTGGTTTGAGCTGCCGCCGGGTCGGCGAGCGCACGCTGTCAGCGGGGGGTGAGCACCGGCGCCTGTATCGAGGACAGCAGCCGATCGAGCGCGTATTCGACGTCCTCCTTCCAGGACACGGTCGTCCTCAGGTCCAGGCGCAGCCGCGGCGTATGGGGGTGCGGCCGCACTGTCTTGAAGCCGACCGCCAGAAGGTAGTCGGCGGGCAACACGCAGCTGCGCTCGTCGGGCTGCTCGCTTGCCTTGGGGGGTGGCGCAGCCCATTCTGCGGGCACCTCGGGACCAGCGGGCTGCTCCGCCCGCCCGAAGGCCTCGATCGCCTTGATCCCGCGCTGCGCGACGTCGCGCGCGACACCTTGCAGCAGCATCCGGCCCAAGCCGCCCCCGGTGAACTCAGGCCGCAGGCGCGCCGTCATCAGCAGGACGGCGTCCGGGCTGACCGGCGAGGTCGCGAAGGCGGCGGCGCGCGGCACGTACGCCGGCGCGGCGTAAAGGACGTGCCCGGCCGGTGCATCGTCGACGTAGACGAGCTGGCCGCAACTGCCCCATTCGAGCAGCGTGTCGGACACCCACGCCTCCTTCTCCAACTCCGCGGCCCCGGTGTCGCAGGCGCGCTTGCCGGACACCGGGTCGAGTTCCCAGAAGACACACGACCGACAGCGGCTCGGCAGGTCGTCGAGATTGTCGAGCGTTATGTTCACCAGCCGACGCGACACCAGCAATCTCCTGCCAGATGGGCCTCCTTGACAGAGCGTAGGCAACAACCGGGCGCGGGCGCGAGCGGTTGCCGCTCAGGCGCTGCTGTCATAGCTCGCGAGGAACTCACCGATCCGCCCGATCGCCTCGGTGAGGTCGTCAGCGCGCGGCAGGGTGACGATGCGCAGGTGGTCCGGATGCGGCCAGTTGAAGCCGCTGCCCTGCACGACCAGGACGTGCTGCTCGCGCAGCAACTCCAACACGAACTGCTGGTCGTCCTTGATCGGATACACCTCGGGATCCAGCCGCGGGAAGACGTAGAGCGCGCCTTGGGGTTCGACGCAGCTGACTCCGGGGATCGCCCGCAGCGCGCGCATCGCCGCATCGCGTTGCTCGAGCAGTCGGCCGCCGGGTAGGACCAGGTCGTGGATGCTCTGCCGCCCGCCGAGCGCCACCTGGATCGCATGCTGCCCGGGCACGTTCGCGCACAGGCGCATGTTGGCGAGGATGGCGATGCCCTCGAGGTAGCTCGTCGCATGCCGCTTCGGGCCGCTCACCATCAGCCAGCCGGAGCGGAAACCCGCGAGCCGGTAGGCCTTCGACAACCCGTTGAACGTCAGCGTGAAGACGTCGGGTGCCAGCGCGGCGAACGGCACGTGGATCGCGTCGCCGTAGAGGACCTTGTCATAGATCTCGTCAGCCATGACGACGAGGCCGTGCGTGCGCGCGAGATCGGCTATCTGTTCCAGTACCCCTACCGGGTAGACCGCACCGGTCGGGTTGTTGGGGTTGATAACGACGATCGCTTTGGTGTTCGGCGTGATCTTGGCGCGCATGTCGTCGATGTCGGGCAGCCAACCGGTCGCCTCGTCGCAGAGGTAGTGCACCGGCCTTCCGCCGGCCAGGCCGGTCGACGCCGTCCACAGCGGGTAGTCCGGCGCGGGCACGAGAACTTCGTGGCCATCGTCGAGCATTGCCTGCAACGACAGGGTGACCAGCTCGCTGACCCCGTTGCCGAGCCAGATGTCGTCGACGTGCACGGCGTCGACGCCGCGCGCCTGGTAATGCTGGACGATCGCGGTGCGTGCCGACAGCAGCCCCTGCGAGTCGGAGTAGCCCTGCGAGTTGGGCAGGTTTCGGATGACGTCGACGAGAATGTCGTCCGGCGCATCGAAACCGAACGGTGCGGGGTTGCCGATGTTGAGCTTGATGATGCGCCGGCCCTCTTCCTCGAGCCGCTTGGCCTCCTCGAGCACCGGTCCCCGGATGTCGTAACACACGTTCTCGAGCTTGCGCGATTGCCTGAGGTCCACCTGCAAACAATTGCACACCACGCGTCGCCCCCCATCGGATATTCGTGGCAGGGTCGGATCATGGAGTTGCGTGAAGCGGTGCTCACGCGCCGCATGATTCGAACCTATGATCCCGATCGGCCGATTCCACGCGAAGCCCTGAACGCATTGCTCAGCCTCGCCGCGAGGGCCCCCTCGGCGGGCCACACCCAGGGCTCGCGATTCCTGGTGCTGGACGACATAACATCGCGCGCCGCGTTCTGGCACGCGACGGCGGGGGGCGAGCCCGACACCTGGCGGACGCGGATGAAGACCGCGCCTGTGCTGATTGTGGTGTTTTCCGACAAGGAGGCCTATTTCGACCGGTATGCCGAGCCCGACAAGGGTTGGCACGATCGGGACGAGTCGCACTGGCCAGTACCGTATTGGGACATCGATGCCGGCATGGCGGCGATGATCCTGCTGCTTGCCGCGGTCGACGCCGAGTTGGCTGCGTGCTTCTTCGGCGTGCCGCGCGAGAAGTGGGATGGGCTGCGTGCGGCGTTCGCGGTGCCGCAGCGACTGACGCCGATCGGGGTGATCAGCCTGGGCCACTCAGCGCCGGACCTGCGTTCCCCATCGCTGCGTCGTGGTCGGCGCCCACTCGAGGACCTCGTCAGCTACGCGCGGTTCGGCCCAGGTTGAGCATCAGGCTCGCCCCGGCGGGTAGCCAGTTGCGGCGCCATCACCGCGACGATGCGCTCCAAGTCGTCGACCGACGCGAATTCGACGGTGATCTTGCCTTTGCGCCGACCGATCTCGACCCGGACCCGGGTGTCGAAGGCGTCGGAGAGCTTGTCGGCGAGTTCGGTGACGCCGGGCGCGGTGATGCGGTGCGTAGGTGCGCGGCGGTTGTGCTTCGGGTCGCCATGGCCACTGGCACCCAGCGCGACTAGTTCTTCGGTAGCGCGTACCGAGAGACCCTCGGCCACGATCCGGATCGCCAGGGCTTCCTGCAGTTCCTTGTCGTCCAGGCCGAGCAGCGCCCGTGCATGCCCGGCCGAGAGCACACCGGCCGCGACCCGGCGCTGGACCGGTATCGGCAGGTTCAGCAGCCGAATGGTGTTGCTGACCTGGGGACGGCTGCGACCGAGGCGCTGGGCGAGCTCGTCGTGGGTGCTGCCGAACTCCTCGAGCAGTTGTTGGTAGGCGGCCGCTTCCTCCAACGGGTTGAGTTGCGCGCGGTGGATGTTCTCGAGCAGGGCGTCGCGCAGCATGGCGTCGTCGGCGGTGGAGCGGATTATCGCCGGAATCGTGTCCAGGCCGGCGGCGCTGGCCGCCCGCAGGCGCCGCTCCCCCATAACGAGTTCGTAGCCGTCCTCGTCGGCGCGCACCACGATCGGCTGAAGCACACCGAACTCCCGCACCGAGTGGGTCAGCTCGGCCAGGGCGTCCTCGTCGAACGCCTGACGGGGCTGCCTGGCATTGGAATGCACGCTGGCGATCGGCAACTGCGCGAACGTCGCGCCAGGGACGGGCAGTGGGCCGTCGGTGGACTCCTCCCCGGTCTGCGGGCCGGTGTCCGTCGAGAGCGCCGGATCTGGCGTCGTGGTCGGGCTCGGCGTGCCGAAGTAGAGGTCGGCGGGGCCAGGCCGTAGGAGCGCACCCGGTTCGCTCACCGGTGCGGTGGGAATGAGTGCACCCAGGCCTCTGCCCAGGCCGCCACGGCGATTCTTGTTGGTACTGCGCCGATCGGCTCGTTCGCTGCGCTCGCTCACGCGTCAGACTCCTTCTGCTTCTGGTCCCTCGTGGCCCCGGCACCGCGTTCGGCGAGCTCGCGAGCCGCCTGAAGATACCCGACCGCGCCACGCGAGCCAGGGTCGTAGGTCATCACCGTCTGCCCGAACCCGGGGGCCTCCGATACCCGGACGTTGCGTGGGATAACCGGGGAGAGGACCAGTTCGGCGAAGTACTTGCGCACCTCATCGGCCACCTGGTCAGCGAGACGGGTGCGGCTGTCATACATGGTCAGCAGCACCGTGGTCACTGCCAGGTCCGGGTTCAGGTGCGCCCGGACCAACTCGACTGTGTTCATCAGTTGGGCCAGGCCTTCCAGTGCGTAGTACTCGCACTGGATCGGGATGAGGACCTCCCGGGCAGCGACGAGTGCGTTCAGGGTCAGCAGTCCGAGCGACGGCGGGCAGTCGATGAAGATGTAGTCGAACCCGTGCCCCTCGTCGAGGAATGCCCCGACCGCTCGCTGTAAGCGGTATTCGCGCGCGACCTGCGAGGTGAGCTCAATGTCGGCTCCAGCGAGGTCGAGGGTGGCCGGCACGCAATGCAGGGTGTCGGCGAAATCGACTGAGGTGGCGACCGTGGCGAGGGCGCTACCGCCGAGCAGGACGTCGTAGACCGACGGGGTGCCAACGCCGTGCGCCACGCCCAGCGCAGTGCTCGCGTTGCCCTGTGGGTCAAGGTCGATCAATAGCACCCGGAGTCCATGAAGCGCCAACGCGGCAGCGACGTTCACGGCGGTCGTCGTCTTGCCGACGCCGCCCTTCTGGTTGGCAACCGTCATGACTCGCGTCGCGGGCGGCCGCGGCCACTGCTCCTGCCGCACGTTGAGCACGTGCAGCGCCTGGGCAGCCTCGCGGGCAATGGGAGTGTCGAACTCGGTTTCACGTGAAACAAGCTCGGAGGGCGTTTCACGTGAAACAGCATCTGACGCGGCGGTCGCCTCGTTTGCAGGTGACTCCGTCATGCCAGCCCCTTCTTTCTTGGTCGGGCAATCGTGGAGCGACACCGAAGAACGACGACCGCCGTCGGTTGCGCGAGAACGCCGGTGCCGCATTGAACAACCTTCATGTCACGGCCGCCCAAGCGGTGCAACACGGCGCGGTGCTCGGTGAGCTCCGCCGCCGCGGACGAGCCCTTGAGGGCAAGCAGCCGACCGCCGGGTTGCAGCAGCGGTAGGCACCATCTCACCAATCGGTCCAGGGGCGCTACCGCCCGAGCGGTCACCCATTCCGCATCACCCACCTCGGCCACCATCTGGGCCTGTTCGGCGCGACCTCGGAGGACCCGGATGGCGTCGGCCAACTGGAGCCTACGCACCACTTCATCGAGAAATGCGACCCGCCGTTGTAGCGGCTCGACGAGGTCCACCTGGAGGTCGGGGCGCCGGATAGCCATCACGACACCGGGCAGACCGGCGCCGCTTCCCACGTCGACGATGCGCGCGCCGGGTGGCAGCAGGTCGGTGACGACGGCACAGTTGAGCAGGTGGCGCTCCCACAGCCGGGGCACCTCGCGGGGGCCGATGAGACCGCGCGTCAAGGCGTCGGTGGCGAGCAGATCTGCGAAGCGGCGAGCGAGATCCAGTCGGTCTCGGAAAACTGACTCGGCCGCTGGGGGCAGGGTTCGCCGGTGGTCAGCGCCGGTCACCAGCATTGGCCGAGCAGGCCCCGCCAGCTCACTTGTCGGCGAGAATGACGACCCGCCGGTTCGGCTCCTCGCCCTCGGACTCGCTGCGCACCCCGTCGATGACGGCGACGGCATCGTGCACGACCTTGCGCTCGAAGGGGTTCATCGGCGCCAGCCGGGCAGATTCACCCGAGTCGAGGACGCGGGCGGCGGTGTCTGTGGCGAGCGCCGACAGTTCGGCGCGCCGAGCCTGGCGGTGGCCGCTCACGTCGAGCATCAGTCGGCTACGGCTGCCGGTCTTCTGCTGGACCGCGAGCCGGGTGAGTTCCTGCAGCGCGTCCAGCGTCTCGCCACGGGTGCCGACCAGTGGCGCAAGATCGGTCCCGACGATGGCGACGATGGCGCGGTCGTTCTCTACATCGAGGTCTATGTCGCCGTCGTAGTCAGCAATGTCCAGCAGGCGTTCGAGGTAGTCCGCCGCGATGTCGCCCTCCTGGACAAGCAGCGCATTCACGTCGTCGGTTTCGGGAGATCCGTCGGTTTCGGGGAATTCGTCTGCTACCACCTCGGTGTCACTCACGAATTGCGTCCTCTCCAGAATTGCGGGGTGCCGCCGTCGCCGACGGCGGGGGTTCAGCGGCGCTTCTTGGCCTGGCTGGGGCGTTTGGCCGGCGGCCGGTTGCCGCCCTGCCGCTGCGGACGCTGGCCGGGGCGCGGTGCGTTGCGTGTCGGCGCGACGGCGGGCGTGTCCTCGGTCTCGACTGTCTTGACGAGTGAGGTCGTGGGCGGCTTGGCCTTGGTGGAGTGCGTGGGCCGCTGGCCGACCTTGGGCGCGAGGGTCCGGCCGAGTTCGCCCGCGACGGGCGCGGTCTTGTCCTTGTCCGGGTGCGGATGGAACCTGTTGATGTAGTACTGCTGGGACATCGTCCACAGGTTGCTGGTGAACCAATACAGCAGCACGCCCAGCGGGAAGAACAGACCCGAACCGAGGGTCATCACCGGGATCACGTACAGCATCAACTTCTGGATGGTGGCCGCGGTGCCCTCTGGCGTCGTCGTCGCGCCGCTGCGCACCAACCGCTGGGTCATGTACGTCGCGGCCGAGCTGATGATCACCAAGATGAGGATGACGACCCGGGTGACGCCCAGGTGGCCGCCCAGCAGGTCGGTGATCTGGTGTGGCGTGTCGGTCAGGCGCGCGGCGAGCGGCGCGCCGAACAGATCCGCCTTGGCCGCACTGATCGTCTGGTGGTCGCTGAAGCTGTACAGGTGCAGCCGGTCGGGATGGTGGGCTTGGTAGGTCGATGTCGCGGCCGCGGCGAGGTGGCGCAGCACGTGATAGAGCCCGATGAAGATCGGGATCTGCAGGAACATCGGCAGGCAACCCGACAACGGGTTGAAGCCCTGCTCCTGCTGCAGCTTCATCATCTCGCGCTGCATCTCGGCCTTGTCGTCCTTGTGCTTCTTGCGCAAGTCTTGGATCTTGGGCTGCATCTCCTGCATGTGTCGCTGGTAGTGCACCTGCTTGAGGAACACCCGGAACAGCAGCAGCCGGGCCGTGACCACCAGGAAGACGATCGACAGTGCCCAGTTCAGGCCGCTGTCCTCATTGAGAAAAAGGCTGAACAGGCTGTGCCAGCGCAGTAGCACCCACGAGACCGCGGTATAGAGGAAATCGAACACTAAAATTCTCCTAGGCGGCCGGTCGGGTGGACCGACTGGCGGGAACTGACAGGGCTGCTACCAGTCTTGGCAACGAGCGATGGGACGGGGTCGTGCCCGGCGGTGTGGAACGGGTGACAGCGCAGCAGCCGCCGCAGCCCCAGCCAGGCACCTCGCGCCAGACCGAAGCGTTCGATCGCCTCGGCCGTGTAGGCGCTACACGGTGGTGTGTAACGGCATGCCGGGGGCCGGATCGGGCTGATCGCGCTGCGATAGAAGCCGATCAGGGCGAGCGCCACGCGCGCCGGCGGGCTCATTGCGAGCGCGCCAGTCGGCGCAATGCCGCGTGCAGATCGTCACCGAGTTCGGCCGAAGTCGCCTGCGCCGCGCCAGGCAGCGCCCGCACTACCGTGCCGCTTCCGTTGGGAAGCGCGTCCAGTCGCAGGGCCAGCTGCGCGCGCAAACGTCGACTCACCCGATGACGCACAACGCTGCCCCCAACCGACTTGCCCACCACCAGGCCCACGGTGGCAGGGCCGTCGCTGAGCACCCGCTGCTGATGCACGAGCAGCTGGCCGCGGCGCGCGCGCGCGCCCGATCGGAGGACCGCAGCGAACTCGTTCGAGCGCCGTAGCCGGTGCTCGCGCGGCAGCATCTTAGCTAGATTGCGGGCGACTGGCTGCCGGCTCAGGCCGACAGTTCGCCGCGGCCCTTGCGGCGGCGGGCCGAGATGATGGCGCGCCCGGCACGGGTACGCATCCGCAGCCGGAAGCCATGGGTCTTCGCGCGTCGACGGTTGTTCGGCTGGAAGGTGCGCTTGGTCACGGTCGGACTCCATCGTCGAAAAGGTCGTCTCATCCCACTCCAGGTGACCACGTGGGTGTGGCCTGCAAGCTGAAGTAGCGCCGATGAGGACAAGCAAGACGCCGGATCTCACGGGCTCGTCTACGGTACGGATCGCAGCCGGTCGCGGTCAAACTCGGGCCGGACAAAATCCCCAAAACCACCCTGCTCATGGCAGGTTCGCGAACGACACGCCGATACCTATTGTCCAGGTCCGAGCCACGCTGTTAGGTTCCGGCACCGTGTCACCCCGCGTCGGGTGACATGCGAATCCGTTGGGGACGGATTGACTACAGGGGCGTGTTTATACACAGCCTGTGGAAAACTCTGTGGATTTCGCGACGACTCCAGGCCGTGAGAAGGTCACAAGGCACTGCCGCACAGCGATTCGCACGATCACCAGCACCTGGAGTGGACCCGGCCTGTGGACGACACCACCGAACTCGTCGACGTGTGGAGCAGGGTCCAGAAGCGCCTCGACGCCGACGACTCGATCCGCCCGCAGCACAAGGCTTGGATCGGCTTGACGCGCCCTCTCGGCCTGGTCGAGGACACCGCGCTGCTCTCCGCGCCGAACGAATTCACCAAGGATTACCTCGAAAACCGGCTGCGGTTACAGATTGCAGCCGCGCTCAGCGAGGAACTCGGCCGCGACATCCGCGTCGCTGTCACCGTGCAGAACCCCGACGAACGTGCCGAGGCCGGCGGCGGCGACAGCCAGAACTCCTACCTGGTTCCGGAGGACCCCGACGAGTGGGAACCGCCGACCCGGGTCAGGCAGCAACTCGGTGGCTACACGGGACGACATGGACCGAGTTCCTTCAACGACCGTGATGCCAGGCTGAACCCGAAGTACACGTTCGACACATTCGTCATCGGTTCGAGCAACCGCTTCACCCACGCCGCGGCCGTGGCGGTGGCCGAGGCGCCGGCCAAGGCCTACAACCCGCTGTTCATCTACGGCGACTCGGGCCTGGGCAAGACCCATCTGCTGCACGCGATCGGGCACTACGCGCAGCGGTTGCTGCCCGGACTTCGCACGCGCTACGTGTCCAGCGAAGAGTTCACCAACGACTTCATCAACTCGGTGCGTGATGACAAGATGCAGGCGTTCCAGAGCAGGTACCGCTCGGTCGACCTGCTGCTCATCGACGACATCCAATTCCTTGAGCGCGCCGAGCGCACCCAAGAGGAGTTCTTCCACACGTTCAACACCTTGCACAACGCGAACAAGCAGATCGTGATCAGCTCCGACAAGTCGCCACGCCAGCTCTCCTCGCTCGAGGACCGGCTGCGCACGCGATTCGAGTGGGGCCTGATCAGTGACGTGCAGGCGCCCGACCTCGAGACCCGCATCGCGATCCTGCGCAAGAAGGCCGCCCAGGAGGGCATGAACCCGCCGCCGGAGGTGCTCGAGTTCATCGCGTCGAAGATCCAGAGCAACATCCGCGAACTCGAGGGTGCGCTCATCCGGGTCACCGCCTTCGCGAGCCTCAACCGGCAGCCCGTCGAGATGGGGCTGGCCGAAGCCGTGCTCAAGGACCTCATCAGCGACTCCGCTGCTCCGGAGATCACCGCGTCGACGATCATGGCCGTGACTGCCGAGTACTTCGCCGTGTCGATCGACGACCTCACCGGCAGCTCCCGCAGCCGGGTGCTGGTCGGCGCACGACAGATGGCGATGTACCTGTGCCGCGAGCTCACCGACCTGTCGCTGCCGAAGATCGGTGAGAAGTTCGGCAACCGCGACCACACCACCGTCATGCATGCCGATCGCAAGATCCGCACCCAGATGGCCGAGAAGCTCACCGTCTACAACCAGATCACCGAGCTGACCAGTCGCATCAAGGTGCGGGCCCGCGCGTGATCTCGCCGCAGACTGTGGGCATCGCTGTGGACAACTTGCGCCGTGCAGTGGATTACCGGCGCCCGAGCGCCGTTGGGCACTCACTGTCGGAGCATCGGGGGATGATGTCAGGGTGGCCCTCCACAACTCCGCAGCCCGGGAACGCTAGCGTGCAGCGGGTTGTCCACAGTTTCCACAGCTGCGATGACGACAGACGCTAAGCACTAGTTCTTGATAGCCAACGGCTACTGCACACACCAGCCACGACCTGGGGATAACCCTTCGGTCGGCACCTCGATGGAGGCACGATGAAGTTCCGGGTAGAGCGCGACCCACTGGCCGACGCCGTGGCGTGGGCCGCCCGGAGCCTGTCTGTGCGCCCGACCATTCCGGTGCTCGCCGGCCTGCTGCTCTGCGTCACCGACGAGCAACTCACGATCTCCGGCTTCGACCTGGAGGCGTCCACCGAGGTGGACCTCGAGGTCGCGGCAGCGGCCCCGGGGCAGGCGCTGGTGTCGGGCCGGTTACTGGCCGACATCACCCGGGCGCTGCCCCCCCATCCGGTCGACGTTACCGTCGACGGGTCGCGGCTGACGATCTCGTGCGGCGCGGCGCGATTCACCCTGCCGACCATGCCCGTCGAGGACTACCCGAGGTTGCCGACGATGCCGACCACAGCCGGCACCGTGGGGAGCAGTGAGTTCGCCACTGCCGTCGCCCAGGTCGCTATCGCGGCGGGTCGCGACGACACCCTGCCGATGCTCACCGGCGTCCGCCTCGAGATCGAGGGAGACCGGCTCACCCTCGCCGCCACTGACCGCTACCGACTGGCGGTGCGCGAGCTCGCCTGGAACCCGGGCGACCCGTCCGTCGAACCGGTCCAGGTTCTCGTCCCCGCGCGCACCCTCGCCGACGCCGCGAAGAGCCTGTCGCACAGTGAAACGATGATGATCGCGCTGTCGTCGGCCGGCGGCACCGGTGAAGGAATCATGGGATTCTCCGGCGCCGCCAACGGCCGCGCCAGCCGCACCACCACCCGGCTGCTGGATGCGACCTTCCCGGCCTACCGCTCGCTGCTGCCGACCGACTGGGCGTCCACCGCTGAGGTTGCCGTAGCTCCGCTCGTCGAGGCCGTCAAGCGCGTTGCCCTCGTCGCCGACCGGAACGCGCCGGTTCGCCTGGAGTTCACCGACGGCTCGGTCGCGCTCAGCGCGGGCGGCGATGATGAGGGCCGTGCCGAGGAGCAACTCGAGGTGGACTACGAGGGCGAGCCGATCACGACAGCCTTCAATCCGCAGTTCCTGCTCGACGGGTTGGGGGCGCTGTCCTCCGGCTCGGCCCGACTGCTGTTCACCTCGTCGAACAAGCCGGTGGTGCTGCGCCCGGATGCTTCCGGTGCCGATGGCGCCGACTACACGTATCTGATCATGCCCGTCCGGCTGCCAGGCTGAGGGGTGCCGTGTACGTCCGGCACCTCTCGGTAAGCGACTTTCGCAATTGGCGCTCAGCGGACGTGGCCTTCGACCCGGGCCCGTCGGTACTCGTCGGGGCCAACGGGCAGGGCAAGACCAATCTCGTCGAGGCCCTCGGCTATCTCGCGACGCTGAGCAGCCACCGGGTACCGAGCGACGCCCCGCTCGTGCGCAGCGGGGCCGAGCGTGCCGTCCTCCGCTCGGCGATCGTGGCCGATGGCCGCGAACTGCGGGTCGAGGTCGAGATCACGCCGGGACGGGCCAACCGGGCGAAACTGAACGGAGCGGCCATGCCGCGGGCCCGCGACGTGCTCGGTGCGCTGCGCGTGGTGCTGTTTGCGCCCGAGGATCTTGCGATCGTGCGCGGAGACCCGAGCGAACGCCGGCGCTTCCTCGACGAACTGGTCGTCGCGCGCTCCCCCCGCATGGCCGGGGTGCGTGCCGACTACGAGCGGGTGCTCAAGCAGCGGGCCGCATTGCTCAAGTCCTCCGGCGCCGCTCGCCGCGCTGGGGGTGGCGGCTCCGAGTTGGGCACCCTGGACGTATGGGACGGCCATCTCGCCCACCACGGCGCCCAACTGCTGGCGGCCCGCCTTGCTGCGGTCGCCGCGCTGCGCCCACACGCCGCGGCCGCCTACGTTCAGCTCGCGCCGGCCAGCGTCGAGCTGACGTTGGGTTACCGCAGCTCACTCGGGGCGGCGCTCGGCGAGCCGAGCGGTACGCCGCTGGCGGTTGAGGCTTTGCCTGATGCCGCACTCCTCGAGGCGGCGTTGCTCGCGGAGCTGGCCCGGATGCGGCCGGCCGAGCTGGAACGTGGGGTAAACCTCGTCGGGCCGCACCGCGACGACCTCGACCTCGGGTTGGGCGAGCTGGCGCTGCGTGGCTACGCCAGCCACGGCGAGTCCTGGTCGGCGGCAGTGGCATTGCGACTGGGCAGCTATGAGCTGCTGCGCGCCGACTACCCCGCGGGGGCCGAACCCGTCCTCGTGCTCGATGACGTGTTCGCCGAGTTGGACGTCAACCGGCGCGAGCAACTCGCCCTGGTCGCGAGCAAGGCCGAGCAGGCGGTGATCACGGCCGCCGTCGCCTCGGATGTTCCCGACCAACTGCAGGGCGCCCGCTTCGACGTGCACGACGGTGAGGTGCGCCGTGTCCGCTGATTCGCGCGACGGGAGCGAACCCACGGCCGTGAGCGGTGACCTGGCCCGGTCGGCCTTGAGTGATGCCAGGCAAATCGCGCGCGCCCGGCCAGGTCGAAAGACGAAGCGCCGGCCCCCCGGCGATGACACGGCAACTGGCATTCGGCGGGGCGGCTACTCAGGCCCGGCGCCCGACGAGAACGACCCGCAGCGGGTGGGCACGGTGCTCGCCGGCTACGTCGAGGACCGCGGCTGGCAGTTACCGCTCGCCGAAGCCAGGGTCTTCGCGGACTGGGCGGTCCTGGTCGGTGAGGACGTAGCGGCACACAGCATGCCGATCGGGCTGCGCGACGGCGAGTTGAAGGTGAGCGCCGAGTCCACGGCGTGGGCCACCCAGTTGCGCCTACTCACTGCGGCGTTGCTCTCGCGGTTGGTAGCCGAACTTGGTCCCGACGTCGTCACCAAGCTGATCATCACCGGCCCGGTGGGGCCGTCGTGGAAGCACGGCGGCTTCTCGGTCCGCGGCACCCGTGGGCCACGCGACACCTACGGTTGACCGGCCGGTGTCCGCGCGCTGATCGCGCGCTCACCGTTGGTCGACCGGCTCGTGCATGGGGTACCGTGCGAAGCGTGGCTCGGAGTCTCTGTGGCGAGGTCAGGCGCGTTGAGGCACTATCGTGTCGGTGCTGTGGGCTAGACTGGAGTTGAAAGAGCGGGGTTGGCGGCGCGCATGCGACATGTGCTTCGGCGCCCCACGTTCGTGTCTGAATTGCGCCAAACGCCGGGAAGATCCGATTCTCCGGTCGCGTCCAATGGCCAAGAGAGGTTCGTGCCCGTGGCAAGCAGCGCCGCCAAGAACGAGTACACCGGAAGGTCGATCCAGGTCCTCGAAGGACTGGAGGCGGTCCGCAAGCGCCCCAGCATGTACATCGGCTCCACGTCCGAGCGCGGCCTGCACCATCTGGTCTGGGAGGTCGTCGACAACTCAGTCGACGAGGCGCTGGGCGGCCATGCCGACCACATCGATGTGACGCTCCAGGCCGACGGCGGGGTGCGGGTCGTGGACAACGGCCGTGGCATGCCGGTCGACATGCACCCGACGCAAAACAAGCCGACGGTCGAGGTGATCCTCACCATGCTGCACGCCGGCGGGAAGTTCGACGGCAAGGCCTATGCGGTCTCCGGCGGACTGCACGGCGTGGGCGTGTCGGTGGTCAACGCGCTGAGCCACCGGCTCGAGGTCGAGATCGACCGGGACGGTTACCGCTGGTCGCAGCCCTACCTAAATCAGCGCCCGGCGGCGCCGCTGACCAGGGGCGAGAAGTCCAGGCGCACCGGCACGACGGTGACATTCTGGGCCGACCCGGCGATCTTCGAGACCACCGCCTACTCGTTCGAGACGATCAGCCGCCGTTTGCAGGAGATGGCTTTCCTGAACAAGGGCCTGACGATCGTGCTGCGTGATGAGCGCGCCGACCTGGTCGTGGCCGAGGATGACGCCGCGTCGACCAGGCCCGGCAAGCCGCAGCCCAAGGAGGTCACCTACCACTACGCCGGTGGCATCGCAGACTTCGTGCGGCATCTCAACGCCACCAAGTCCCCGATCCACAAGTCGGTCATCAACTTCGAGGCCGAGGACACCGCCAACCGGCTGTCGCTCGAAATCGCGATGCAGTGGAACGAGAGCTACGGCGAGAGCGTCTACACCTTCGCCAACACCATCAACACCCACGAGGGCGGCACGCACGAGGAAGGTTTCCGGGCGGCGCTGACCACGGTGGTCAACAAGTGGGCCGAGGAGAAAAAGATCCTCAAGCCCAACGAGGACAAGCTCACCGGTGACGACATCCGTGAGGGCCTGGCCGCAATCGTTTCGATCAAGCTGGGCGAGCCGCAGTTCGAGGGGCAGACCAAGACCAAGCTTGGCAATTCCATCGCCAAGGGGTTCGTGCAGCGAGTGTGCAATGAGTGGCTCGCCGACTGGTTCGAACGCAATCCCGCCGAGGGACGCACCATCGTCACCAAGGCCTCCCAGGCGGCTCGGGCCCGCAAGGCGGCGCAGCAGGCGCGCAAGCTGGCCCGCAAGAATGCCCTCGACACGATGGGCATGCCCGGCAAGCTGTCCGACTGCCGCTCCACCGACCCCGAGCGCAGCGAGCTCTACATCGTCGAAGGCGACTCGGCCGGCGGTTCGGCCAAGTCCTGCCGCGACTCGATGTTCCAGGCGATCCTGCCGATCCGCGGCAAGATCATCAACGTCGAGAAGTCGCGCATCGACAGGGTGCTGAAGAACAACGAGGTGCAGTCACTGATCACGGCGATGGGCACCGGCATCCACGACGACTTCGACCTCGCAAAGCTGCGCTATCACAAGATCGTGCTCATGGCAGACGCCGACGTCGACGGCCAGCACATCACCACGCTGCTGCTCACGCTGCTGTTCCGGTTCATGCGCCCGCTGATCGAGCACGGGCACGTCTACCTCGCCGCCCCGCCGCTGTACAAGATCAAGTGGAGCAAGGGTGATCCGGGCTACGCGTACTCGGACAAGGAGCGCGACGGCCTGATCAAGATCGGGCAGGAGTCGGGCCGCAAGATGGCCCGGGAGGATTCCCTGCAGCGCTACAAGGGTCTGGGCGAGATGAACGCCAAGGAGCTCTGGGAGACCACGATGGACCCGGCCAACCGGATCCTGCGCCAGATCACGCTCGACGACGCCGCGACCGCCGACGAATTGTTCAGCGTGCTGATGGGCGAGGACGTCGAGGCCCGGCGCTCGTTCATCATTCGCAACGCCCGCGACGTCAGATTTTTGGATATCTAACGTGCTGGAGATGGTGACGTCCGAACGACGGGCGACCCCGGGGGTAGTAGGAGTGACCACCAACGCGATGAGCGCTCGCGCGAAGAGCCCGCTCGCGCGCCGAAGGCTTGCGTTTGGCCCGCAGGGTCCACCCGAGCGCCAGCGAGCGGTGGAGACAAGGGACAACTTGAGCGGAGATAAGTAGATGACCGACATCACCGATATCACCGGCGGGGACGGCGGGGGTTATGACCGCGTCGAGCCCGTCGACATCCAGAGCGAGATGCAGCGCAGCTACATGGACTATGCGATGTCGGTGATCGTCGGGCGGGCCTTGCCTGATGTTCGCGACGGCCTCAAGCCGGTGCACCGCAAGATTCTCTATGGAATGTATGACTCCGGCTTCCGGCCGGACCGCAACTTCGTCAAGTGCGGCCGCGTCGTCGGTGACGTGATGGGTAACTATCACCCGCACGGCGACACCGCGCTCTATGACGCCCTCGTGCGGATGGCACAGACATGGTCGCTGCGCTACCCGATGATCGACCCGCAAGGAAACTTCGGCTCCCCCGGCAACGACCCGGCGGCCGCCTATCGCTACACCGAGTGCCGCCTGCAACCGCTGGCCATGGAGATGCTGCGCGACATCGACAAGGAGACCGTCGACTTCATCCCGAACTACGCGGGCAACACGGTCGAGCCGGTCATCCTGCCGGCGCGCATTCCGAACCTGCTGGTCAACGGCTCCGAGGGCATCGCGGTCGGGATGGCGACCCGTATTCCGCCGCACAACCTGCGTGAGGTGGCAGCCGGCGTCACGTGGGCGCTGGATCACCCTGACGCCACCGACGAGGAGTTGCTCGAGCAGTTGCTCGCGCTCGTCCATGGCCCCGACTTCCCGACCAAGGCACTGATCGTCGGCCGCGACGGTATCGAGGACGCCTACCGCACCGGTCGAGGCTCGATCCGGATGCGCGCGGTCGTGAACGTCGAGGAGGACCTCAAGGGCCGCACCATCCTGGTCGTCACCGAACTTCCCTACCAGGTGAACCCCGACAACCTCGTCGAGTCGATGGCGATGCTGGCCAAGGACGGCAAGGTCGCCGGTATCGCCGACATCAACGACGAATCCTCGGACCGCATCGGCATGCGCATCGTCGTCACGATCAAGCGCGACGCGGTGGCGAAGGTAGTGCTGAACAACCTGTTCAAGCACACCCAGCTACAGACGACGTTCGGCGCGAACATGCTTGCGATCGTCGACGGCGTGCCGCGCACCCTGCGCCTGGACCAGTTCATCAGCCTCTACGTCGAGCACCAGGTCGAGGTCATCGTCCGACGCACTCGGCATCTGCTGCGCAAGGCCGAGGAGCGCATCCATATCCTGCGCGGCCTGCTCAAGGCCCTCGACCAACTCGACGCGGTCATCGCGCTCGTCCGCAGTTCACCGTCCGCAGACGCCGCCCGCGGTGGACTGATGGCGCTGTTGGAGATCGACGAGGTCCAGGCCGTCGCCATCCTCGACCTGCAACTTCGTCGGCTGGCCGCCCTGGAACGCCAGCGGATCATCGACGAGCACAACGAGATAGCCGCCGAGATCGAGGACTACAACGACATCCTGGCCAGGCCGGGCCGGCAGCGTCAGATCGTCCGCGACGAGATGGGCGAGATCGTCGACAAGTTCGGGGACGAGCGGCGTACCCGCCTGGTGCCCTACGACGGCGACGTGTCGATGGAAGATTTGATCGCCCAGGAAGACGTCGTCGTCACGATCACCCGCACCGGCTACGCGAAGCGGACCAAGACCGACCTCTATCGTGCGCAGCGCCGTGGCGGCAAGGGCGTGCAGGGCGCGGCGCTGAAGACTGACGACATCGTCGAGCACTTCTTCGTCACCTCCACCCACGATTGGATCCTGTTCTTCACGAACAAGGGCAGGGTCTATCGGGCCAAGGCCTACGAGCTCCCCGAAGCCAACCGCAACGCCCGTGGCCAGCACGTGGCGAACCTGCTCGCCTTCCAGCCGGACGAGACCATCGCCGAGGTCATCACGATCCGCGACTACACGGTCGCGCCGTACCTCGTGCTGGCAACCAAGGCCGGCTTGGTCAAGAAGACGAAGCTCATCGACTTCGACTCCAACCGCACCGGCGGCATTGTCGCCATCAACCTGCGCGGCGACGACGAACTCATCGACGCCGCGCTGATCTCGGCCGACGACGACCTGCTGCTCGTCAGCCGCCGGGCCATGTCGATCCGGTTCCGGGCCGACGACGACACCCTGCGCCCAATGGGCCGCGCGACCTCCGGCGTGTTCGGTATGCGGTTCAATTCCGGCGACGAACTGCTCGCGATGGAGGTGGTGCGCGACACCCTCGACACCGTCGAAATCTTGGTGGCGACTGAGGGCGGGTACGCAAAGCGCACGAAGATCGGCGAGTATCCCCTGCAAGGGCGAGGCGGCAAGGGGGTCCTGACGGCGCGTATCGTGTCCACCCGAGGTGGGTTGGTCGGCGCCGTCGCCGTCAGCCCGCAGGACGAGATCTACGCGATCACATCCGACGGCGTGGTCATCCGCACGAAGGCTGCGGAGGTCCGGCGGGCACAGCGGCAGACCATGGGCGTGCGCCTGATGAATCTGCCGGAGGGCGTCAACCTGGTCGCCATCGCCCGCAACGCCGACGAGCCGGACGAGCAGGAGTGACGATGACAACGCAACCGCGGCCCTACGTCGGCCAGAAAGCGGGGCCCGCCGTGACGCCGGACAGCGAGTTCGGTGCGGCGACCGTCTCTGGCGGCCCGTCCGCTGCACGCCATGCGGGCGCCGGAGCACCGACCGCGACGGTCCCGGCAGTTCCCGCCGCGCCGGCCGCGGCGGACTCCTTCGCCGCCGCCCATGCCCCGAGCCCGAGCCCCACCCCGATCTCGAAGCCGAGCCGCACCGAGCGCGCGCGCGGCCCTCGGCGGGCCCGCTTGCAACTACGCCACATCAACCCGTGGACCGTGCTGAAGTTCACCTGCGTCTTGTCGATTGCCCTGTTCTTCGTGTGGCTGATCGCCGTGGGGGTGCTGTACGGCGTCCTCGACGCGGCCGGCGTCATCGCCAAGATCAACGACACGGTCACCACGATCAACGGGTCCGGATCCACGGCGCCGGTCACTGCGGGCGTCGTCTTCGGTGGCGCGGCAATCATCGGGGTCGTCAACATCGTGCTGTTCATCGCGCTCTCGACGGTCGGATCGGTGGTCTACAACCTCTGCGCCGACCTCGTCGGCGGCATCGAACTGACCCTGTCGGAGAGTTGAGCGGAATCGGTGTGGAACGCATCGAGTCGTCCCGGTAGGCTCACGCTTCGTGTTTACGGGCCTGTAGCTCAGACGGTTAGAGCGCATCCCTGATAAGGATGAGGCCGGAGGTTCAAGTCCTCCCAGGCCCACGGTAAGCGGAACTGATCGCAGCATGCAGCGCATGAGAAGGGTGGTCGGCATGAAGAAGCCATTGCTACTCGTCCTGGCTTTGGCTGGCGCCGCGGCCGCCGCGCTCAAGCGGCGCCGGGGCCGGGCCGACGCCGCGCTCTGGCGCGAGGCAACCTCCGACTCCTCGCGCTGACCGCCCCGGACGGGGACGTAGCTCAATTGGCAGAGCACCGCCTTTGCAAGGCGGGGGTTAGGGGTTCGATTCCCCTCGTCTCCAC